>JAQGHV010000233.1 GCA_028288785.1 Rhodospirillales bacterium | reverse complement strand
GGCGCTGGATCGTCGAGCGAACGCTCGGCTGGATCAGTCATCACCGCCGACTGGCACGCGACTTCGAGCGGCACTGCCGTATCGCCGCCGCGTTCGTCCGGATGGCCATGATCCGCATCATGCTGCGGCGGCTGGCACCAAGGTGCTCAACGTGAAGCGATACTTTGCGGATCCGCTTCTTAGATTGGCCGGCGGCGGATCAGGCGGCGTGGAATGCGGCCTGCGAAGCCGCCCCCCTCCTCGAAAACGGCGGCGCAGGCGCCCACTGGCGCCCTGCCTCCCGCGCGGCCCTGGTTGCGAACTATGGCCGCTGGCTGGGTTTCCTGAAGCTTCGCGGCTGGCTGCACGCGACCGAAGCGCCAGCGGAGCGCCTTGATCGCGAGCGCGTGCAGGCATTCGTCACCTACCTGCAGGAGGACTGCGGATCAGCGACCATTGCCGGGTACATCGCCAAGCTGGTGATGGCACTCAATGGCATGTGCCCCGAAGAGAATTGGGAATGGTTGCGCGCGCCAATCTGCACTTCGCGGCAATACCGCTCCGAAGCAAGGCGGACCGGGTTGAAGACTGGTGGGAACTGGTCCAGCTGGGCTTTGACCTGATGGCCGAGGCGGAGACGCTGGCGGATCTCGCCAAGGCGGCGGACCTCTATCGCGACGGGCTTATCATCGCCCTGTTGGTGCTGCGTCCGTTCAGGCGGCGCAATTTCCACGGCATCATCATTGGTCGCCACCTGCTGCGGGCGGGCGACAGCTGGCGGTTTGAATTTGCGGCCGACGAGACCAAGGGGAGGCGGGCGGTTGAAAAGAGCTTCCCCGCCAGTCTGGTGGTCCCGATGAAACGATACCTCAAGCTTCACCGGCCAAAGCTCCTCGCGGCGTTCATGGGGCCGGTTTCGGCAGATCGTGCCGAGGCTCCGCTTCGCCTGTGGATCTCCAACTACGGCAACCCGCTGTCGCTCAGCGGTTTCGCCACACACATCGGCCAGCACACGCGCGAGCGCTTTGGCTGGGCGATGGATCCCCACAGCTTTCGCCACTGCCTCGCGACCACCTTGGCCAAGGACAATCCCGAGGCGGTCTGGCTGGTGATGTGCATTCTCGACCACACGGACTTCGCGATTACAGACCGCTACTACATTGTGGCCCAGCGTGAGGCTGCGCAACAAAGCTATGCTGCGCTGCTGGAGAATCTCCGGAAAGGCTTGGTCGGAGGGCGCCGGAGCGACCATCCGGCTCTGCTTGCGTTGTTCAACGACATCATCGGATCCCGAGGTGGACGGCAATCGCAGTGGTGATGGGAAACTGGCTGGCGGGGGTTTGCGATGTCGGGGTTGCCGTCATTTGCCGTTCTGACGTGAGCGTGGTCGGGCCGGCCTGCAGGCGCTGCAAGCCGCCATGCGCAACGGCGAGGTCGACATCATCCTGGCCGAGGCGCTCGACCGCCTATCCCGCGACCAGGAGCATATCGCTGCCCTGCACAAGCTCGCCGCCTACACCGGCGTGCGGCTGGTCACGCTGAGCGAGGGCGAAGTCGGATCCAGCCACGTTGGGCTCCGCGGCGCGATGTCGGCGATGTATCTCGAGGACCTCGTCGCCAAGACCATGCGCGGCATCGAGGGGCGTGTCCACGCTGGCCGCGCGATGGGTGCCCCGCCTTATGGCTACCGCCGCACGACTGCCGTGCTGCGTCCCGACGGCGAGATCGAGCATGGCCTGCGGGAGATTGAGCCGGAGCACGCCGCCGTCGTCCGCCGCAACTTCGAGTGCTTCGCCGGCGGCATGACGCCGGGCGTCATCGCCAGAATGCTGAACACCGAGGGCGTGCCGGCCCCAAGGGTGCGAACTGGAGCACCATGACCCTCCGCGGCCGCCCCAGCCATGACGACGGCATGCTTCGGAACCGGCACTACATCGGCGAGCTGGTCTGGAACCGGCGACACCGCATTGTCGATCCCATGTCGGGGCAGGCACATCGGCTGCTCAACCCAGCTGAGGCGCAAGTCGTGGGGTTGGTGCCCGAACTCTGGATTATCGACGACCAGCTCTGGACGGCCGCGCAGGCGCGATTGGTGGCCAGCGCGGCGCCGCAGGATCCCGACACCGGTCGCCAACGCTTTTGGGAGAAGCGGCGGCCGCGCTACCTGCTGAGTGGCAAGATCATCTGTGGCGCCTGTGGCGGGCCCTTCTCGGTTCACCGCGCCTGCCACTACCGATGCAACGGTGCCACGCGTGGCCTTTGCAACAATCGCGTGGGGATCAAGCGCGAGGTGCTCGAGGCCCGGGTGCTCGCCATCCTTGCCGAGCAGATGATGGATCCAGAACTCGCCGAGGCATTCGCGGCCGAGTTCACTGCCGAGTGGAACCGGCTTGCCGGCCAGCATGCTGCGGCCGAGGGTCAGGTGAGGCGCGAACTGGAAAGCGCAGAACGCAAGCTGGGGAACCTGCTCGAAGCCATTGCTGAAGGACTTCGAAGCGCCGGCCTCCAGGCGAAGCTTTTAGCGGCGGAGGCCGAGGTGGAGCGGCTGCACCGCTCACTCGCCGAGGCCAAGCCGACGCCCGTGCGGCTATTGCCCAACCTCGGCCACGCCTATCGCCGGACCGTGGCGCGGCTCCGCGAGGCGCTGAATGAAGGCAACAACCCCGAAGCCGTTGAGGTGGCGCGCGCGTTGATCGACCGCGTTATCATCCACCCGACACCACGCGGCACACCGCCGCGGATCACCGTCGAAAGACACTTGGCGCAAATGCTGACCCCCCTCAGCCAGACCTACCGCCCCAAGCCGCCAAGGCCATCGCAACAGCTGCCGAATTGTCGGTAAAGGAAGAACCAGGGGGCAGCGCCCCCGGCCTTGCTCCCTTCAATGGTTATGGCGGCTTTCGCCGCGGGTAGTGAGGATGTCCAGATACATCGTGGCCGGTTCCAGGCAGCCGCCGGTGCCGAGTTGTCCGACCATCGAGCGGTAGATTTCTTCCCACGGCGTTTTGTGCAGCAGTTTGGGTGGCGTCCAAGCGTCGCGGCGTGCGGCGAGTTCGGCGTCGGGGATCAGCACGTCCACTTTGCGGGTGTTGAGGTCAATGCGGATGGGGTCGCCGGATTTGAGCAGCGCTAGGCCGCCGCCGACGGCTGCTTCGGGCGAGATGTTGAGGATGGAGGGGCTGCCGGAGGTGCCGCTCTGGCGGCCGTCGCCCATGGTGGGGAGTGCGTCGATGCCTTGCGCGAGGAGGGCGGCGGGCGGCTGCATGTTCACCACTTCGGCGCTGCCGGGGTAGCCGACGGGGCCGCAGTTGCGGATGACGAGCACGGTCTGCGCGTCGATGCCGAGGGAGGGGTCTTCGATACGGTCGTGGTAATCCTCGGGGCCTTCGAAAACGACGACCTTGCCTTCGAACACATCGGGCGGGTTGGTCAGGAAGCGCCGGCGGAAGGCCTCGTCGATGACGGAGACCTTCATGACCGCGTTGTCGAACAGGTTGCCGGAAAGGATGACGAAGCCGGCGCGCTCCTTCATTGGCGCGGTGTAGGCGCGGATGACCTCGCGGTCGCCTTCGGGGGCGGTGTCGACGTCCTGCGCGACGCTGCGTCCGGTCACTGTGATGGCACTTGTGTCGAGTTTACCGGCGCGGAGCAGTTCCGCCATGACGGCGGGCACGCCGCCGGCTCGGTGGAAGGCCTCGCCGAGGAATCGCCCGGCGGGTTGGCAATCGACCAGCAGCGGGATGTCGTGGCCGATGGCCTGCCAGTCCTCGATGGCGAGTTCGACGCCCATGTGCCGCGCGATGGCGATGATGTGTGGCGGGCAGTTGGTGGAGGCGCCGATGGCGGAGGCGCAGACGATGGTGTTCGCGAACGCCGCGCGGGTCATGATGTCGGACGGGCGCAGGTTCTCGCCGACCATGGCGACGATGCGCCGGCCGGTCTCGTAGGCCATCTGGCCGCGCTCCCGGTACGGCGCCGGGATGGAGGCGCAGCCGGGGAGCGACATGCCGAGCGCCTCGGCGAGCGCGTTCATGGAAAGGGCGGTGCCCATGGTGTTGCAGTGCCCGACGCTGGGGGCGCTGCTCGCGACCAGGTCCATGAAGCCATCATAGTCGATCAGCCCCTGCGCGAGCTGCTTGCGCGCCGCCCAGACGATGGTGCCGGAGCCGGTGAGCTGTCCCTTGTGGTGGCCGTCGAGCATCGGCCCTCCGCTCAGCACGATGGCGGGGATGTTCACCGTGGCCGCCCCCATGAGGCAGGCCGGCGTCGTCTTGTCGCAGCCGGTGGTGAGCACGACGCCATCGAGCGGATAGCCGTGCAGCACCTCGACCAACGAGAGGTAGGCCAGGTTGCGGTCGAGCGCGGCGGTGGGCCGCTTGCCGGTTTCCTGGATCGGGTGGATCGGGAACTCCAGCGGAATACCGCCGGCGTCGCGGATGCCGGCCTTGGTGCGGGCGGCGAGCTCGATGTGGTGGCGGTTGCAGGGGGCAATGTCGGACCCGGTCTGTGCGATGCCGATGACCGGCTTGCCGGATTGCAGCTCACCGCGGGTCAGGCCGTAGTTGAGCATCCGCTCGATGTAGAGCGCGGTCATGCCCGGGTCTTCCGGGTCGTCGAACCACCGCTGGCTGCGGAGGCGGAAATGCTTCTTGGTCTGGTCGGAGCTGACCATGGTGACCTCCCAATTTTCAGCGAGGCTCCGACCTCGGGGCAGTCGTGTCAACAGGGCCGGCCGGCTCTCGACGGCGGCCGACGCGCATTGGAAGATGCGCCGCGATCGAGGAGGGTTCGGCATGAAGACGGCAGTGGTGGTGAGCGCGCATTCCGCGGATTTCGTCTGGCGTGCCGGGGGCGCGATCGCGCTGCATGCGGCGGCCGGCTGGGCGGTGACGGTGATCTGCCTGTCGTATGGCGAACGCGGCGAGAGTGCGAAGCTGTGGCGCCAGCCGGGCATGACGCTGGAGCGCGTGAAGACCGAACGTCAGGCCGAGGCGGAGCGGGCTGCGGCCGCACTTGGCGTGGCGGATATCCAGTTTTGGGATCTGGGCGACTATCCAATCGGGCTCGGCAAGGCGTCTCTGTTCCGGCTGGTCGACGTGTACCGGACGGTCAGGCCGGGCTTCATCCTGACCCACTCGAAGGCCGACCCGTACAATCACGACCATCCGGCGGTGACCGATTTCGCGCTCCACGCGCGCGTCACGGCGCAGGCGCATGGCCACAATCCCGGCGAGAAGGTGCTCGGCGCGCCGCCGGTATTCCTGTTCGAGCCGCACCAGCCGGAGCAATGCGCCTGGGTGCCGGAGGTGTACCTGGATATCGGCAGCGTCTGGGCGAAGAAGCGCGCCGCCATCGAATGCATGGCCGGTCAGGAGCACCTTTGGGACTACTACACCCGCGTCGGCCAGCAGCGTGGCGCGCAGGCGGCGCGGAACAGCGACAAGTCGATCGTCTGGGGCGAGGCGTACCAGCGCGTCTTCCCGGATGTGGTGGGGGCGTTGGGGT
>JAQGHV010000229.1 GCA_028288785.1 Rhodospirillales bacterium | reverse complement strand
GAAGGCGAACTTGCTGGTGCGGTCGTTGGCCACAAACAGATAGAGCTTGCCTTCGGCGGTCTGCACCCCGGCGATGTCGATGTGGAGGAGGCACGTCCCGCCACCGGTTCAACGGATGTGCCGGGCGCCGATGGGGCATGCCTTGAACTTGGCCTTGGGCTGCTTGTCGCCCGCGACGTCGGGCAGGCGGGAGTTGCCGTGGCGAGCAGGCAGCGGTGCAGGGCCGAGCGGGTGAGTTGCGAGATGGTGGCCTGCAGGGCGTAGAGGCAGTCATCGAGCGGCAGCAGGGTATGACGGCGGAAGGCGACGATGATGGCCTCCTGCTGGGTGGATAGCGTGGAGGAACGTGCCTCGCGTGGTCCCGTCGGAAGATCGGCAACCGAGGTGCGCCTGCGCCACTTGGCGATGGCCTTGGGATCTACCCCATCACGGCGGGCGAGTTCCCTCAGGCTCGCTTGACTATGCTGGATTGCGCGACGGACCGCCTCTGTCGTGCGGGCGCACTCGTGGAGAACCTGGCCCATGGTGCGTCCTTCCATTCCTGTGAAAAGACTGCACCATCAAAACTCGGGATCAAACACCTAGCCCAGTTCAGGCGATGCGCGCGGCACCTGCGGTGCTGAGCCATGCCAGTTCGCCCGCAACGAAGCTGGCGACCGGTGCGCGCAAAGCCGCGTCCACCAGTACGATATCGCCGCGCAATCCCGGTTCGATCACCCCGCGATCGGTGAGGCCCAAGGCACGCGCCGGGTTCGCCGAAACCAGTGACCAGGCTTCGCCCAGGGTGAGCGTTCCGCGCGCCTCCAATACGAAGGCGGCCTCCATCATCGCCGGCCAGTAGTAATCCGATGCCAGGATGGTCACGAGTCCGCGCTCTGCAAGCGGCGCGGCTGAGGCCCAGCCGAGATGGCTGCCGCCGCGCACGACATTCGGAGCACCCATCACGACAGACTCGCGAGCGTCGCGTGCATCCTCCGCGATGGCCTCGCTCAACGGAAACTCCGCGATGTGAGCGCCGAGGGCCCGGAAGGCCACACGCGACTCGATTGTCGCATCATCATGGCTGAGCATCGTCACCCCGACAGCCTGGGCAGCCCTGGCCATGCGCGCACGTGCCGCCGGCACCTCGTCCCGCCGCGCCGCAACGCCTTCGACGAGCGTTCGGAACGCTGCCAGCGTCATGCCTGCGCGGGCGGCATATTTCGCCGCCTGCGTGTCGTCACCAAGCTTCTTCAATATGCCGGGCGTGTGGTCGTTGAAGCCCAGGAGGTGGATGCGGCCCGCTGCGATATCCTCCAGTGCCTCATCGATGGAGTCGAAATTGTCGGCCTCGAAGCGCAGGTGGACGCGCAGGTCGGGTCCGGCGGCCAGGGTCTCAAGTGCCGATCGAAGTGCGCGCCAGGCCGCGATGGAGCGCAGCCCCGGCTCCCAGGAAAGGGTCACACCCAGATAGGCGGTGGTGATGCCGGCGGCCAGGATCTGTGCCGCGGAGTCGCGCAGCGCCAAAGGTGCCGCGAAGCCGATGCCCGGGCGCGGCTCCAGCTGCCGCTCATGGGCGTCGCCGTGGATATCCACGAGGCCAGGCATCACCAAGAGGCCACGCGCATCCAAGTGCCGCGTACCCGGCGTCGGCCCGGCGATCCGGCCCTTGGCGAGGCAAAGGTCGCCCTCTTCGAGCGACGTGCCGCGCAGCACCCGGCCGCCTTCGATGTTCCACGCCATCACTCGCCCTCGACCACGATCTGCACGCGTCCGGATGCGTAGCAGGACAGCGTGAAATCCACCGGCCTTCCCTCCGCGTCGGCATTGATCGCCTCGGCCAGGATAAGCGGACGGATGCGCGCCTGGTGCAACAGGGTCGCTTCGTCGGCGGTCGGCATGCGCGCGGTGATGCGGGTGCGCACGCGCTGGTAGTCGCGCACGCCGCAGGCCGCGAGTGCCACCGTGATGGATGCGTTCTGCGCAAGCGAGGCAGGCATCGCCTCAAAGCGGGGCAGGGGGAAATGATGCGTGCCGATCACGATGGGCGTGCCGTTCGCCATGCCGAGCCGCTCCACCCGCAGCACCGGCCGGCCGCGTCGCAGCCCGAGCGCCGCCGCGATCGCGCCCTCCGCCGCAATCGTGGTGATGCCGAGGATGCGGCCCTGCGGCTCCTTCTTCTGACGCAGGATGTTTTCGGAGAACCGGGTGCGGCTGCCGAGCGGATATTCCAGCACGTCCTCCGCGACGAAACTGCCGCGGCCCTGCTCGACGCGGATCATGCCGCGCTGTTCGAGCGATTCCATCGCGCGGCGGACGGTGTGTCGGTTGACCCCGAAGCGCTCGGTGAATGTTGCCTCTGTCGGCAGCCGTGCCCCGGGCGTCCAGTGACCGCGGATGATGTCACGTTCGATCGCGCTGGCGATCTGGTGCCACAACGCAATGCCGCGCCCACGATCGAGCATGGCAGGTGCCGCCGGTGTCTCTGTCATAAAAACTTCAACCATGCGTTGCTCGCGTTGTGGGATCGAAGGACTTGACCGATACGCTAATCCGTATCTAGTTGTCTAGACGTCTCCTCAGGACCTTGTACTTGCCCGATCAACTCCCCGCCGGCCTCGACGCCGCCGAAACCGCCAAGCGCCGCCACTGGATGGGCCTGCTCGCCCGCGCGAAGGGCGAGGCGATCGTCTCCCTGCTCGTGGACCTCGAGCTCCCGGCGTATCGCCGCATCCGAGGCCCAGAGACCGGGCTTGTGATGCTCCGCGGCCGTGCTGGGGGCGACGGCGCCGCCTTCAACCTGGGCGAGATGACGACCACGCGCTGCACGATCCGCACCGCCGAGGGGCAGGTGGGCCACGCCTATGTCGCGGGGCGCGATCAGCGTCAGGCTGAACACGCAGCCTTGCTGGATGCACTGCTGCAGGACCCCGACTGGCACGCCGCGATCATGACCGCGGTCATCGTGCCGCTTGATCATGCCGAGAAGGCGTGCATTGCCCTTCGCGCCCGCCGTGCGGCGGCGACCCGGGTGGACTTCCTCGCTATGGCGACGATGCGATGAGCGCCCTGCAACCCGGCTTCGACGAGCCCGTCCTCGACGCCCAGGCGAGCTTTCGCGCCGTGCTGGAGGCGATGAGCCGCCCCGGCCGTATCATCCAGATCACCGCTGAAGCGCCCGGACCGGCACCGCTGAACACCGCCGCCGCCGCCGTGCTGCTGACGCTCGCTGATGCCGAGACGCCGGTGTGGAGCGATGCCGGCCCCGAGGTCGCGGAATGGCTAGGCTTCCATGCCGGCTGCGCCTTCACGCGCGCCATCGCCAACGCGCGCTTCGTGCTCGCGACCGGCGAGGTGCCGGCGCTGTCGGCGTTCGACGCTGGCACTGAGGAGGAGCCGCAATCCTCCGCGACGCTCATCATCCAGGTGGAGAGCCTGGTCGCCGGCAAAGGCTGGCGCCTGCGCGGGCCAGGCATCGAGGCTGAACACCGTCTTGATGTCGTCGGCTTGCCGGGTGATTTCGTCGCGCAGTGGCAGGCGCAACGCGCACGGTTTCCACGCGGCGTCGATGTTCTGTTGTGTGCCGGCGACCAGCTTGCCGCGCTCCCGCGCAGCGTCACGATCGAGGAGAGCTGAACGATGTATGTCGCGGTCAAGGGTGGCGAGGTCGCAATCGATGCCGCCCATGCCTGGCTCGCCGAAGCGAGGCGCGGCGATACCGCGTTGCCGGAGCTGTCCACGGCGCAGATCGAGCAGCAGATGACGCTCGCCGTCGACCGCGTGATGGCGGAGGGCAGCTGCTATGATCGCGGCCTCGCGGCACTCGCGCTGAAGCAGGCGCGCGGCGACAGCATCGAGGCGGCGTTCCTGCTGCGCGCCTATCGCACCACGCTGACCCGCTTCGGCCATGCCGCGCCCCTCGACACCGCGGCAATGGGCATCACGCGGCGGATCAGCGCCACCTACAAGGACCTTCCCGGCGGCCAGGTGCTTGGCCCGACCTTCGACTATACGCACCGGCTGCTCGATTTCGCGCTGGTCGCCGAGGGCATGGCACCGGCGGATGTGCCGGAGCGCGCCGCTGATGAGGCCGCCATCCCACGTGTCTCGGAACTCCTTGCGCGCGAAGGGCTGATGCAGCGCGAGGCGGCCGCCGAAGCCGAGCCTTCCGACTTGACGCGCGAACCGCTCACCTTCCCCGCAGACCGCAGCGCGCGCCTGCAGAACCTCGCGCGCGGCGATGAGGGTTTTTTGCTCGGCCTCGGCTATTCGACGCAGCGCGGCTACGGCAACGCGCATCCCTTCGTGGGCGAGATCAGGCAGGGCGGCGTCATGGTGGAATTCACCCCGCCCGAGCTCGGCTTCGCCATCGAGATTGGCGAGATCGACGTGACCGAGTGCCAGATGGTGAACCAGTTCCACGGCAGCCTCACGGAGCCACCGCAATTCACCCGCGGCTACGGCCTCGTCTTCGGTAGTGGCGAGCGCAAGTCGATGGCGATGGCGCTGGTTGACCGTGCACTGCGCGCCCAGGAACTCGGCGAGGACATCACCGCGCCGGCGCAGAGCGCTGAATTCGTGCTCTACCATTCCGACAATGTCGAGGCGACGGGCTTCGTCGAGCATCTGAAGCTGCCGCACTACGTCGATTTCCAGAGCGAGCTGGAGAACATCCGCGCCATGCGCGCCTCCGTGACGAAGGCGGCCGAGTGATGGAAGCCGGGTACAACTTCGCCTACCTCGACGAGGCCACCAAGCGGATGATCCGCCGCGCCATCCTCAAGGCGGTCGCCATCCCCGGACACCAGATACCCTTCGGCGCGCGCGAGATGCCGCTGCCCTATGGCTGGGGCACGGGGGGCATCCAGGTGACGGCCAGCATCATCGGCCCCGAGGATACGCTCAAGGTCATCGACCAGGGTGCCGACGACACCACCAACGCCATTTCAATCCGCCGCTTCTTCGCCCGCGTTGCCGATGTGGCGACTACGGAACGCACGGCGGAGGCCACTATCATCCAGACCCGCCACCGCATTCCCGAAGCGCCGCTGCGGGAAGACCAGATCCTGGTCTACCAAGTGCCGATGCCGGAGCCGCTGTTCCGTCTGGAGCCGCGCATTGCGGAGACGAAGCGCATGCACGCGCTCGCCGATTACGGGCTGATGCACACGAAGCTCTATGAGGATATCGCGCGCCTTGGCCGCATCGGGACCGCCTATAATTATCCGGTCATGGTGAATGACCGCTACCTCATGTCGCCGTCGCCGA
Organism: Rhodospirillales bacterium; assembly: GCA_028288785.1. Lineage (GTDB taxonomy): Bacteria > Pseudomonadota > Alphaproteobacteria > Acetobacterales > Acetobacteraceae > Plastoroseomonas. The sequence continues at coordinate 1,404 of JAQGHV010000229.1, read as the reverse complement.
TCCCCGCCTTCGACAACCCGAAGATGGATCGCATGCCGGCGCTGCAACTGTTCGGCGCAGGTCGCGAGAAGCGCATCTACGCGGTGCCGCCCTATACCCCCGTGCGCAGCCTGGATTTCGAGGATCACCCGTTCCGCGCCATCCGCGCGCCGCATGCCTGCACGCTGTGCGGCAGCGCCGCCTCCTACCTCGATGAGGTCGTAACGAACGACCAGGGCGGCCGCGTCTATGTCTGCTCCGACACGGATTTTTGCCGCGCCGAACAGGAGAAGGCGGCATGAGCGCGCTGCTCAAAGCCGAGGGGCTTTCGCTGCGCTTCGGCCGTGTCAGTGCGCTCGACGACGTGGCGATCGCGATCTGGCCGGGCGAGGTTCTGGCGGTCGTGGGCGAATCCGGCTCCGGCAAATCGACGCTGTTGCGCGTGCTGTCGGGCCAGCAGCTTCCCGAGGTTGGGACCATCCGCTTCGACGGCGCCGATATCCATGCCGAGGGCGAGGCCGCGCTGCGCCGGCTGTTGCGCACGGACTGGGGTTTCGTGCACCAGAACCCGCGTGACGGGCTGCGGATGGCGATCTCCGCGGGCGGCAATATCGGCGAGCGGCTGATGAGCAACGGCGCGCGCCACTACGGCGATATCCGCGCCCAGGCGAAGGACTGGCTGGCGCGCGTGGAAATCGACCCCGCGCGCATCGATGAGCTGCCACGCAATTTCTCGGGCGGCATGCAGCAGCGCCTGCAGATCGCACGCACCCTGGTGACGCGCCCGCGCCTGGTCTTCATGGATGAGCCGACCGGGGGGCTCGACGTCTCGGTGCAGGCGAAGCTGCTGGACATGCTGCGCGCGCTGGCCCGCGACCTCGGCCTCGCCATCATCATCGTCACGCATGACATTGCCGCCGCGCGGCTGCTGGCGCACCGCATCGTGGTCATGCGCCACGGCCAGGTGGTGGAGGAGGGGCTGACCGACCGCGTGCTGGATGATCCGCAGCATCCCTATACGCAGCTGCTCGTCAGCTCGGTGCTCGCCGCATGAGCTATTCCCTGGCAACGGAAGGGCTCGGCAAGAGCTTCACTTTGCATCTGCAGAACGCAACCAGCATACCCGTGCTGGAGGGTGTGGATCTCCGCGTCGCCCCCGGCGAATGCGTCGCACTTTCGGGGCCTTCGGGTGCAGGCAAATCCACTCTGATGCGCTGCCTCTACGGCAATTACGGCGCCGAGCGCGGCCGCATCCTCCTGCGCCATCGCGGCGAAGTGCTGGACCTCGCGAGTGCCCCGCCGCGCATGGTGATCGAGGCGCGGCGCGAGAGCATCGGCTATGTCAGCCAGTTCCTCCGCGTCATCCCGCGCGTCTCCTCTCGCGCCATCGTGGCGGAGCCGATGATCGCGCGCGGCGTGCCCGCG
>JAQGHV010000194.1 GCA_028288785.1 Rhodospirillales bacterium | reverse complement strand
CCGGAATCTTCGTGCAAGGCTTTCGGGGCAGGTGTCAGCTGGTCTAGGCTCGCGGCCATGAGCACCCCGATCGACTGGCTGCGCGGCAGCGGCGCCACCAATGTGCTTGGTGGTGCGCTACTCCCTTGTTCCGTGGCGCCGATCACCGGCTTCCTTCGCGATGGCTGCTGCAACACAGGCCCGGAGGATGTCGGCCTGCACGTCGTCTGTGCCGAAATGACGACCGAGTTCCTGGCCTTCAGCTTGGCCGCCGGCAACGACCTCAGCACACCGCGTCCGGAATACGGTTTCGTCGGATTGAAGCCTGGCGACCGTTGGTGCCTCTGCGCCGCGCGATGGGAGGAAGCGCGCCGGCACGGTGTGGCGCCGCCTGCCATTCTCGAATCGACGCACGTCGCCGCGCTTGAAGTTTGCGCCCTCAGCGACCTCCGTGAGCATGCGCCTCCTGAAGGCTGAGGTAGGGCTGGTCGCGGCATGGTGGCGTTCGCCTCAAAGCGGGGCCGCGGCTGATTGTCGCTTGCGTGCCGAAAGCAGCGGCATGCCGTTCGCTCCGAAGCCGCAACTTCGGCCATTTTTGCGCGTTGCTTCCCATCGCCGGATTTCCGCCGTTGCCCAAATCCCCGGCCCTGAGGACCATCGCCATGCGCAAGCTACTCTTCGCCTCTGCAGCTCTGCTCATCGCAGGCCCCAGCTTCGCCCAGGTCGTCGTACCGAGTGGCCCCAAGGGTGCCACGCAGGAGCCGAACCGGCCTTCCGTCTCGCCTGGTCCGCCGCTCGATCAAGGTCCTGCGCCGGGTTCCGATCGGGCATTCCGTGGTGGCGGCACCGTCCTCGAGGGTGTACCTGGTGCACCGGCGCCGGCGCCGCGCATTCTTGTCCCGGATCGCAAGCCAGGCTGAGAACTACCGCCGGCCGGGCCCAGGCGTGGACGGCCGGAGCGGAATGCTGTGAAACTCCTTTCGGACCGTCCTGAGAGACGGATGATCCGGGAGGACCGAACCCAATGCAGCGTCGTCAGCTTCTGCGCACAGCCGCCCTTGCACCCCTGATGCTCGCGGCCCCAGCGGTCCATGCGCAGCAATTTACCCAAGCGCTGCGCCTCATCGTGCCCAACGCGCCAGGTGGCACCAGCGATATCCTGGCCCGCCTGATCGCGCAGCCGCTGGCGGCGCGTGTCGGGCAGAACGTGGTGGTCGAGAACCGCGCCGGCGCCGGTGGCAATCTCGGCGCCGACCTAGTCGCGAAAAGCCGGCCGGACGGGCACACGATGCTGCTGCTCGACGTGTCGGTGCTGGCGACCAATCCCTTCCTGATGCCCAGCATGCCGTTCGACGCCATGCGCGACCTGGCACCAGTCCAGATGGTCATCTACGCGCCCTACATCCTCGCGGTGAACAACACCCTGCCGGTGCAGGATGCGGCAGGCTTGGTTGCCTATGCGCGTGCGAACCCGGGCCGCCTCAACGCGGCCAACTCCGGCACCGGCACGCTCAGCCACATCGTGGCGCTGTCGCTGGCCGCGGCCTGGGGCTCCGAGATGGTGTCCGTGCCCTATCGCGGTGGCGCTCCGGCGCTGCTCTCGCTGGTCTCCAACGAGGCCAACGTCACCGTGGTCGGCGCGACGCAATCCATGTCGTTCGTCACGAGCGGCCAGATGCGCGGCATCGCGGTCACCGGCCAGCATCGCCTCCCCAGCCTGCCCAACCTGCCGACCTTCAAGGAACTCGGCTGGCCCGAGCCTGATTCCGGCACCTGGCAGGGACTTCTTGTGCAGGGCCAGACGCCGCCCGCCATGATCTCCCGCCTGGAAACCGAGATCGCCGCGATCCTGAACGAGCCCGCGATCAAGGCGCGCATCGTGGAACTTGGCGGCGAGGTCCAGGCGGATGGTGCTGCGCCCTTCCGGGCACGGCTGGCGCAGCAGACGGAGAGTTATGGGCGGATCATTCGGGCTAATAATTTGCGCGTTGAGTAAGCAAGGCCGGGGAAAGGAATTTCCCCGGACCCCTTTCTTTCATTTTTGGGTATTGGGGGAGGGGCTCGTCTTGCGTTCGGCCAGGGCGTGCAGGAAGCCGTTCAGCATGCGGCGTGGTTCTTCGCCGGCGAAGCTGGTGGCGAAGGCGGCGACGCCGGCCTCGATCGCGGCATCCACCGACATCCTTTCCCATGCGCGGATCAGTGCCTTCTGCGCACGGATGGCGGCGGGGCCGGCTTCCACGATCATCCCGACGGCAGCCTCCACGGCGCCATCCAGCGCGCTCTCCGGCACCACCTGTTCCAGAAAGCCCCAGGCCTCCATGGTGCGGGCGTCGAGGGTTTCGGCCAGCAGCAGAAGCCGCCGCGTCCGGCCCCAGCCGATCAGGCCAGGGAGCAGCGCCGCCTCCACCACTGAAGGGATGCCGACGCGAACCTCCGGCATGCCGAACTGCGCACCCTCCGCGGCGATCCGCAGGTCGCACGAGGCCGCGGCCTCCAGCCCGGCGCCGAGGCAGAATCCCTCGATCCGCGCGATCACCGGGACCGGCGAAGCGCGCATGGCATCACACACGCCATGCACCTGGCGGATGAAGGCCTCGGCCTCCGCCGGTGTCGCGATCGCCGCCATTTCTCGGATATCCGCGCCGCCGATGAAGGCGCGGCCACCGGCGCCGGCGAGCACCACGCAGCGCAAATCCTCCCGTCGCGCGAGTGCCGCCATGGCGGCGATCACCTCACCCATCAGCGCCGCGTTCAAGGTGTTGAGCTTTGCCCGATGGTCGAGCGTCGCATACGCCACCCCGCGCTGATCCACGTGCACGTCAAAACTGCCGGCCACCGAACACTCCATCCTTGATGCGGTGCAGTTTGTACCATCATTCCAATGGATCGAGCGCTGGCCCGCCAGATGGACCCGACCGCAGTCTAACCTCCAACGAGCCACACACGGATCCTACGCCCGATGTTGGCGGCACCCGAACCTCGCGCCGGAACGCGGGCTAGACCGGCGCCCGGCCGTCCGGCAAGCCAAGTAGCCGGTGGCCACACCATAAGGCGGCCATCCGTCATGGCCGCTTGCCGCCGCCGAGCCGCCACCTGCATCATGGTGCTGCATGGCACTCACGCCGATCCAACCGCCGCTATGGCCTGAACCCCGCGGCTACGCTCACGCGCTCGCCGGGAGCGGCCGCCTGCTGCTGCTCAGCGGGCAGGTCGGCGCGGACCCGCATGGCCGCTTCGCGCAAGGCTTCGTGCCGCAATTCCTCCAGGCGCTGCGCAACATCGACACGTTGCTGCGCGAGGCCGGCGGCACCCCGGCGGACCTCGCGCGGTTGACCTGGTACCTGCCCGATCTCGGCCTGTATCGCGGCAGCCTAGGCGAGCTTGGTCCCGCCTGGCGCAGCATCATGGGGCGCCCCTACCCGACCATCACCATCCTCGGCGTCTCGGCGCTGCTGGAACCCGCGGCGCTACTGGAAATCGAGGCGACGGCGATCATTCCGGAATAAGGTCGCGCATCGGAGCGCACATGAGCGAGAGCACGCACCAAGCCTTGACGATCCTCCAGGCGATGCGGTGCTAGCCTCTCCTCAATAACGAAAACAGGAGGATCGCCATGGTCACTGCCACGCGCCGCGCACTTCTTGCCATGGGCGCCACAGCGCTCGCCGTCCCTCACATCACCGCCGAGGCCTTCGCCGCCGCCCCGATGCGCGCTGAAGCCGCACCCGCTTGGTACCGCTTCCGCCAGGGCGGCTTCGAGATGACCGTCGTCTCCGACGGGCCGCTGCCGATCCGTCCGGCCTCATCCGGCTTCATCGGCGTGAACCAGTCGGAGATGGAGGGCCTGCTGCGCTCCAATTTCCTTGCAACCGATCACCTGCCCCTCGAACAGAACGTGCTGATCGTGAACACCGGGCGCCAGCTCATCCTGTTCGACGCCGGCATGGGCAACTCCATGGGCGCCCTCAGCCAGATGTTCGGCCCGACCTCCGGCCGCCTCCTCGCCAACATGCGCGCCGCCGGGATCGAGCCGGCGCAGATCGACCTCATCGCGCTCACCCACGCGCATTGCGATCATTGCTGGGGCCTGGTCGATGCCAATGGCGCCAAGGTTTTCCCGAACGCGCAGGTCGCCATCAGCGAGGCCGACCTCAACTTCTGGACCAATGACGCAAACAAGCGTGGCCCCGAATTCATGACCGCCTTTGTCGACGGCGCGAAGAAGAACCTCAACGCCTATCGCGACCGCATGGTGATGGCGCGCGACGGTGCGGATGTCGCACCCGGAATTCGCGCCATGGCGCTGCCCGGGCACTCCATCGGGCACACCGCCTACGTGATTTCCGATGGCGGCCAGACCATCATCAATTCGGGCGACCTCAGCCACCATCATGTGCTGCTGCTGCAGCGCCCAAACTGGAAATTCGCCTTCGACAGCGACCCGGACCAGGCAGCGCGCACCCGAGTGCGCTTCCTTGACATGGTGAGCACGGACCGGACGGAGATGCTCTCCTACCACTTTCCGTGGCCGGGCAATGGGCATGTACTAAAAGTCGGCGAGGGTTACGCCTGGGTGCCGGCGCCGGTGCGGACCATGCTCTAGCAGGACTAAACGCTTGAGAACCTCTCTCGCAGCACTTCAGCGCCTGCTGCGCGAGGAGGCGGTGTTGCTGGCCACCTTGCTCGGCGTCACCGTCATGGTGATCGCCTTCATCATGTTCGCCGACGAGGTGCTGGAAGGCGAATTCGCCGCCTTCGACAACGCCATCATCATGGCGTTTCGGGCACCCGGAAACCTGGCCAACCCGATCGGCCCCCCTTGGCTTCGGGAGATGGGCCGCGACATCACGGCGCTCGGCAGCCCGATCTTTATCACCTTCGTGCTGCTGACGGTGGTCGGCTACCTGCTGCTGATCCGCAAGCGCGCCGCCGCCCTCCTGATGGCAATCGCGGTGCTGGGCGGAAGCACGCTCAGCACCTTGCTCAAGATGGCCTTCAATCGATCACGACCCGACATCCCACGCGTGGGCATCGATCTCAACGCGAGCTTCCCTAGCGGCCACGCGACCCTCTCCGCGGTGGCATTCCTCACCATCGGGATCCTGCTGGTGCGGGTGACGCCGCAACGCCGGCTCAAAACCTATTTCATGAGCATCGCGGTGCTGCTCAGCCTGATGATCGGGCTCAGCCGCATCTATCTCGGCGTTCACTTTCCGACCGACGTCTTCGCCGGGTGGTGCGTGGGCGGTGCCTGGGCGCTGCTCTGCTCGGTTGTGGCGTGGCGGCTACAGCGACGAGGGGCGATCGAATCGCCCGACCGCGAGTGAGGCGCGCACTTCGTCGCCGCTACCCACACCAGTCCGCAATGAAGCCCGCGATGGTCAGCGTGCAGCGGCGCAGGTCCTCGAGCGAGGTGCGCTCATCAAAACCGTGGTTGCCCTCGCCCTTGGGGCCGTAGCAAAGCGCGGGCATTCCAAAGTCGCGGCCGTAGAAGCGGGTGTCGTTCACCGCGGTGCTGCGCCGTTCCCCCATCGTATCGCCATGGACGCTTGCATGGGCGGCGGCCAGCACCCCCTCCGCCTCGGTGCCGGGCTCCTGGACGAAGCCCTCCGCGCGGAAGCCGTGGAAGTTCAGCGTGGGTGGGTGGTTGGCGAGGAAATTGTCGCCGCGCGCGGCCTCCGTCACCACGCGCTGCACCGCCGCCATCGCCTCGCCCACATCATCGCCCGGCAGCAACCCGATGCGGCAATCGACTTCGCACCAAGCCGGCGTGCTGCTTGCCCAGTCGCCGCCGCGGATGATGCCGGGGTTGAACTTGATGGGGTCGCGCACGGCGCCGAACCACGCATGTGACCTGGCCTCCTCGTTGAGGCGCACAGTGTGTGCCGCCAACGCCTCCACCAGCTTCATCGCCGCGAGGATCGCGTTCGAGCCATCCTGCGCGACGGCGACATGCACGGGCACGCCGGCCACGCGCAGGCGGAACCACAGCGTCCCTGTGTGGCAGCGCGTGATGGCATGGCCGGTGGGCTCCGGGATCAGCACCGCGTCCGCGCGATAGCCGCGCAGCAGCGTCGCGAGCGCGCCATTGCCAGTGCTCTCCTCCTCGGTCACCGTCTCGACGTGGACATCGCCGCGCAGCGAGACACCCGCGGCGGCGACCGCATCCATCGCGAAGACCATCGCGGAGACACCAGCCTTCATGTCGTTGGCGCCGCGCCCGTACAACCAACCGTCACGTACCACCGCGGCGTAGGGCGGGTGGGTCCACATCTCGGCCGGGCCCTCCGGCACCACGTCGATGTGGCCCTGCAGGATGAGGCTCCGCCCGGCGGGGTCGCTCCCGCGCCGCGTCGCCACCACCTGGCGGCTGCTGGCGGCATTCGCATCCACCATCGGGCTCGCCTTTGCATGCGCCGGTAGCGGCACGTCAGCCAGGGAGAAGCGATCCACCGCCCAGCCGCGGCCGGCGAATTCACGCGCGATCCAATCCTGCAGCGGCGCCTCGTTGCCGCGCAGCGAGGGGAAACGCACCAGTGCCTGCAAGAATTCGGTCTGCCGGGCAAAGCCGTCATCGACGGCGGCACGCAGGCGATCGAGCAGGGCGGCGTCGGGCATGGGCGGAGATCCTTGCGTGTGGGCGCCTCCAGCCTCGGCTTCCCCTGCATGCAGCGTCAAGCCAGGGTTCCGCCTTGCGCGCGCGGACGATTTCCGCCTCGATGGGCATCCCGAACGCACGAGGCGGAACGCCCATGACCCAGCCCATCCCACGCAAGCTCGCCAAAGACCTCCGCTCCGCGCGCTGGTTCGGCGATCACGGCCTGCGCAGTTTCGGCCACCGCTCGCGCGCCTTCCAGATGGGGCACTCGCCGGAGGATTGGGCCGGCAAGCCGGTCATCGCGATCCTCAACACCTGGTCCGAAATCAGCCCCTGCCACGTCCACCTGCGCTCCCGCGCCGAGGATGTGAAGCGCGGCATCCTCATGGGCGGCGGCTTCCCGATCGAGCTGCCGGCGCTCTCGCTTTCGGAAATCTTCGTGAAGCCGACCACCATGCTCTACCGCAACATGCTGGCGATGGAAGTGGAGGAGCTGATCCGCTCCCACCCCGTCGACGGCGTCGTGCTCATGGGCGGGTGCGACAAGACCACGCCGGGGCTGATGCTGGGCGCCACCAGCATGGATGTGCCCGCGATCTACGTGCCCGCCGGTCCCATGCTGCGCGGCAACTGGGCGGGCAAGACGCTCGGCTCCGGCTCGGACAGCTTCAAGTATTGGGAGGAACTGCGGGCGGGGACCATCACCGAGGAAGACTGGCAGGGCGTGGAGGCCGGCATCGCGCGCAGCCACGGCACCTGCATGACCATGGGTACCGCGAGCACGATGACCGCCGTTGCGGAGGCGGTGGGCATGAGCCTGCCTGGCGCATCCTCCATCCCGGCAGCCGATAGCGGGCACATGCGCATGTGCGCGGCGAGCGGGCGGCGCATCGTGGACATGGTCTGGGAGGACCTGAAGCCCTCGCGCATCCAGACCCGCCCGGCCTTCCTCAACGCGATCGTGGTAGCGATGGCGATGGGGTGTTCGACCAACGCCATCATCCACCT
>JAQGHV010000165.1 GCA_028288785.1 Rhodospirillales bacterium | reverse complement strand
GTCGGCGGAAGCCGGGGTGGATGCAGTGTTCGCGCAGATAGGCAAGCTGCGGGGCATGCAGCCGGCGGGTTCGACCAGTTTTCGGAGGCTTCATGAGCCGCTCTCTCGTCATCGCCCGGGTTGGCCGGAAATCGCTTCACCGCTGCTGGATCGATGCAGGCAAGGCGCGAGACTGGGACCTATACCTTTGTCCATTCGAAGAGATCGGGCCGCAGGAGGACCTGGATTGCCAGATTGGTGACGTCATCCCTGGCCCGAAATGGACCGGCCTGACGGAGCTGCTGAACACATGGCCCGGCTGGCGTGACTACGACCAGGTCTGGCTTCCCGATGACGACATCCTCGCCGGACAGGATGCTATTTCGAAGATGTTCGAGGTCGGGCGCGCGCTTGATTTTCATCTCTTCGCGCCGGCCCTCCACGAAACCTCGCATTATGCGCACTTCATCGCGATGCGAAACCCGAGCTTCTTCGCAAGGCGGGTTGGTTTCATAGAGATCATGATCCCCTGCTTCCGCCGGGCGACTCTCGAGGAGCTCCTTCCCACCTTCGCGCTCTCGGCCACGGGATGGGGCTTCGGCCTCGATTCCGCTTGGCCGAAGATCCTCGGCTACGAGCGGATCGGCATCATCGACGGGGTGTCGGTGGTGCACACGCGTCCCGTTGGTGGGTTCAAGGACTCGGATCTGACCCGCCGCGTGATGCAGGAGTCGGACGACATCCTCGCCAAGTTTGAGTGCGGCCAACGCCTGGTGACCTTCGCGGGGATTGGGTCCGACCTCCGAGAAGCCTCAATGACCCCGGAGGAGCTCCTCGTGAAGCTCGTGCGCGGATGGCAGTACCTCTTCGACGAAAATCCCAGCGCCCTGCGCTGGTTGTTCGATCAGCAGCAATGCCTGTTCTCGGATTCGCCCTACCCGGTCTCCGGGTTGCCGTCGGGCCCCGGATCTCGGGCGAAGGCCGGCTCATGAGCGGGCGGCCGGAGCGACGGTAGTTCCGCCCGGCGGGTGTTGATGCGCGCTTTGGTTGACGCCGGCGCCACTTACCTCGTGCAAGATTCCCGACCCAGCGCCGCGTGACCGCCGACGGCGACGCTCAGTTCGCTGAAGCTGCCCTGACCGCCGCATTTCGGCTACGGGTTAGTTCGGCTTGACGTCACGCCAGCGAATCGGCCGATCATGCTGTCTTGCAGACCTCACCCGCCGATGACGGCTCAACAAGCGCGGATCAACCGAGCAGGAAATCAGACGACCATGATCACAGCGACACGCCGCGCCGCCCTGGCGAGCTTTGGGCTGCTTCTCTCTGCGCCTGCCATCCACGCCCAGGGCTGGCAGGCGAGCCGGCCGATCCGCATCATCGTCACTTATCCGCCTGGCGGAGTGAACGACATCGTCGCCCGCATCATTGCCGATCCACTCGGGCGCGAGCTCGGGCAGCCCGTCGTGATCGAAAACCGCGCCGGAGCCGGCGGCAACATCGGCACGCAAGCCGCTGCACAGGCCGAGGCAGACGGCCACACGATCCTGTTCGGCACCACTGCCTTGTTTGGCGTGAACCCGATCCTGTATGCGAGCTCCGGTGTGGATGCAGTGCGCGACTTCACGAGCCTCGGTACCATCGGCGAAGTCGCCAACGTCCTCTCTGTCATCCCGAGCCGCGTGCAGGCGACGACGGTGCGGACCCTGATCGACGAGGCCAAGCGACGCCCGCTGATCTATGGCTCGGTTGGCAATGGGTCTTCCTCGCATCTCTCGGCCACCGTGTTCCTGCGAATGGCGGGGATCGAGGCGACGCACGTGCCTTATCGTGGCTCTTCGCCGCTGGTCGCCGCCATGCTCGCGAAAGACGTGGATTTCGCCTTCGACACCACGGCCACCTCGACGGCGCATATCCGTGCCGGATCGCTGCTGCCGCTCGCGGTGACCACCGGCGGGCGCGCCAGCGCCTTACCAGAGGTTCCAACGATGCAGGAGGCTGGATTGAACGGCTATGAGCTCGGCATCTGGTTTAATTTGGCGGTCCCCAAGCGCACCCCCGCGCCTATCCTCGAGCGGCTGACAGAGGCTTTGGAACGCAGCCGCAATGCCCAGACGGCGGAGCGTCTGCGCACAGCCTACGTGGAGCCATTGGCGGTGCCGAGGGAGGCGAACGATGGTTGGGTCGCGGCCAGCGCGTCCCGCTGGCAGGCCATTGCGCGGGAGGCGCGCATCGCCATCGACTGACGGAGAGCGCTTTCCGCGCCGGCCGCCACGGCGCGAATCCGCCTGATAGTGGTTCGCCCGCACAAGCCGCCTGAACGGGCTGGTCGCTCGGCGCCAAGTGCATCGTGGCATTCAAAAAGGGGTCGCGGGCTATCGGGATTGTGCACGAGAAAATCGAGGGCGGATGAAACGGGGTTTTTCCTACTCCGTTGCATGGAAAATCGCCCCGCGGAGCCAGTTTATGGACGCTCTTCACCACGCCCCCGATGCGCATCACGACCACAAGCTCAGCTTCGCTGCGCGGTGGCTGTTCAGCACGAACCACAAGGACATCGGCACGCTTTACCTGATCTTCGCCGGGATCACGGGCTTCGTGGGGGTGGCGATGTCCATGCTCATGCGTCTGGAGCTGGCTGAGCCGGGGCTGCAGTACTTCGCCGATGGGCAAGCCTGGAATGCCTGGGTGAGCACGCACGGCCTCACCATGATTTTCTTCGTGGTGATGCCGGCGCTCATTGGCGGCTTCGGCAACTGGTTTGTCCCGATCATGATTGGCGCGCCGGACATGGCCTTTCCCCGCCTGAACAACGTGTCCTTTTGGCTGCTGGTGCCAGCCTACGCCTTGCTCACGGCGTCACCCTTTATTGGGTCGGGCGCGGGAGCCGGCTGGACGCTTTACCCGCCGCTGTCGGACGATACCTACCATTCGGGACCGGCGATGGATTGCATGCTGTTCTCGCTGCACCTCGCCGGAGCGAGCTCGATCCTCAGTTCCGCCAACTTCATCACGACCATCTTCAACATGCGTGCGCCAGGTATGACGCTGCACAAGATGCCGCTCTTCGTCTGGTCGTTGCTTGTTACGTCGTTTCTGTTGCTACTGGCGGCGCCGGTGCTGGGCGGCGCCGTGACCATGCTGATCACGGACCGCAACTTCGGCACGGCCTTCTTCAAGCCCGCCGGCGGTGGTGACCCGGTGCTGTTCCAGCACCTGTTCTGGTTCTTCGGCCATCCCGAGGTCTACATCGTCATCCTGCCGGCCTTTGGCATCATCAGCCACGTGGTCAGCACCTTCAGCAACAAGCCGGTCTTCGGCTACCTCGGCATGGCCTATGCCATGGTGGCGATCGGCGTCGTGGGCTTCGTGGTCTGGGCGCACCACATGTTCACCTCAGGCATCAGCGTCGACACCAGGGCCTACTTTGCCGCGGCGACGATGGTCATCGCGGTGCCGACGGGCATCAAAGTGTTCTCCTGGACCGCCACCATGTGGGGCGGGTCGCTGAAGATGGACACGCCGATGCTGTTCGCCGCCGGCTTCATCCTCACCTTCACCATCGGTGGCGTCACCGGGGTCGTGCTGGCCAATCCCGGGATCGACGTCATCGTGCACAACACCTACTACGTCGTGGCCCATTTCCACTACGTAATGGCGATGGCCGCTGCCTACGCCATCTTCGCCGGCATTTACTACTGGATCGGCAAGATAAGCGGCCGCCAATATCCGGAAGCCTGGGGCCGGGTGCATTTCTGGACTTTCTTTGTCGGCACAAACATCCTGTTCTTTCCGATGCACTTCCTTGGCCACCAGGGGATGCCTCGCCGCTACCCGGACTATCCTGAGCCGTTCTGGAGCTGGCACTTCGTCGCCTCGGTAGGCGGGGCGATATCGTGGATCTCCTTCTTCATCTTCTGCTGGATCATGTTCCGGACCTTGCGGAGCGGGCAGGTCGCGGCGCCCAACCCTTGGGGCGCAGGCGCCACGACCCTCGAATGGCAGCTCAGCAGCCCGCCGCCTTTCCATACCTTCGAGGAACTCCCCCGCATCCAATAAGGTCGAACAATGCCCCATCCTCCTTCCTGGAGCCGGGTGGGACGCTCGGCTCGCTCCATGGCTGCACAGGCCGACGAGGGCCGCCAACGAAAGCCAGTACGCCCGTGGCGAACCCCGCCCGGAGCGGCGAGTGTCCCGATCACCGCGTTCGTGATCCTGGCAATCCTTGTGTGGGGCGCGGTGCTCTTTCTTGGCCGCTTGCTCTCCGGTTAGGCGCTTTCGCGCCGGGGCAGATGATTTGATCCGCCACCACTCGAGGAAGAGCCTAGCGAGCGAGCCGTCGCGAGCGGCTCGGCAACGCCAGCTTGGACGGGCAGTTGCGGGCAGGCGCTTCAGTCGGGCCCGGAGTGCGACGCGTGATGCAATAAGGAATGCGCAATTCACCTTTGCGCGGTTATCCCGGGCGCAGGCTGCAGGATTCGGCGGCCTTGAGGCGGGCCTGGTAACGGTCATGGCGTCAGTCGGGGCTACCCTGGTGGAGCGTAAGAACCACCAACTGCTCAGTCGGGTGGTGGACGAGGCCCAGTACACGTGGATCGCGAGGTGGGGGAGGACGAGAAGCTGGAGCGTGGCTTAGGCACCTTGCTCTGGCTAACGTTGCTGCTGCCGTTTGTTCACCGGTGGGAAATCAGCCTCGTGTCGCCGAGAGGAGCTGACCATCTGCGGCCGGACGACACGGTGGCCCCCTCCGCGTCAAGTGAGAGTGCCGTTGAGGTGCGGTACCAGGCATGAACTGCGCCGATGCCGATCGCCGCCAACCGGCGACCGGCTTGGACATCAACCCGCCCCGTCTGCTTGCGCCCGCGCCATCAAACCGGCTGGTACGTCGTTGCGGATTTAGAGGCCGAGGGCAGCTCAACTTAGCGGTTTGGGGCCACCAACTGACCAGGCTGCACCGTTGAGTTGCCGCTGCGGGACTCGTTCTGTGGCGCCGGATTGCGCCCGGGGGCTGGCACGAAGGCCGGGTTGCTTTGTGAACTCGCGCAGCCGGCAACAAGACTCAGGCTGGCAAGCGCAATAGGTGCCAACATGCGAAGGGATATTTTCATCAGCTTTCATCTCCATGTGATGAACTGGGGCCATTAGGAAAGGCGAGGTCGGGGACGATAGTTTCACCCTCTGGCGAATTCCGGCCCGGGATGGAGGAACGCGAGCGTCGGCGTTTCCCGGCATCGGTCCACTGCTCGCGCGACGCAGCGGCATAAGCGCCGCCGCCACCTTAGAATTTGGGTGCCCCGCCAGTCCGGCGCAGACCCCCACGGAAGACCGTACACACGCCGACGGCCGATGGCGTGGGGCAGGGCACGACGGAGGCCGGCCCAGGGGTGGCAAACGCGCTGGCGAGCGCGCTCCAGTAGCGGAGCATGCTCCCCAGGGGCGCTGAGGATCCGTTCATTGTGAAACAATGAGACTCCCCTACGACGCTGGGTCGCCAGCCCACATCACCTCTCAGCTCGCCGGAAAGAAGGGTAGCTGGCGTGTCTATGAGCCCGTGTCGCTCGACTTTGCCGGTCGCGACGTCATCCTGGCGAAGACCCGCCGGTAGTTAGCGCACCTGCCTGCTGCCGGCTGTTCTGGCGCTTGCGCCTGAGGTGTCGGAGAAAGGTCACGTCAGAGGCACGTGCCGGCCAGGATTGCGTCGCCCGGCCGGCCGCTTCTCTAGACACTTCAGTTGTGGCGCGAGACTTCCGTCTCCTTGCTCGTGATGAACTCCAGTAACGCCGGAACGCCAGCCTCCGTCTGCGCGATCGCGCGGCGGATGGCTGGCACGATCTCCGAGTGCTCCGTCACCCGTTCGCCATGGCCGCCGAAGGCGCGCGCCATCGCCGCGTAGTCGCCGGAGATGTCCGTGCTGCGGTACTTCTCCGTGCTGATCGGCATGACTTTGAGCTCGATCGCCATGGAGAAGTTGTTCAGCAGCACCGACAGGATCGGAATGCGCTCGCGCACGCAGGTCTCGAAGTCCATCCCCGTAAAGCCGATCGCGGCATCGCCCCAGACGTTCATGCACAGCTTCTCCGGCTTCGCGAGCTTCGCACCCATCGCGAGACCCAACCCGTAGCCCAGCTGCGTCGTCTTGCCCCAGCCGAGATAGCTCAGCGGCTCCGTGGCCTTCCAGAACGGGCTGAGCTGGTCGCGCGGGCTGCCGGCGTCATGCGTGATGATGGTGTTCTTCATATCCACCGTGTGCTGCAGGTCCCACAGCACGCGATAGGGATTGAGCGGCCCATTGTCGTGCGTGAGCTTGCCCATCCACTCGCCAAGCCAGGCTTCCTGCCCGGCGGCGATCTCGGCGGCGACGGCGGTATAGTCGCGCCCGCTCACCATGCCCGAAAGCTCCGCCAGCAGCGCATCGAGCGTTAGGGCGGCATCGCCGATCAGCCCGACCTCGGCGCGGAGGTCCTTGTTCAGGTGCATGGGGTCGAGCGTCGCGTGGATGTAGCGCGGACCCTTCGGCATGCGGATGCCGAAATTCGTCTCCGTAAAGCTGCACCCGATGCCGAACACCACATCCGCGCGATCGAGGAAGGTCCGCACCGGCCGCGGCATCGCGAGCCCACCGGAGCCCAGCGACAGGGGATGATCCTCCGGGAAGCTCGACTTGCCGCCAAGGCTCGTGGTTACCGGCGCGCCCAGCAGCTCCGCCAGCACGCGCAGCTGCTGCCACGCCTCGGCCCAATGCACGCCGCTGCCAGCATAGATGACCGGGTTCTTCGCATTGGCCAGCAGCTTGGCCGCCTTGCGGATCTCGGCCGGGTCGGGGCCGTAGCGCGTCGCCATCACGGGGATGTAGTCGAGCGGCTCGGCCACCTCCTCGTTCCACATATCCGTCGGCACTTCCACGATCACGGGGCCACCGCGGCCATTGCGCAGGCGGGTGAAGGCGCGGCGCATGATGTTGCCGATCTCGGCGGCGATGAACACCGGCTCGGCCGATTTCGAGATGCCCTTCATCGAGATGGAGGAGTTGAAGTTCGGGTCGATATGCGCGATGCGGCGGGCATAGCCCATCGGCACCACCAGGATCGGCACGCTCTCGCCATAGGCCTGCGCCACGCCGCCATAGGCGTTCTCGGCACCCGGCCCGTGCTGCATGCAAAAGGCGCCTATCTTGCGGCCGGAGGTGACGCGGGAGATGGCGTCGGCCATGTGCAGGCCGATGCGCTCCTGGCGCACCATCACCGGGCGGATATCCCGCTCGGCGGCGAATTCAATGAGGTGGTTGACCGGATATCCCGTGAGGATTTCGATGCCCTCACGTTTCATGATTTCCGCAATCGCTGCGCCGAGTTTCATCCCGCTTCCTCCCTGTTTTGCCGGCGACTATGCGCGCGCCGGCAAGCTCAGGCCAGGGGGCGGCTAGAGGTAGCCGGCCTCGTGATCGGCCCGCCGCGCCGCCGGGTCACGCTCGCCAGGCGGGCCATGGCCACCACCACCTGGTGTTGCCATGGAGACCGTATCGCCCTCATGCAGCACGTATTGCCGCTTGGGATCGACGCGCTCGCCATTGATCTCCAGCACGCCTGGCGCGCCGGCGCCTCCGCCCTCGATGCCGAAGGCCGCGAAGATGGTGCGCTCGGCCAGGAAGGAGACGGCAACGGGCGTGGCGGAGAGGTTCTCGAACAGGATCTCCTGCCCCAGCCCGCCGCGATGCCGGCCATCGCCGCCGCTGCCCACCCGCAGGCGCTTGTGGCGGATGCGGACGGGAGCGATCTGCTCGCTGATCTCGACCGCGGTGGAGGACACGTTGGACGGCCACGACAGGCACGAAAGGCCGTCGCCGCGCGTGTTGCCGCCCATCCCGCCATTGAAGAAGAACATGTTCGCGTAGGGCTTTCCGGCGCCGTCATCCGCGTCGCGCACGCCCGATTGGTTCATCCCCCACATAGGCGACCCGCAGGCCGCCATCACCCGCTCCGGCACCACCTGGCCGAGGCAGCCGAAGACCAACATCGGCAGGTAGTGCCCGATCAGCATGCGCGAGCCGCCGGAGGCCGGGAATTGCGGGTTCACGATGCAGCCTGGCGGGGCGAGCACGGTGATCGGCCGCCAGGCACCCTCGTTGTTCGGCAGGGTGGCGCTGGTGCACACCTTGATGCCGTACATCGTCATCGCATAGGTGTAGCAAAGCGCGCAGTTGATCGCGCGATCCACCTGCCCGTCGGTGCCCGCGTAGTCCACCGTGATGGCGTCGCCCGCAATGGTGAGGGCCATCTTGAGTGTCACCGGCCGGTCCAGGACGCCGTCGGTCTGCAGCTCCGAATGGTACGTGCCATCGGGCAGGGCGCGGATCGCGTCCCGCATGGCAACCTCGCAGCGGCCATGGATGTCGGCGGCGAGGTCGCGCAGGTGATCGAGCTTCGCCTGCGCCATCAGGATCAGCAGCCGCTCCTCCATGAGGTCCAGTGCGACGACCTGCGCCCAGAGGTCGCCGAGCGTCTGCTCGGGCGTGCGCACGTTCTTCCGGATCATCGCAACCAGCGTGTCGTCGACGCGTCCGGCATGCATCAACCGGAGCGGAGGGATCTGCAGCCCTTCCTCGAACACCTCGCGCGGCTCGGGGCTGCGGATCTTGCCGCCGATATCCGGGGCATGCGCGGTCGATGCGCTGAACGCCACCAGCTTGCCGTCGAGGAAGATCGGCTTGGCCACGGTGATGTCGGGCAGGTGCCCGGTGCCGAGCCAGATGTCGTTGGTGATGAGCACGTCGCCGGGCGACAGCGTCTCCTCCGGGAAGGCGCGGAGGAAGTGCTTCACCGTCTCGGGCAGGGTGCCGATGAAGCTCGGGATGCTCTCGGTGGCCTGCACCAGCGACTGCCCCGATGCGTCGGTGACAATGCAGGAGAAGTCGTAGCTCTCGCGCACCAGGGTCGAGAAGCTGGTGCGAACCAGCGCGGCGGCGGCCTCGTCCACCAGCGAGATCAGGCGGCGCCAGAGCAGTTCGATCTCGACGGCGTCGAAAGTGCGGGGGGTAGGATCGGTCATGGCAGGCGCTCCGCGAGCATGGCCCCATCAGGCAGGATCGTGACGCGCGCGCCCGGTCCCACGACGAAGGTGCTCTCGTTTTCCTCGAAGATGGCGGGGCCGCGCAGCACGCTGCCGGGCGGCAGGGCGTAGCGGTCATAGACGGGTGTCTCGACGGCACCGCCGGCGGCTTCGAAATGGACGAAGCGGCTACCCTTCAGTGGTGCCGCGCCGGCCATGCCGGTGATGAGCAATGTGCCACCAGCGCCAGGCATCGGCGCGCTGAGCGCCAGGCGCAGTGCGACGAACTGCGCCTGCGCGCCGGGCGGTGTGCGGCCGAACAGGCGCTTGTAGGCGGTCTCGAAGGCTTCAAGCACGCCCGTGGGGTCGATGTTCCTGGGCAATGCGATGGTGATTTCCGAACCCTGGCCAACATAGCGCATATCCGCGAGCCGCCGCACGCTCTGCTGCGTGAGGTCGGCGCCGGTGTCGCGCACGACCGCATGCGCGTCGGCCTCCAGCGTCGCGAAGATCGCGGCGATATGCTTCCAGTCGGCGGCCGCAAGCGCCGTCGTGTAGGAGGCCACGCGGTCGACCCGTGCCGCCGCCATCAGCATCCCGATTGTGCTGCCGACGCCGGCGCCCGGCGGGCACAGCACCCGATCGATGCCGAGCTTCTCGGCCACGTTCCAGGCATGCACCGGCGCGGCGCCGCCGGTCGCGAGCAAGGCATAGTCGCGCGGGACTCGCCCGCGCTCCGCGATGGCGACGCGGGCA
Source organism: Rhodospirillales bacterium (assembly GCA_028288785.1). GTDB lineage: Bacteria > Pseudomonadota > Alphaproteobacteria > Acetobacterales > Acetobacteraceae > Plastoroseomonas. Next base: position 28,132 of record JAQGHV010000165.1, on the reverse strand, counting down.
GCGCCCGCCATCGTCTCGTTCACCACGTCATGGATGCCGAAGGCGCTGCGCGACGCCGCAATGCCGAGCCGGTCCGCCAGCGCCCCGAGGGCGGCCTGGGCCGGCGCCGTCTCGATCCGCATGGCACCTCCGAGGAAGAAATCCGCGTTGAGGTAGCCCAGGGCCAGGTCGCTGTCGGTCACGGTCGGTTCCGTGCCGCCGCGGCCGTAGCAGACCGGCCCGGGCTCCGCGCCCGCGCTGTCCGGCCCGACCTGGAGGGTGCCGAGGCCGCTGGCGCGCGCGATGGACCCGCCACCGGCGCCGATCTCGATGAGCTCCACCGTCGCGATCTGCACCGGCAAGCCGCTGCCGCGCAGGAAGCGCTTGGTGCGCGCGGCCTCGAACCCCCAGGCGACCAGTGGCTCCCCGTCATCGACGAGGGCAAGCTTCGCCGTGGTGCCGCCCATGTCGAAGGCGAGCACGCGGTCGAGCCCCGCCTTGCGGCCGAACCAGGCACCCGCGAGAGCCCCCGCCGCAGGCCCACTCTCGAGCAACTGCACCGGGGCGCGCTTGGCCTCGCCGCCATGGGTGAGGCCGCCATTGGAGAGCATCAGGAACAGCGCGCCAGGCACGCCGGAGGCCTTCAGCGCCGCCTCCAACCGGTCCAGGTAGATCTCAGCGATCGGGCGCACATAGGCGTTGGCGACCGTGGTCGTCATCCGCGGATATTCACGGATCTCAGGCGCAACATCGCAGGACAGCGACAAGCTCAACGCCGGGAAGCGCGCGGTGATGGCCGCCGCCGCCGCATGCTCATGGACCGGGTTCGCGTAGGCGTGGAGGAAGCAGATGGCGAGGCTGGTGACGCCCGCCGCCGCGAGCTCGCCCACTTCGGCCAGCACCGCCTCGATATCGAGCGGCGTCTCGATGCTGCCATCGGCGTTCAGGCGCTCGGGCACGTCGCGTCGCCAGGGGCGCGGGACTAGCGGCTTCGGCATCTCGAGGAACAAATCGTACAGCTCGTATTTCCGCTCGCGCCCGATCTCCAGGATATCGCGGAAGCCGGCCGTCGTAAGTAGCCCGGTCGCCGCCCCCTTGCGCTCGATGAGCGCGTTGGTGAACAGCGTGGTCGCGTGCACCACGCGGACGATTTCCGCGGCCGCGATCCTGCTCGTATCAAGCAGCCGCGCGAGGCCGTGCATGGCTCCGCGCGAGGGGTCGTCCGGGGTGGTGCTCTCCTTCCAGATCGCGGTGCGACCGGTCTCAGGGTCCAGCAGCACCAGATCCGTGAAGGTGCCGCCGATATCGATGCCAAGCGAGTAACGCGCCATGAGAAATCCTGGTTATCCGTCGGAGCGGATGTTGCCGGCGATGGCGACCGCGCGCCAGCGCTCGCGGTCGCGCCGGATACGGGCCACGAAGGCTTCCCCACTTTCGCCCATGGGTTCAAGACCGCGCTCACGCAGGGTGCGGGCCGTCTGTGGGTCGGCGAGTGCCTGGGCGAACAGCGCGGCAAGGCCGGCGCGGATGTCGTCGGGCAGGTTGGCTGGCCCGGCGACGCCGAACCAGTTGTTGATCTCGAGGGAAGGATATTGCACGGCGAACGGCAGCAGGTCCGGCAACAGCGATACCGGCGTCGCCGAGGTGATGCCGAGCGCCTTCACCTCGCCGGCGCGGATCAGCTGCGCGACCTCGGCTATATTGGCCATGAAGATATCAACACGGCGCGCCGCGACGTCCATCACTGCCGGCGCGCCGCCGCGATAGGCAACATGGGTCATCTCGACGCCGAGCTCATGGAGCAGGTGCGCCGCGGCAAGCTGGTTGATCGAGCCATTGCCGGACGACGCGAAGGTGCCGCCACCATTGCGCGACCGGGCGTAGCGGGCCAGTCCATCGAGGTCCGAGAAGGGTGCATCGAGCCGCGCGATCAGCGCCATCGGCGTGCCGGCGAGCGCCGCAACCGGGGTGAGGTCGCGGTCCACATCGATCGGGATCACGCTGCCGGGAACCACGGGTGCCACGCACATCATCCCCATGATGGCGCTGGCCAGCGTGTAGCCATCTGGTGCCGCGCGGGAGGCGGCCTGGGCGGCGATGAAGCCGTAGGCGCCGCTGCGCACCTCCTGCACGATGGTCTTTCCGGCGATGCGCAGCACACCCTCCGCGACGATGCGGAAGACGATGTCCACCGAGCCGCCCGGCGGGTAGCCGTTCAGGATGCGGATCGGCTGGTTCGGAAGCCACTCGGCGCGCGCGTTGCGCGGTGAAGCGGCGAGCAGGAAAGCAGCCGCCATGGCGGTGCGGCGGGGCAGGCGCATGGTGCGCATTATCGGACCTCCAGATGTCTCGGACTGCGTCCCCCCCAGGCGCGCATTGGCAGGCTGCACGAAGGTCGCGGTGCCGTCCATGGTGCTCGTTCGGGCTGAACTCCCGCGGCTGCCACCACGGCGGCGTGGCGCGCCATTTCGGCATCAGGGAAGGCGCGGAATGCCGGATGCTCAGGGGCGAGGTTTACGTGCCGGCCCATGGCGTGCAACGTTCCCCGCGACTGGATGACGGGCGGAAGATGGAAAGCGCGAACGGGATCGGCATGACGTGTAAACCCGCCCCGCGATGATTGGGCCGCGCCCACCGGTGCCGGATGCGCCCTTGCCATTCTCGGTGCTGACGGGATTCCTCGGCAGCGGGAAGACCAGCTTCCTCTCGCGCGTGCTAGCGAACCCCAGCTTCACCGACACCGCCGTCATCATCAATGAATTCGGCGCAGTGGGCCTCGATCATCTGCTCCTCGACGCCATCGACCAGGATGTCGTCGAGCTGCCAAATGGCTGCGTCTGCTGCGCGGTGCGGCAGGACCTGGCGGACACGCTGTACATGCTGCTCCGCCGCCTCGCGCGTCCTGGCGAGCGCCCGTTCCGCCGCATCGTGCTGGAGACGAGCGGCCTCGCGGAGCCAGCGCCGATTCTCTACACCCTGTCAGCCGACGCCTTCCTGGAAGCATCCCTGCGCGTGGATACCGTGGTGACCGCTGTCGATGCGGTGCTCGGCCTCGCCACCCTCGCGCGCTTCCCCGAAGCCGTCGCCCAGGCCGCGAGCGCCGACCGCCTGCTGCTGACCAAAACGGATTTGGCACCGGCATCGGACGAGTTGCGCGCGCAACTGGCCGCACTCAACCCGATCGCGACGCTGGTGGATGCGCGCAAGGTCGATCCCGCGACGCTACTGTTCGACGGCGGCGTGTTCCGCATCCCGCGCTCGCGCATGGCAGCGACCGCGGTGCACGCGCACGGCATCGCCGCCTGGACACTCACGCTGCGCCGGCCGATGACCAGGCTCGCTTTCGCGATGGCGCTTGGCCGCCTCGCGCAGACCCATGGCGAGGATCTGCTCCGCGTGAAGGGCATCGTTGAATTCGCGGACCGGGCAGGGGGCCCCGCCGCGATCCACGCCGTGCAGCACACGATGTACGCGCCGCGCTGGCTACCGGATTGGCCCGATGCGGACCGCACGAGCCGCATGGTTTTCATCGTGCGTGGCATTGCGCCGGAGGTGCTGCTCGAGCGCTTCGCCGAGGGCGACCCCGCGATCGGGGAATTGATGAAGGAAGGGATGGTTTGATGCTGGATCTCGTGATCACCAACGGTCAATGCGTGCTGCCGAGCGGGCTTGCCGCCGTCGATATCGGCATCTCCGGCGAGCGCATCGTGGCGATCGGTGCACCTGGCAGCCTCGCGGCCGCGTCGCGCATCCTCGACGCCAAGGGCGGCCTGGTCATTCCAGGCGGCATCGACCCGCACATCCACTGCTCCTCCGCTATCAAGATGAGCGCCAATGATCCGCCCAAGTTCACCGATCCGCCGGAGCAGGTGAGCCGCGCCGCGCTGCATGGCGGGACAACGACGCTGATCGACTTCGTGCAGTGCACGCATGAGCGCTCCATCCAGCAGGCGATCGAGCAGACCGACGCGATATGGAAGGGTTCCTGCTATTGCGACTATGGCTGGCACCTGACGCTGATGGGCGACGTGCCGCCCGTGCAGTTCGGCGAACTCGCCGAAGCGATCCAGGCGGGGCACGCCAGCGTCAAGATGTTCACCACCGACATCCGCATCGGGCAGACCGGCCGCATGGTCAGGCACGGCCACATCTGGGAGGCGCTGAAGGTCGTCGCCGCGGAGGGTGGCATCGCAGCCATCCATGCCGAGGACAACGACATCGTCATGTTCATGTACGAGAAGCTGATCCGCGAGAACCGCGTCGGCTTCGAATTCATGGCCGAGGTGCACAACACGCTGTCTGAGGAACTCGCCTTCAACCGCGTCATCCGCCTCGCCGAGAATGTCGAGGGCTGCGCGCTGTACATGGTGCACGTCTCGGCGGCGACCGGCGTCGCCGCACTCGCGGGCTCCCGCGCGCGGGGCTTCCCAATGTATGGCGAAACCCTGCACCAGTACCTGATGTACACGGCCGATGACTACAAGAAGCCCAACGCGCAGATGTACCACACCTATCCCTCGCTGAAGTATCCCGAGGACCAGAAGAAGCTGTGGGAAGCGACCAACCGTGGCGCACTACAGGTCATCGCCACCGACGAGCTCTGCTGTCCGCTGCGCATCAAGCTGCAGGGCAGCCGCATCGACGACACCACGGGGGGCAATTCCGGCGTCGAGCCACGGGTCGGCCTGATGTACACGCAGATGGTGACCAAGCGCGGCTACACGCCCGAGCACTTCGTGGACATGGTCTCGTCCAATGCGGCGAAGATCATGGGGCTGTATCCGCGCAAGGGCGCGCTCGCGGTGGGCTCGGACGCAGATGTCGTCGTGCTGGAAACCGGCATCGACAAGACCATCCGCGCCGCGGACATGCACGAGACGGACTACACGCCCTGGGAGGGGCACCAGGTGACCGCCTGGCCGCGTGTCACGGTCATGCGCGGCAAGGTCGTGGTGGAGGATGGCGCCTTCTCGGGCGACCTCAGGCAGGGTGAATTCCTGCCGCGCAAGGTGCCCTACGACGTGCGCAGCCGCCCCGCCGTCTAGTCGCTGGCTCAGGCGCCGCCGGGGTTGCCCTGCTGGCGGCGCATGGGCTCGAACACGCGGGCGGGGTCACGTCCAGCCTTCAGGCAATCCTCGGCCGAGGCGGTCGCGCCCGGCTGCTGGCCGCGCCGGAGCTGGTCGAGGCTGCGGCGGGTGGGTGCGCCGCGGCGCAGCTGTTCCACCACGCGTTGCAGATCGGTCGGTTCGGCCATGGTGCTCTCCTCGTATCAGGGCGGATGGAGCCGGGTGGCTCGCCTGTCCGCGGCGCATTTCTAGACCTCCGCGGCGGCCGTGGGGAGCCCTCGCCGAGACAGGTTCACGCGGCGGCTTCCCTCGCGGCCGCCACGCGCGCATTCTGCGCGCCGATCATTCGCAAGGGAGCATGAACGATGCCCATGACGCTTGAGGAATTCGCCGCGCAGTGCCGCGCATCCATCACCGCCGATCCCGGCCCGGGTGGGCGTGAGAAAGTCCGCGACCTCGTGCGGGACGCGTTGAAGGATGGCGCCTTCGTCGCCGCCCTGATCCCCGAGGGCACGTCGGAACGCCATGTCCTGTACGAGGATCCCGACCTCGGCTTCACCATCCTCGCGCATGCCTATACCGGTCCGAAGCAGAGCCCGCCGCACGACCACGGGCCGTCTTGGGCCATCTACGGCCAAGCCGCCGGCGAGACGCTGATGACCGATTGGGAATGCGTCGCGCGCCCGACGGACACGTCGCCCGGCAAGGTGAAGCGCGCCCGCGACTACGCGCTGCGGCCGGGGGATGCCCACCTCTATGAGGCGGGCGCGCTGCACTCGCCGCGTCGGGATGGACCGACCCGGCTGCTGCGGATCGAGGGCATGAACATGGACCGCGTGAAGCGCCAGCCGTATGTCGCGGTGGATGCCGCCGCGTAGTCACGGTTGAGAGTAGAGCGCGCCCCCCTTGGTGACGATGCGGGGTGCCGCGTCATCGACATCCAGGCTGCTGTTCGAAAGGCATCTTGTAAGCCGCTTGTAAGCCGCGCGGTCACGGTGTCGGCCGGGAGAGACGGTGCGTATCTTTTCCGGCGGGCAGCGCGTCGCACGAGCCGCCGGGCGCAAGTTATCGGCGTGCCAGCAAGTCGGCGTGATACGCCGCCTCAGCCCTGGTCCATCGCGGCCGCAAGGTTGGCGGCCGTAAACGGCATCGCACGCGGCCGCACGCCGAGTGCCGCGTGGATCGCGTTTGCGATCGCCGCGACGGTCGGCGCGAAGGCTGGCTCGCCCGCGCCGAGCGGCGGCATTTCGGGACGGTCCATCAGCGCCACCTCCACCTTCGGCACTTCCGAGAAGCGCAGGATCGGGTAGCTCTCCCAACTGTCGGAGGTGACGCGGCGACGGTCGAAGCGTACCGCCTCCTTCAGCGCTTGGCTGGTGGCGTGGATCGCGCTGCCCTCCAGCTGGTTCGCGGCACCATCGGGGTTCACCACCTCGCCAAGATCAGCCGCGATCCAGATGCGTGTCACGCGCACCTCGGCTTCGACAGCGACTTCCGCCGCCACCGCACACCAGGCGCCGAGGTTCTTGTAGCGCGCGACGGCCAGGCCCGTCCCGCTGCCTTCCCCCGCCTCGCGCTGCGACCAACCCGCCATGTCGGCGGCGCGCTGCAACACCGCCGCCGCACGAGCGTCATCGAGGTGGCGCAGCCGGAAGGCGAGAGGGTCCTGGCCCGCCAGGGCAGCCAATTCATCCACGACAGCCTCGATCGCCCAGACGTTGATCGGCGCGCCCAGGCCGCGCATCGCCGAGGTGCGGATCGGCATGTCGGTGATCGTGCGCATTCCCACGCGCAAGGTCGGAATGCGGTAGATCGGCACCGCATTGCGCTGTGCGCCGCCCCCACCCTTCACGGGCATGTTGATCGCGACCGGCACCGCAAAGGGCGGGTCGAGGGTCGATGCCGCCAGCAGCGTTGGCAGCGCGCCACGCCCGGGGCGGGAGGAATGGCCGTTGCTGGTCACATCCAGGCGGAACTCGGCGATGTTGCCGGCATCGTCCAGCCCCGCCTCGACCTCGACCAGCATGGCCGAGGAGAATGGCGACCAGCCCAGCTCATCCGCCCGGCTCCAGAGCACGCGCACCGTGCGACCGGGCATAGCGCGCGCCGCCAGCGCCGCGTCCAGCGCCACGTCATCCGCGCCATTGTGTCCATAGCAGCCGGCACCCTCGACATGACGCACGACCACCGACTCGTTTGAAATGCGCAGCGATTTTGCGAGATCGAGGCGCAGATTGTACGGCCCCTGGGTGTGTGACCAGACCTCCACGGTGTCGCCGGTCCACAGCGCCATCGCGCAAGACGGTCCGATCGAGGCATGCGCCACCAGCGGGCGGAAGAAGTCGCGCCGGATGCGGCGTGTGGCGGTCGCGCCGCCGGCATCGCGCTCGGCCACGACGCTGCTCTCGCCCACGGCCTGGCGCAGCCACGCCGGCATCGCGCCCTCGTGCGGGAGCGTGTCCCGCTCGTCCCATTCGGCGAGCCGCGCGAGGCGCACCAGCGCCCTGTCCGCGACATGCTCGGCCTTCGCCACCACCGCAAGAAAGCTGCCGTCGCGCACCAGCGTCGCACCTTCGGGCAGGGCGCCAGGTGCGATCGCGCGCAGCGTGGCGCCGCGCGAGGGCGGCCTGAGAACGCGGGCATGCAGCAGCCCCACGGGGCGCATGTCGTGCAGGAAACGCGGGCGGCCGAACACCTTGTCCGGCAGGTCGATGCGCGCGGTCGAGGTCCCCACCGTGACGCGCGCCGAGGGTGGCTTGGCGCGGCTGCCCGGTGTCGCATCGCCGTCCAGCAACCCGCGCTCGGCGAGCGACCAGTAGGAGGCGATGGCGCCCTGCGGCCCCACGAAATCGCCATCCTCGACGCGCAACGCCTCAACCGGCACGCCGCTGCCTTGTGCAGCGACACCGAGGAAGATGGACCGCGCCTCGGCACAGACATGGCGCAGCGCCACGCCGCTGTTCTGCACGGAGAGGCTGCCGGAGGTGACGCCCTCATCCGGGCTGGTCGGCGTGGTGACCGTCTCGACGCGGATGCGGGGCAGCGCGACGTCGAGTTCATCGGCCGCGATCTGGGTGAGCGCGGTCAGGATGCCCTGGCCGATCTCGACCTTGCCTGGCCGGATCACCACGGTGCCATCCGCCGAGAAGCCCAGCCATTGCGACAGGCGCGGGTTGGTCGCAAGGCTGCTGGGGAGTGTCGCACTCATGCCGGCTGTCCCTGGCGGGCGGCGCGCAGCACGGCGCGGATGATGCGGTTGTGGCTGCCGCAGCGGCAGAGATGGGGTTCCAACGCCAGGCGTACCGCCGCCTCGTCAGGGTCAGGATTGGCCGCGAGCAGCGCCGCGGCACTGACCAGGATGCCCGAGAGGCAGTAGCCGCACTGCCCGGCCTGCTCGGCCAGGAAGGCGGTCTGCAGGGGATGCGGGCTTGCTTCCGTGCCCAGCCCCTCGACCGTGGTGACGACGCGCCCGGCGACGGCGCCGAGCGGCAGAACGCAGGTCGGCACCGACTGCCCATCGATGAGTACGTGGCAGGCGCCACAAGCCTCTACGCCGCAGCCAAAGCGGGGGCCGGAAAGGCCGGCTGCCTCGCGCAACGCGGCCAGCAAGGGCACGTCATCGGGCAGGTCCAGCGCAGCGGCCGCACCGTTCAGGGTGAAGGCGAACAAGCGGCGGCGCTCCTCATTGCGGCTGGATGCCCGCGAGGTTGATCCAAACCCGGCGCCGCTCGATATCAGCGCGAAGCACGTCGCCGAAGGCCTCCGGCGACATCGGCGCGATCTCGGCGCCGAGCCGTCCGAAGGCGTCCTTCAGGGCATCGGTATCGAGGATGCGGTTGATCTCGGCATTCAGCCTCTCGACGATCGGGCGCGGCGTCGCGGCCGGTGCCAGCAGCCCGTTGAAGCCGACCTGCTCATAGCCAGGCAAGGTCTCGGCGACGGTCGGTGTCTCGGGCATCAGGGTGGAGCGTTCGGTGCCGGTGGTCGCCAGCGCGCGCACCCGGCCGGCGCGGATGAGCGGCAGCATGGTCGCGATGCCGTCGAACATCGCCGGCACCTGGCCGCCCACTACCGCGTTGCGCGCATCGCCGCTGAGCCGGAAAGGGATGTGCTGCACCTGGATGCCGGCCATGTGGCGGAACACCTCGAAAGCGATGTGGTAGGGTGTGCCCGGCCCGGCCGTCGAGTAGTCGAGCTGGCCTGGGCGAGCTTTCGCCCATTCGATGAGCTCGGCCACGTTGGTGACGGGAAGGGCAGGGTGGGCGACCAGCACCTGCAGGGTGCGGTTCAGGCTGGCCACCGGCGTGAGGTCGCGCAGCAGCACGTAGGGCCGGTTCGGCATCAGGGTTTCGTTGGCCGTGAGTGTCACCGTCAGCATCAGCAGCGTGTGGCCATCCGGTGTCGCCTTCGCCGCGGCGTCGGTGCCGATGACACCGCCGCCGCCGGGGCGATTCTCCACGAAGAAGGGTTGGCCGAAGGCCGCGGCGAGCGGTTCCGTCATCAGGCGCGTGAAGGTGTCGGCGCCGCCGCTCGGTGCGAACGGGATGACGATGCGGACCGGGCGCGACGGCCAGGCCGGTTGCGCCAATGCCGCACCGGATGCGGCGGCGCCGAGGGCAGCCGAGCCGGCCAAGGCGCTGCGCCGTGTGATTTTGCTCCCGATGTTGTGCATGCCCGATCCTTGGTACAGCCCAGTGTGGCGCGGGAAGCCGCATCGCCGCAAGCGCTGTCCGGATCCCCGGCAGACCGGCTGCTGCCAAAGCACTTCCGCGTGTTCGGAACGTTTTTTACGTCGCTATCGAGACGAACGCTGTACCTCGCGGTATCTGGTTGTTCCTGCATCGCCTTTTCTGATGCTAAAACTTTCGCGCCGACCCTGCCCCGTCCGAGTGAAAGCCTGTATGCTGAAAAATCTACCTCATTCGCAGCCCCAGGCTCGCCGAAATGCCTCCGGGGGCTGGATTGCCGGCGTTGGGGTACTGCTGGGGCTTTTCGCCGCCACGCCGGCGCTTGCGCAGCCGGCGCAGTTCGCCCTGGTCATCGGCAATGCCGCCTACTCTGCGGGTCCTGCCTTGCCGCCGCTGCCGGGTTGTCTTTCGTCTGCCCGCCAGGTCGCCGCCGCGCTCCGCACGCTTGGCTTCGAGGTGGTGCAACGCCTCGATACCGGCCGGGGCGAAGCCGATGCGGCCGCGGCCGCCTTCGCCCGTCGCCTGCGCGCCTCACCGGGCAGTGTCGGCGTCGCCTATGTCTGTGGCCATGTCGTCACGTTCAACAGCCGGCCCTTCCTGCTGCCGGTCTCGGCGAGCCTGACGCGCGAGACGGATGTGCTGACCCAAGGCCTTCTCGCGCGCGGCGTGGTCGAGGCCCTGCTGCGCGGCGAGGTTCGTGCGGGTCTCGTGGTCTTTGACGGCATCGCGCCATCCGGCGCCGACGCGGTGATGGCCAGCCTTGCGGCATTGGCAGAACCGGCCGGGCCAGCTGGTGTCGGCATGGTCGCCGCCGCGAACGATGCAGCCAGCAATGGGACTCGGCTGGCCGCTGCATTGGAGGCATCGCTTGCCGGGCCGCGTGTTCTGCTGGCCCATGTGCTCGCAGGGCTACTCCAGGGCGTACCGGAAGGGCTCGTCATCCTCGCGACGCCGGCAAACCCGGCCTACCTCGCCGGGGAACCGGCGGCGGTCGTCGCGGCGCCGGCGCCTGTCATTACCGTGCCAAGCCCTGCACCTACTGCACCCGCGACTCTTCCGGAGCCGGCACCGCCGCCCGTCATCGCAGCCGTACCGGTACCCACCCCGGCCCCTGCCGCGCCCGCCCCGCAGCCGGCGGCGCTCACCTTGCCGGACGAAGGGGCCATGACCGATGCAGACCGCCGCCGTGTACAGCAGGCGCTGGCCGCCATGGGCTACTACATTGGCGCACCCGATGGGCAGTTCGGCCCCAACACCCGCGCCGCCATCCGCCGCTTCCAATTCGAGATTGGCGCCACCCTGACCGGCACCCTCACTGCAGCCCAGGCGTCCCGCCTTGTCGCCGCACGGTGACCATGCGTCCGAACTCGCTTCGCGAAAACCGCTAGGGGACTGCCGATGAACCTGAGCATCAAGTTCAACCTCGTCATGATCGGCGCCTTCGTGGTGGGGATGGCGGCGGCTGCCTTCTTCGCCAAGACCATCGCCGAGGAGGATGCGCGCCGCCAGGTGCTGCACGAGGCGGGGCTCCTCATGCAACAGGCGACGGCGGTGCGCCGCTATACCAGCGGCGAAATCGCACCCCTTCTGGCAGATGCGGGCACCACGCGCTTCCTGCCACACACGGTGCCATCCTGGGCGGCGCAGACCGTCCTGCGCACGATGGCCGCTGACTACCCCGACTACGCCTACAAGGAAGCAGCGATCAATCCGACGAATCCCGCCGACCGCGCGACGGATTGGGAGGCTGGCCTGATCGACATTTTCCGACGCACCACGACGCTCACGGAGCATGTCAGCGAACGGCAGACGCCCTCCGGCAACGTGCTGACGCTGGCCCGGCCCTTTCGCCTCACGGACGGTGCCTGCCTCACCTGCCATTCCACCCCGGCAGCGGCCCCCGCCACGATGATCGACCTCTACGGCGCGGCCAACGGCTTCGGCTGGCGCCTCGGTGACGTGATCGGAGCACAGATCGTCTCGGTGCCGCTGAGCGTTCCGCTCGCCCGCGCAGCGCGGCAGCTCAATGCCTTGCTGATCAGCTTGGGCGGCGTGTTCCTGGCCATGCTGGTGCTGTTGAACCTGCTGCTCCACTACGTCATTGTCCGGCCCGTGAAGCGGATGACCGAAGCCGCCGGACGTGTCGCCGCGGGTGAGCTGGATGCGCCGGAGTTCGTGCCCAAGGGCAAGGATGAGATCGCTTCGCTCGGCCGCTCCTTCAACCTCATGCGCCGGAGCTTGGCCAACGCCATGCGCATGCTGGAAGCCTGACAATCGAAGCCTGACAATCGAAGCTGGGGATCCGATGACGGAGGTGGTACCGCGGCAGATCGGCCGCTACGAGATTCAGGGAGTGATTGGCCGCGGCGCGATGGGCGTAATCCTGCGCGCGCATGATCCCGACCTCGAACGTACCCTCGCCATCAAGCTGATCGCCCGCTCTCTGCTCGAAGGCGCGGACGGCGACGAATACATGAGCCGGTTCCGGCGCGAAGCCCGCGCGTCCAGCCGCTGCCCACACCCCAATATCGTCGCCGTGCATGATTTCGGCATCCATGAGGGGCAACCCTACCTGGCCATGGAATTCGTCGAAGGCGTCAGCCTGCAGGCAGCCTTGGCGGCCGGGCGACGGCTGACCGTGGCCGAGGCTACGGCAATCCTTGGCCAGGTGCTGGATGCGCTCGGCACCGCGCATGCGGCGGGTATCGTGCATCGCGACATCAAGCCGGCGAACCTGTTGTTGCTGCCAGATATGCGCTGCAAGGTCGCGGATTTCGGGATTGCGCGGCTGGGCGATTCCGATCTCACCCGTGTCGGCGACATGATCGGCTCGCCCAGCTACATGTCGCCAGAGCAATGCCTCGGCGAGCCTGTGGATGCGCGGTCGGACCTGTTCTCGGCGGGATCCGTCCTGCTCGAACTGCTCGCCGGCGAACGTGCCTTCGGCATCGGCAACATGATGGAGGTCGTCTACCGGGTCATCCATGCCAAGCCGGTGCCCCTGCCTCCGCACATCGTCACGGCCTTCCCGGGCCTGCCTGGCGTACTCGCACGCGCGATGGCGAAGCGCGCGGCTGATCGCTTTCCCGATGCCGCTGGCATGGCCGCTGCAATGCGCGCGGCGACGCTTGGTGGCGGTGCTGCGGATGCCACCTTGGTGGTCTCAACGCCGCCCCGCACCGCCCCCGCCGGGATACAACTCGACGGCGCGGCGCTCACCGCGCTCGAGCGCAACCTTGCCGCCCATGTCGGCCCTATCGCCGCCGTCCTGCTGCGCAGCGCGCTGCGTGAGGCAAGCACGACCACGGCCCTGTGCGAAAAGCTTGCCGAGAGCATCCCTGATCCCGAAGCGCGGCGGCGTTTTCGGCAGGAGGCGACGCGGAGCCTTAGTGGCGTCGCCACTCAGTCGACGGCGGGCGCAAAGCCCATGCAGCCTGCGCCTGCAGGGCAGGCGGTGGCCGCAGGGGCGACACCTGCCGAGCTCGAAATGCTGCGAAAGGCGCTGCTGCCCTTCGTAGGGCCGATCGCGGCGCTGATGGTCCGGCGGGCCGCGGCCGATGGCGCGCCACTCCCGGTGCTGTGGACGCGGACCGCCGAACACATCGAGGACCCGGCGGAGCGCGCCCGATACCTGGCCGGGCGCCTGGGTTAGCCGAGCTTCGCCTTCACCAGCGCGCCGGCCTTCGCCATGTCGAGTGTCGCCGCATACTTCGCGCGCAGCACGGCCATGACCTTGCCCATCTCCTTGACCGAAGTCGCGCCCGCCTTGGCGATCGCTGCATCCACCGCGGCCTCGACGGCGCTCGCATCCATCTGGACCGGCAGGAATCCCTCGATCACGGCGATCTCCGCGGCTTCCTTGGCGGCGAGCTCGGGGCGGTTGCCCTGGGTGTACATCTCAATGCTCTCGCGCCGGGACTTCGCCATGCCACGCAGCATCGAGATGATCTGCTCCTCCGGGATCTGATCCACACCGCTCGGGCGCGCGGCGATGTCCGAATCCTTGAGCTTCGCCATGATCATGCGGATGGTGGAGGTCTGCGGCCCGTCCTTGGCGATCATCGAGGTTTTCAGGGCGGCAGTGAAACGGCTGCGCAAATCCATCGCGCGTACTCCTGATGCTTCTGGCGCAACATGGCCGCGCCAGCGGAAGATGGGGGAAGGTCAGATAGCCGAATATGGCGCATGGGAGAAATATTATCGCCCGTGCGCATCGAGCTGGACGTGGGAAATTTTTTCCCAGATAAGGACCTTATGCGCAGCGTTGAAGACGTTCTCGCCCTTCTGGGTGGCCCCGAAGCGGCGGCGGCCCGATGCGGCGTCGGTACCGAAGCCATTCGCAAGTGGCGTCAGGCCCGCAGTATCCCAGCCAAGCACTGGTCTGCCATTCTCGCCGCCACCAGCCTTACGCTCGCCGATCTCACTTCCGCCCCGGCCGCCACGGAGACCCAAGCGATGCCCGTAGCCTCTCAGCCCGACGCGCCGCCGCCCGGCGCCACGGCGGTTCTGGTGCTCGCCGATGGCAGCGTGTTCTGGGGCGAGGGCTTTGGCGCCCGAGCGACCCAGGTCGCGGAGCTTTGCTTCAACACGGGCATGACCGGCTACCAGGAAACCCTCACCGACCCGTCCTATGCCGGGCAGATCATCGCCTTCACCTTCCCTCATATCGGCAATACCGGCACCAATGCCGAGGATATGGAGGCCGCGACGCCGGTCGCGCGCGGCCTAGTCGTGAAGCAGCGGGTCACTGAGCCCGCCAACTGGCGCGCAACGCGGCACCTCGACGCCTGGCTGGTCAGCCACGGCATCGCCGGGATCGCCGGCATCGACACTCGTGCTTTGACGCAGCGCATCCGCGACGGCGGCGCGCCGAACGGCGTCATCGCCTACCCCGCCAATGGCCGCTTCGACGTGCCGGCGCTGATCGCGCAGGCGAAGGCTTGGCCCGGCCTTGAAGGGATGGACCTTGCCCGCGAGGTCTCCTGCCGCCAGAGCTACAGCTGGAACGAAGCAACCTGGGCCTGGCCGGACGGTTTTGGCCGCCCCGAGGCGCCGAGCCACCGTGTCGTCGCGGTCGACTACGGCGCCAAGCGCAACATCCTCCGCTGCCTTGCCGCCGCCGGCCTCGACGTGATGGTGGTGCCCGCGACCGCCACCGCCGATGAGATCCTGGCGCACAAGCCGGATGGCGTGTTCCTGTCCAACGGCCCCGGCGACCCCGCGGCGACGGGCGAGTACGCCGTGCCCGCGATCCAGGGCGTGATGAAGGCGGGCGTGCCGGTTTTCGGCATCTGCCTCGGGCACCAGCTGCTGAGCCTCGCACTTGGCGCCAAGACCTACAAGCTGGAGCGCGGGCACCGCGGCGCCAACCAGCCGGTGCGCGACCTCGCCACCGGGCGCGTCGAGATTACCGCGCAGAATCACGGTTTTGCTGTGGACCCCGCGACCCTGCCGGCGAGCGCCCACGTGACCCATGTGTCGCTGTTCGATGGCTCGAACGAGGGCATCGCCTCCGACGCGTTCCCCGCCTTCTCGGTCCAGTATCACCCGGAGGCCAGCCCGGGCCCGACGGACAGCCACCACCTGTTCCACCGCTTCGTGCAGATGATCGAGACGAACAAGGCGGGTGGCAATGTTTGACCTCAGCGGCCGCGTCGCCTTCGTCACCGGCGGCAATGGCGGCATCGGGCTGGGCCTCGCCAGCGGTCTCGCCAAGGCCGGCGCAAAGATCATGGTCGCCGCGCGCAACCCGGCCAAGAACGCCGCTGCGGTCGCCGAGCTGCGCGCCCTCGGCGCCGAGGCGGAAGCGACGCACACCGATATCACCGATCCGGCTTCGATCACCGCCGCCATCGCGGCCACCATCGCCCGCTTTGGCCGGCTCGACATCCTGGTGAACAACGCCGGGACAAATATCCGCAACCGCCCCGAGGCTTATGATGAAGCCGACTGGCACACGGTCGTCGACACCAACCTGACCTCCGCCTACCTCACCGCGAAGGCGGCCCATCCGCATCTTAAGGCGAGCGGGCATGGGCGGGTCATCAACAACGGCTCGATGCTGTCCATCTTCGGGATGCCGCTGCACATCGCCTATGCCGCGTCCAAGGGTGGCATCGTGCAGTTCACCAAGGCGCTCGCCACGGCCTGGGCGGCGGATGGCATCACCGTCAACGCCATCCTGCCGGGCTGGATCGACACAGACCTCACCCGCAAGGCGCGCGGTGACATGCCGCTGCTGAACGACAATGTCCTCGCGCGCACGCCGGCCAAGCGCTGGGGCTCGCCACAGGATTTCGAAGGCATCGCCGCCTTCCTCGCTTCCGACGCCGCCGCCTTCATCACCGGGACCGCGATCCCCGTCGATGGCGGCTATTCCGTGCAGGGCTGACGCATGAAACTCCTCCCCGCGAGCCTCGCCGCCTTCGCCGGCCTGATCGTCATCGCAGCCGCAACCGCCACCCCGGTCGATTGTCAGGATCCCGTCATGCGCAGCGTGAGCCCGGATGCGCGGCACAGCCTGGCGATCTGCCGCGGCCAGCGGCTGATGGCGATGCCGGGCAAGGGCGCTGACGCGCCGGGCCATGCCCTGCTGCGCGACGCAAGTGGCCGCATCGAGGGCGTCGTCGCGATCGAGGCCATCAACATGGTGGACCACCCGCCGCGCTGGGAAGAGGCCGCGGTCGACCTGCCGCTCGTCGCGCGCATCGGCTACGCGCGCAGCACCTCGATGCTGGATGACGGGTTCTGGCGGCTGCGCGCCTGGTTGCGCGCGGTGCCGCGGGACGAGGAGTTCCGCTGATGCCCTCCGTCGAAACCCTGCTGGTGATGATGGTGCTCTCGTTGGGCCTCGCGGCGACGCCGGGGCCGAACATGCTCTACCTCGTCTCCCGCTCGCTCGCGCAGGGCACCGGCGCGGGGATGATCAGCCTCATGGGCTGCCAGTTCGGCTCGCTGCTCATCATGCTTTGTGCGGCGGCAGGGATCACCGCGGCGCTGTTCGCGGTGCCGCTCGCCTGGGATGCGCTGCGCCTCGGTGGTGCGGCCTACCTGCTCTACCTCGCCTGGCAGTGCCTGCGTCCCGGTGGCGCGCCGATCTTCGCGGTCAGGCCGATGCCGCGCGAGCCGGCGTTGCGGCTGTTCACGGTGGGCATCGCCACGGCGGCGCTGAACCCGAAGGTGGCGCTGTTCTACGTGGCCGTGCTGCCGCCCTTCATCGACGCGACGCGCGGTGATGTGCTGACCCAAGGCATCATCCTCGGCGGCATCCAGATCGCGGTCTGCACGGTGTTCGATGCGGTGCTGGTCTGGGGTGCGGCCGGCGTCTCCCGCTTCCTAGGCACGCGGCCGGGCTGGATGGCGGCGCAGCGCTGGGTTCTGGGCGGGGCGCTTGGGCTGCTCGCGGTGAAGCTCGCGACCGAAAGCCGAAGCTGAGCATGTTCATCTCCCTTGACCTCAGCGTCGTCTATATCGCCGCGGCCATCGCCGTGGCGGTGCTGGTGGTCGGGACACCGTTGTTCTGGCGCCTTGCCGTGGCGATGCCGCGCGCTGGGCGCGTGCTGCTCGCCAGCTTCGCCTGCCTCGGCATCATCGGCCTTGTCGCGCTGCCTTTCACGATGCGGTATCCCTACGGCGAGACCGCGCTATTCGCGCTGCTGTTCTCATCCATCCTGCAGCTCATTGCGATGCCCATCCTGGCGCTGCTGCCGCGCCGGGCGCGGCCGGCTCTCTGATGTCGCCTTGGCTCTTCATCGTCTTGCTGCCGGTGGGCGCGCTGTATGCCTATGCGGCGGGGCGTCTCGCGACTGGGCTGCTGCACACCCGCACACCCGACGCCGTGCCGCCGATCATGGCGCTCTCGGCCCTCGCGCATCTGATGGTGTCGAGCCTGCTCGGCGTTGGGCCGACGCTTGCGCTGTTCGCCTTCTGGTCGGCCACCCATCTCGCCGCATTGCCCTTCGTGGCGCGTGGCATCCACACGGGCGCCTGAGATGAACCTCCTCGACTCCCTGCCGATGGCTGGCCATGTCGCACTGGTCGGCGGTGCCCTGCTCGGGCTCTCCATAGCGATCTACGCCCTGCTGAGCCGGATCGTGCCGCGCGCCGTTGCCGCCGCGTTGGCACCGCTGCTCGGCATGCTCGCGGGATGCGTCTTCGCCGGCGTCGGCCTGATCAAACTGCCGCCCGATGGCGGCGGGCTGCATCTGATGATGCTGCTGCCACCCTTCGTGCTTGGCCTCATCCTGCCCATCATCGCCGGGCTGCTGCTGTGGGTGCTCGCCACCCGCCGGCGCGCCTGACGCACCCCGCCTGACGTCACTGGAGTTCCCATGCCGAAACGCACCGACATCAAGTCCATCCTCATCATCGGCGCCGGCCCCATCGTCATCGGCCAGGGCTGCGAGTTCGACTATTCCGGCGCCCAAGCGTGCAAGGCGCTTCGTGCGGAGGGCTACCGCGTCATCCTGGTGAACTCCAACCCGGCCACGATCATGACCGATCCGGGCCTGGCGGACGCGACCTACATTGAGCCGATCACCGTCGAGATGGTCGAAAAGATCATCGCCAAGGAACGCCCAGACGCGCTGCTGCCGACGATGGGTGGGCAGACCGCGCTCAACACCGCGCTGAAGCTCGCGGAGGCCGGCATCCTCGAGAAGTACAAGTGCGAGCTTATCGGCGCCAAGGCCGAGGTGATCGACAAGGCCGAGGATCGGCTGAAGTTCCGCGACGCGATGACCAAGATCGGCATTGAATCGCCCCGCTCCGCCATCGCCCACACGATGGAGGAGGCGCGCGCCGCGCTCGACCTCATCAAGCTGCCCTGCGTCATCCGGCCCTCCTTCACGCTCGGCGGCACCGGCGGCGGCATCGCCTACAACCGCGAGGAATTCGAGCAGATCGCCGGCGGTGGCCTGGCCGCCTCGATGACGACCGAGATCCTGGTCGAGGAAAGCGTCCTCGGCTGGAAGGAATACGAGATGGAGGTCGTGCGCGACCGCAACGACAATTGCATCATCATCTGCTCCATCGAAAATCTGGACCCGATGGGCGTGCATACCGGCGACAGCATCACGATCGCTCCCGCCCTCACGCTTACCGACCGCGAGTATCAGCGGATGCGCGACGCCTCGGTTGCCTGCTTGCGCGAGATCGGCGTCGATACCGGTGGCTCCAACGTGCAATTCGGCATCAACCCGGTCGATGGCCGCATGGTCGTGATCGAGATGAACCCGCGCGTGTCGCGCTCATCGGCGCTGGCTTCCAAGGCAACCGGTTTTCCCATCGCCAAGGTCGCGGCCAAGCTCGCGGTTGGCTACACGCTGGACGAGCTCGCCAACGACATCACGCGCGTGACGCCGGCGAGCTTCGAGCCCACCATCGACTACGTGGTGGTGAAGATCCCGCGCTTCACCTTCGAGAAGTTCCCCGGCACGCCGGTGACGCTCACGACCTCGATGAAGTCGGTCGGCGAGACGATGGCGATTGGGCGCTCCTTCGCGGAGGCGCTGCAGAAGGGCCTCCGCGGGTTGGAGACGGGGCTGACGGGCCTCGATCCCGTCGAGGTGCCGGGCGACGGTTCGCCCGAGGCGTACCGCGCGGCGCTGACAATCGCCAAGCCGGACCGTCTGCTGGTCGCAGCCGACGCCATCCGCGCCGGCGTGCCGCTCACCGACATCCATGACGCGTCCAAGTTCGATCCCTGGATCCTAGACCAGCTCGCCACGATCATCGCCGCCGAGCGCGACGTGGAAGCCAACGGCCTGCCCAAGACTACGCAGACGCTGCGCGCGCTCAAGGCGATGGGCTTTTCCGACACCCGCTTGGCGACGCTCACCAAAAGCAGCGCGACCGCCGTCACCGCGCACCGCGAGGCGCTCAACGTGCACCCGGTGTACAAGCGCATCGACACCTGCGCCGCGGAGTTCGTGTCCGACACGCCCTACATGTACTCGACCTATGAGGGCGGTTTTGGCGAGCCGGTTTGCGAATCGCGGCCCACCGACCGGCAGAAGATCATCATCCTCGGTGGCGGCCCGAACCGGATCGGGCAGGGGATCGAGTTCGACTATTGCTGCGTCCACGCCGCCTATGCGCTACGCGATGCCGGCTTCGAGACCATCATGGTCAACTGCAATCCGGAGACGGTGAGCACCGACTACGACACCTCCGACCGGCTCTATTTTGAGCCCCTGACCGAGGAGGACGTGCTCGCGCTAATTCGGACGGAACAGCAGAACGGAACCCTGCTCGGCTGTATCGTGCAGTATGGCGGGCAGACGCCGCTCAAGCTGTCCCAGGCGCTGCACAAAGCGGGCATCCCGATCCTCGGCACCAGCGCGGAGGCCATCGACATGGCCGAGGACCGCGAGCTGTTTCAGGGGCTGCTGAAGACCCTCGGTCTGAAGCAGCCGAAGAACGGCATCGCGCGCACGCTCGACGAGGCCCTCGTGCAGGCGGATCGCATCGGCTACCCCGTGGTGGTCCGCCCGTCCTACGTGTTGGGCGGCCGCGCGATGGAGATCGCGTACAACCGCGAACAGCTGCTCCGTTTCGGCAAGGAAGCCGTGCGCGTCTCCGGCGAGAACCCCATCCTCATCGACCAGTACCTGGCCGACGCCATCGAGGTGGATGTGGACTGCATCGCGGATAGCGAGGGTGCCGTCTACGTCGCGGGCGTCATGGAACACATCGAGGAAGCCGGCATCCATTCGGGCGACAGCGCCTGCTCGCTGCCGCCCTACTCGTTGCCCCCCGCCATCGTCACCGAGCTAAAGGCCGAGACCGAGGCGATGGCGCGCGCGCTGAAGGTGTGCGGACTGATGAACGTGCAGTATGCCGTCAAGGATGGGGAGATCTTCGTGCTCGAAGTGAACCCACGTGCGTCCCGAACGGTGCCCTTCGTCGCCAAGGCGACCGGCATTGCGGTCGCGAAGATCGGCGCCCAGGTCATGGCCGGCGCGCTGCTCAAAAGTTTCAAGCTCGACGATGACGCGATCTACCGCCATGTCGCCGTGAAGGAAGCCGTCTTCCCGTTCAACCGCTTTCCCAATGTGGACGTGATTTTGGGCCCGGAGATGAAGTCCACCGGCGAGGTCATGGGCCTCGACCGCTCCTTCGAGCGCGCCTTCCTCAAGGCGCAGATGGGCGCGGGGGTGAACCTGCCGGTGACCGGACGGGCTTTCATCTCGGTCAAGGACAACGACAAGGGTGCGGCCGTTTCCCTGGCGCGGCGGCTGACGGAAATGGGCTTCGCCTTGCTGGCCACGCGTGGCACCGCAGCTCGCCTGCGCGAGGCCGGCATCGAGGTCACCGTGGTGAACAAGGTGCTGGAGGGCCGGCCGCACTGCGTGGACGCCATCAAGTCCGGCGATATCCAGCTCGTGATCAACACGACCGGCGGCGGCCAGAGCGTATCGGACAGTTTCGACATCCGGCGCAGCGCGCTGACGCACGGCGTTCCTCACTACACCACGGCGGCGGGCGCCCGGGCAGCGGTGCATGCCATCGCGGCGCTCAAGGCCGGAACCCTTGATGTTGCGCCTCTGCAGTCCTACTTTCAGCAGTCGTTCTGAAGCGCGGGCGGCCGGCAGGCCCTCGTGTTATTGCTGTTTGCCCCCACCACCCAGGGATACGCGCACCGTGCAGAAGTTCCCCATGACCGCCGAAGGTCTGGTTCGTCTGGAAGAGGAGCTCCGTTCGCTCAAGGGCGACGAGCGACACGCCGTGATCCGCGCGATTGCTGAAGCCCGCGCGCATGGCGACCTTTCCGAGAACGCCGAGTATCACGCTGCCCGCGAGAAGCAGTCCTTCATTGAGGGCCGCATCGCGGAACTTGAATCGATCATTCCTTCGGTCGAGGTCATCGACGTCACCAAGATCGCCGGCAACCAGGTGCGCTTCGGCGCCCACGTCACGATCGTGGATGAGGAGAGCGATGACGCGAAGACCTACCGCATCGTCGGCCAGTACGAGGCGGACATGAAGAACGCCTCGATTTCGATCACTTCGCCACTTGCGAAGGCGCTGATCGGGAAGAAAACCGGAGATACGGTTGAAGTGCCGGCGCCTGGTGGCGCGCGTTCGGTCGAGATCACGGCGGTGAAATACGCCTGATCACCGTTTCGTTTTGACTTTTGGGGCGTGACCGCACAACCAGCGGCATGACCTTGACCCTCGCCGACATCCGATCCGCGGCCAGCCGCATCGCTGGCCGGATCATCCGTACGCCCACCATCGAAAGCGGCGCGGTCTCGCGCGCGACCGGTGCGCGGATCCTGCTCAAGCTCGACAACCTGCAGCCGACCGGTGCCTTCAAGGAACGCGGCGCCGCCAACCGCCTGGGGTTGCTGAGTGCCGCAGAGCGGGCTGCCGGCGTTATCGCCATGTCGGCCGGGAACCACGCCCAGGCGGTTGCCCGGCACGCGTCGCTGCTCGGTATCCGCGCCACCATTGTCATGCCGCACTTCACACCCGCCACCAAGGTCGTGCGCACCGAAGGCTGGGGCGCGCGGGTAGAACTGGTCGGCGAGACACTCGCGGAGTCGGCCGCGCATGCGCATGCGATGGCGGCACGCGAAGGGCTCGTCTTCATCCATCCCTATGATGATCTCGGCGTCATCGCGGGACAGGCGACCATGGCGCTGGAGATGCTGGAAGACGCGCCTGATATCGAGGTGATGGTCATCCCGGTCGGCGGCGGCGGGCTGCTCGCGGGCTGCGCGACGGCAGCGCGTGCGTTAAAACCCGGCATCACCATGCTTGGCGTCGAAGGCGAGTTCTACCCGGCCATGGCGCAGCGCCTGGCGGGGCAGCAGGTCAAGGTGGGCGGCCCCACCATAGCGGAGGGCATCGCGGTGCGCGACGTCGGCGAGATGCCCTTCGCCATGCTCCAGGCCATGGGCATCGAGGTGCTGGTGGTGCCCGAACGCGCGGTGGAACAGGCGATCGCGCTGCTGGCCGAGGGCGCGAAAGTCGTGGCCGAAGGGGCAGGGGCGGCGGCCCTCGCGGCCGTGCTGGCCTTCCCGGAGCGCTTCGCCGGGCGCTGCGTCGGCATTCCCGTCTGCGGCGGCAACATCGATGCCCGCATCCTGTCGAACGTGCTGCTGCGGAACCTGCTGCGCGATGGCCGGCTGCTGCGCTTGCACCTGAGCATCCCTGATCGTCCCGGCGTCCTGGCTGATATCGCGACTCGCGTCGCTCAGGGGGGCGGCAACGTCATCGAGGTGAGCCACCAGCGGTTGTTCGCGGCGCCGTCAGTCCAAAGCGCGGAGCTGGAGCTGATGGTGGAGGTGCGCGACGCCCACCAGGCGAACGCGATCACCACCTTGCTCGAAGCCGGGGACTACGTCGTGCGGAAGGGCTGATTTTTGCCTTCAAACGTCGGGCGCACGCTCCGTGCGCTTAGCTTCGCCAAACTATCGGCGGCGCCCGTTCGGGCTTGCGGACCGCGTTGCGGTCCGAAGGCGCTCCTCATCGTTGGGCTTGGTCAATCCACTGGTACGCCGGGTGCATCCTTCGCCGTTCGGATGGTCTGCAACGTCATCACCTTCTGCACCTGCGAGGCGCCCGTCAGCCGCCCGGTCAGCAAATTCTCATGGGCCGTGTCGCGCGCCACCACGCGCAGCAGGAAGTCGCCGCCGCCGCGGATCATGTGGCACTCGCGCACCTCAGGCCAGGTGGTGACATCGGCCTCGAAGGCATCGAGCACCGCCTGCTTCTGGGTCTCCAGTCCAACCAGCACGAAAAAAGTGACCTCCCAGCCGAGCGCCACGGGGTCGATATCCGCATGATAGCCGCGCAGCACCCCGGCCTCCTCCAGCCGGCGCACGCGACGCAGGCATGGCGGTGCGGACAACGCCACGCGGCGGGCCAGCTCCACATTCGTCATGCGGCCATCGCCTTGCAGTTCCGCCAGAATCTGGCGGTCCACCGCATCGAGTGTGGGTGCGGGTTCGGGAGACTTCATTGCGCCGGTGCTTTGCTCTTTTGCGGCGCAGTGTGTCGTCTCCGCCCGCTTGCGCGCAATATCCTTGCGGACGCTGTCGGGATCAAGGCGCCTATGCGTCGCCCGGCGTTGCTAGCCGTTGCGCCGCCGCGCCGCAGGTCCGATATCCATCCTGTCATGTTCCGAGCGAGCGAGTCCCACCGTGTCTGATCCCATCCGCACGCGCCTGTTGATCCTGGGTGCCGGCCCTGCCGGCTATACGGCGGCGATCTATGCCGCACGCGCGGGACTGAACCCGCGCCTCGTGGCTGGCCTGGTCCCCGGTGGCCAGCTCACCATCACGACCGACGTCGAGAACTACCCGGGCTTTGCCGACCCCATTCAGGGGCCCTGGCTGATGGACCAGATGGCGGCGCAGGCGCTGCATTGCGGCACCGAGATCATCCAGGATGTTATCACCAGCGTCGATCTCGGAAGCCCGCCCTTCCGCGCCATCGGCGATAGCGGCCAGGTCTACGAGGCGGAGTCGCTCATCATCGCGACCGGTGCCCAGGCGCGCTGGCTTCACGTGCCGGGCGAGAAGCAGCTGTCGGGCTTTGGCGTCTCCGCCTGTGCGACCTGCGACGGCTTCTTCTATCGCGGAAAGCGCGTGGCAGTGATCGGCGGCGGCAATACCGCGGTCGAGGAAGCGCTGTACCTCTCGAACCTCGCGGCCCACGTCACCGTCATCCATCGGCGCGACAGCTTCCGTGCGGAACGCGTGATGCAGCAACGCCTAATGGCGCGCAGCAACGTCACGATCCTGTGGGACACCGTCGTCGAGGCGATGCTGCCCACCCAGGGCGGGCGCATCGCCACACTCGCCGCACTCACGCTGAAGTCCACGACGACTGGAGCGATTTCGCACTTGCCGATCGACGGCGCTTTTGTCGCCATCGGTCATGACCCCGCGACCGCGCTGTTCCACGGCCAGCTCGCGATGGATGCGGAGGGCTACCTCATCACCACGCCCGGCACCACGCGCACCAGCACCGCAGGCGTGTTCGCCGCGGGCGATGTCGCGGACAAGATCTACCGCCAGGCGGTGACGGCGGCCGGCACCGGCTGCATGGCCGCACTCGATGCCGAGAAATACTTGGCGCATCTGCCAGCCCCCGTGCAGGTTGTGGCCGCTGCCTGACAAGGATTTAACGAAATGCCCCTGGATTGGGACAAGCTGCGCGTCTTCCACGCGGTCGCTGAGGCCGGCAGCTTCACCCATGCCGGCGAGTCGCTGAACCTCAGCCAGTCCGCGGTCAGCCGCCAGATTCAGGCGCTGGAGGAATCCCTCAACGTTCCGCTGTTCCATCGCCATGCGCGTGGCCTGATCCTCACCGAGCAGGGCGAGACGCTGAACCGGACCGTGCGGGAGGTTTTCGCCAAGCTCGCGATGACGGAGGCGCTGCTCACCGAAAGCCGGGACCGGCCGGCCGGGCGCCTCAAGGTCACGACCACGACCGGCTTCGGCGCTACCTGGCTGGCGCCCCGCTTACGCAAGTTCCTCAACCTGCATCCCGACGTGACGGTGACGCTGCTGCTGGACGATGCCGACCTGGACCTTGCGATGCGCGAGGCCGATGTTGCCATCCGGATGCATCCGCCGCGCCAGCCCGACCTGATCCAGCGCCACATCGCGACCTTCGGCTGGAAGGTTTGCGGCAGCGCCGACTACCTCAAGCAGGCGGGGATTCCGCAGCGGGTCGAGGATCTCGACCAGCACCGCCTGATCATCTACGGCGACTATCACCCGCCGATCGAGAGCGTGAACTGGCTCGCCGAGGCCGGGCGTCGCCCCGGGACGCCGCGCCGTGCGTCGATAGAGGTGAACTCTCTGCCGGGCATGTTGCAAGCGGTACGGAGTGGGTTGGGGCTGGCGGCATTGCCGGACTACATGGGGCCGGAGCTGGGCGACCTGATCGAAGTGCTGACCGACCTTAAGGCGCCCCGCATCGAGAGCTACTTCGTCTATCCGGAGGAGATGCGGAATTCCAAGCGCGTGAGCGTGTTCCGCGACTTCCTGATTGCGGAGCTTGCCGAGGCGGCGCGCTGAGCCGAATGGCCGGCTCCGGCGAATCGATGAACGGGCCGATCTCCCAAACTGGCGCCCCGCACTCCGGACGCCGCGAGCTTCTGGCGCTCGCCGGTGCCACCATCCTCGCCGCCCCTGCGGCCGCGCGGACCCTCGCCCCATTCGGCGGCGCAGCATTCCAGCATGCCCTCGAAGCCACCGCGTCGGCGACACGATGAGCGTCGAGGCGCTCTGCGAGGCCAACATGGTCTGGAGCGACAACCTCGCCGCCAACCTGCTGCTGCCGGCAATCGGCGGTCCCGCCGGGCTCACCCACTTCTGCCGTAGCCTGGGCGACTCGCAATTCCGCCTCGGTCGGACCGAGGCCGCGCTGAGCGAGGCAGTGCCGGGTAATCCCCCGCGATACCACCACGCCGCTCGCGATGCTCGGCACGCTGAACCGATTGCTGATCGAAGATGAGCTGTCGCCCGGTCGCGCGACCGGCTGATCGGTTGGCTGCTCGGCTGCCGGACGGGTGATCAGAAGATTCGTGCCGGGCTGCCCGTCGATTGACGCTGCGGTGACAAGACCGGCAGCGGCGGCAGCTATGGCACCAGCAACGACATCGCCATTCTGTAACCGCCTGGGCGCCAGCCGGTGCTGGTCGCAGCCTTCATCACCACGTCGGCCGCAAGCGCGGAGCAGCGGGACGCAGCGCTGGCGGCACTTGGCCGAGCCATCCTTCAAGGGATCGCCTGACAGGGTCCACGAATCGCAGGAACTCGAATGGACCGGCGCCGGCCCCAGCGATCCGCCAATGCGACGAAGCGCACCCGATCGTGAAAGGTTAGGTTAAATTGTTCCGCGGCTCGCCGCGCTATTCTCGCCACTCGCTGATTCTGCCGATTGCTTCGCTGTCACGCCACATCCAGTGTGCGCGCATGTCTTCACCCCTCATCAGCCGCCTTCTGTTCCAGGCGCGGAAACGTATCCCGGCCAGCCTGCGTCACACGCTCCGCCTCGGTGCCCATCTGCGGCGGCGTGGCCAGGTGTCGCCGGCGATCCCGCCCGAGCTCCTGCTCGATTGCCGCGTTGTGGCATCGCGCCAGGACCTCATCGCGCGGCTGCCGCGGGCAGGGCGGGTTCTGGAGGTCGGCACCGATACCGGCGCTTTTGCCCGCGACATCCTGGCCATCGCTGCGCCAGAAGCCCTGCACATTATCGACATCGACCTGTCCCGCGTTGCACCCGATGTCGCGACCGACCCGCGCGTGACGCTGCACCAGGGCCTGTCGCACGATCGCATCGCGGGATTCCCCGATGCCCATTTCGACTGGATCTACATCGACGCCGATCATAGCTACGCCGGTGTCGCGCGCGATGCGGCCGCGGCGGCGCCAAAACTCCGGCCCGGCGGCAGCCTGGTGTTCAACGATTTCGCGCATGCCGATCCCTTCCTCGGCGCCTATGGCGTGCATCGTGCGGCGGTAGAGTTCGCCGTCGCGCATCGCTGGCCACTGACCCACATGGCCTATGAGGCCGCCGGCCTCTACGACCTCGCGCTACGCCGCCCGGAATGAGCGAGGAGATCGGTAGCCTCGAGCGTGTGCCGGGTGTCCCGCTCGCGTATCGCCGGCGCGTGGGGCAGGGGCCGGGCGTGGTCTTTCTCGGCGGCTTCCGCAGCGACATGACTGGCGACAAGGCCGCCGCACTCGATGCCTTCTGCGCGGAACGGAGCACGCCCTTCCTGCGCCTGGACTACAGCGGCCATGGTGCCTCCGCGGGTCGGTTCGAGGACGGCTGCGTCGGGGATTGGAGGGACGATGCCGCGCATCTCATCGCGCAGCTCACCAGTGGGCGGCAGGTGCTCATCGGCTCATCGATGGGCGGCTGGATCGCGCTGCTGCTCGCGCGGCAGGCGACGCCACAAGCGTTGATCGGCATCGCGCCGGCACCGGACTTCACTCAGGCGCTGATGTGGCCCGCCTTCTCCGAAGCACAGCGCGCCACCATCCTGCGCGACGGTGTGCTCGAACTCCCTTCCGCCTACGGCGCGCCGACACCGATTACCCGGCGGCTGATCGAGGATGGCCGACGCAATCTGGTGCTGGACGCGCCGATGGCGCTCGCCTGCCCGGTGCGGCTGCTGCAAGGCTTGGCCGATCCGGATGTGCCGTGGGGGCATGCCGTGCGGCTGGCGCAGCATCTCGACGCGCCGGACTTACGCCTTACCCTGATCAAGAATGGCGACCATCGCCTGTCGCGGCCGCAGGATATGTCACTCCTCACGCAGACCCTTGCCGCGCTCCTCGGCTAGGATCCCGGCGAGGCCCTCCCGCCAGGTGGGATAGATCCATTCGATGCCCAGCGCCGCTTTCGTCGCGGCATTGCTGACGCGCCGGT
>JAQGHV010000125.1 GCA_028288785.1 Rhodospirillales bacterium | reverse complement strand
GAGTTTAAACAGCCGCCTGCTTGACCACTGGGCGTATCTGAACGGGGTCGAGATTGACTTTTCCCGCCCCGGAAAGCCCACGGACAATGCGTTCATCGAAGCGTTCAACGCGCGGCTCAGAGCCGAGGCTTGAACGCCTCTTGGTTCCTGTCCATTCCTCGATGCCCGGCAGCGCATCGAGGAATGGAGGTGCCACTACAACGAGGAGCGACCGCACTCGGCGCTGGGGAACTTGACCCCAGCGGCCTTCGCCAACCAAGCTCAACCAGCCCGCAAACTTGCGTAGACCCCGGACCAGAGCTGGGGGCAGGACCATGATCATGGCCCACTAACATTTCGCCCGGACCACTCAATGGGGGCTGGTCAGGGGACGTAGGCGCGCGCGTCCGGCTGGCGGGCTGATCGCCTGCACCTCTGCCGAGACCTGCTGAACGATCTTGGGCGCGGTGTTGTGGCGCGCGACCAGCCCGCACCAGGAGCTCGCCTCGTGGCCGTCGAACCCTTGCTCGACGATGGTCGGCACGAGGTCTTTGCAGCAGCGCCTCGATCCAGAGCCGGTCGTCGGGTGGCAGCGTTCGCCGGAAATCCTGGGCGCGCCTCAGCAACGCACGCGCTTCGACGCATCACCCCCGGACCCGCGGCCAGCGGACGGATTGCGACCACCCATCCAACCCTGGCGACGGCATTCAGGTGCCAATTCGAGCCATAGCGCGTCGAGCTGAGGGAACCTGGCCGCGGCAGGGTGACGCGGCGCGCACGGGCCGCTGGCATCGCGGCGTCGTGCCGACCGAGCGATCGAACGCGCAGGACATGAGGGGGTTCGAGCAGGCTGGATGACTGCGACGCGTCCAAACGCATCGGAGCCCCCCCTCGCTCAGCCCAACGACCACCGTGGCAATACCACCCCATCAGCCATCGTCACATAAACCAGCCGCACCTCTCGCCCCATGCTGCCCTCGTCGGGCATGGCGCCTTCGAGGTTGCTGATCATGGTCGGCCCTTCATCCAGCCGCACAGCCACCGCGTTGTAGGGCGGCGGGTAGGCCGGCAGGTAATGCCGGTGGAACACCACCCATGACACGATGCGCCCCCGCCCCGAAATCGGTGTCCACACCAGTTCGCAGGACAGGCATTTGGGACAGGCCGGAGCCGGCGGATACAGCCAAGTCTGGCACTCCGCGCAGCACTGCAGCTTCATGCCGCGCGCGTCGATGCTCTCCCACATGGGCTTGTCGTAGAGCCCCATGACGGGGCGTGGGGTTTTCACGTCGCTGGCCTTCATGGCGCTCACCGTCCGTAGATGACTGAGAAGCACTTGCCCGCCACGTCCGAGGTGTAGTGGACGTGCCTGGCATTCTCGACCTGGCGATCACCGCATTCACCGCGTAGCTGCCGCACGCATTCGACCTGGTGCGCCCAGCCCTGCATGTAGGTCTCGCTGAGGTGGCCGCCGCCGGTGTTGGTGGGCAGCTTGCCGCCTGGTCCGATCCGGCTCTCGCGCAGGAACTTGCCGGCCTCGCCGATGCCGCAATACCCGTATCCCTCAAGCGCGAGCGGCACATGGACCGAGAAGCTGTCGTACACCTGCAGCACGTCCATATCCTTTGGCCCGAGGCCCGAGACGGCATAGGATTGCGCCGCCGCCTCCTGCTGTGCCGGCAGGTAGAACTGGTCGATGCGCGGCTCGAGGCTGGTGGCACCGCGGTTGAGGTCGGAGCGCCCCACGCCTTCGATGAAGATCGGCTTGTCGGTCATGCGCTTGGCGCGTTCGCCCTCGGCGATGATCAGCGCCACGCCGCCATCATTTATCAGGCAGTAGTCGTACAGATGCAGCGGCTCGCACACGAAGGCGGAGCCCATGTAGTCATCGAGCGTAATGGGCTTGCGCATGATCGCGTTCGGATTCATCGACGACCAGCCGCGCTGCGCAACAGAGACTTCGCCCATCTCGGCCTCCGTAAAACCGCGCTTGTGCTTGTAGCTCTGCAGCGTCAGCGCATAAAGCGCGCCCTGCGAAGTGAAGCCCCAGGGCGAGTGGTAGACGTAGGAGAGGAACGCGCCGCCGCCCATCGCATCGGGGCCGCCGTATTGAGTGCCGACACTGCGCTGGTCGTTGCCGTAGATCAGCGCCACGACTTCGGCATAGCCAGCCTCGATCGCCATCACTGCCTGGGCTACGGCCAGCACGGCATCGGCCTGCCCGCCCCAGCGGGGGTCGATGCCGGCCAGCTCGCCCATGCGCTCATAGGCGGTGGTGGGGCCGGCGATCAGGCCATCGACCTCGTCGCGGCTGATATTCGCGTCGGCGAGCGCGTTGCGGAATGCACCCAACCCGTAGCCGTAGGAATCATTGGGTCTTTCGCCGTTGCGGCAGCGCTTCCAGTCGCCGACCCAATCGGTATGCCCCACACCGACGACGGCGGCGGCGCGCTTGTTCCGGGGGCTGGGGTGTCGCGCCGCGCGCGGCGTGGTTGCGGAGCTCATGCGAGGACCTTTCTCTCGGCGAGTGCGGCGATTTCGGCGTCGCTTATGCCGAGCAGGCCGGAAAGCACTTCCTGCGTGTGTTCACCGAACAGGGGCGGGCGGCGCAGTTCCACGCGTTCGCCATCGATGGTGAAGGGCGGCGAGGTGAACAGCGACGGCCCCATCTCGGGATGGTCCAGCGTTTGCCAGTAATCGCGCGCGGCGAGTTGCGGATCCTCCTCCACGAGGTCGCGCGCGGAGGAAACGCGCGCCGCGGGCACGCCCGCATTCTGCAGGATGCCGGCCGCCTCCACAGCGCCGCGTGCGCGGGTCCAGGCGGTGACCGCCGCCTCGACCTCCGCCATGGCGGCCATGCGTCCGGCCGCTGTGCGCAGGTCGGCGCGCGCGGCAAGGTCCTGCCGGCCGATGGTGGCGGCGAGGGCCAGCCATTCGGCATCGGTCTCGACGGCGATGGCGCACCAGGCATCCTCGCCCGCACAGCGGAAGACGT
>JAQGHV010000102.1 GCA_028288785.1 Rhodospirillales bacterium | reverse complement strand
GGCCACGGCCGAGGCCGCCGCCAGGCTGGTGGGCTGCAAGACCAGGGAGGTCTTCCTGGCCTCGACCGGCGTGATCGGCGAGCCGCTGCCCTATGAGAAGCTGACCGCCGCCCTGCCCGCGCTACATGCGAAGCTGGCTGATGGTGCCTGGGCGGATGCCGCGCGCGGCATCATGACCACCGACACCTTCCCCAAGGCCTGCATCCGCACCGCGATGATCGGCGATACGGAAGTAACCATCGCCGGCATCGCCAAGGGCAGCGGCATGGTGGCGCCGGACATGGCGACGATGCTCTGCTTCATCGCCACCGACGCCAAAATCCCCGCCGCCGCGCTGCAGAAGGCGCTGGCGAAGGGCACGGAAGCGAGTTTCAACCGCACCACCGTCGATTCCGACACCTCCACCAGCGATACCGTGCTGGTCTTCGCCACCGGGCAGGCCAAGCACCCGCGCGTGCCGGCCGAGGGCGGGTCGGTGCTGCGCGGCTTCGTGAAGGCGCTGCACGAGTTGCTGCTGGACCTGGCGCTGCAGGTGGTGCGCGATGGCGAGGGCGCCCAGAAATTCGTCCGCATCGACGTGACGGGGGCGACGACGGCGCGCTCGGCGCAAAAGATCGCCATGGCCATCGCCAATTCGCCACTGGTCAAGACCGCCATCGCCGGCGAGGACGCCAATTGGGGCCGCATCGTCATGGCGGTGGGCAAGGCCGGCGAGCCGGCGGACCGGGACAAGCTCTCGGTAGCGGTGGGCGGCACCTGGATGGCGCGCGAGGGCGGCGTGATCGCGGATTACGACGAGGCGCCTGTGGTCGCTCACATGAAGGGGCGCGAGGTTGAGATCACCGTCGATATCGGGCTGGGGAAAGGCCGTGCGACGGCGTGGACGTGCGACCTGACGCATGGGTACATCGATATCAATGGCAGCTATCGAAGCTGAGCATGGGGGGAAAGAATTCCCCCCAGACCCACCATCTTTTGTTTCTATCGATTGGCCCTTGCTGTGGGGTCGCACGAGCTACCTTTCTGACCGTCGCCAATCGGCAAAAATAAAAGAATGGGGTCTGGGGAAATTCCTTTCCCCAGCCTTTCTTTGATCTTCCTGGCGCTGCTCGCATCCATTGCCGTCCTCGCCTGGCTCTCAGGCATCCTCTGGTTCCTGGCCTTCCACCGCGCCCCCGCCCATCACGCCACGGGCCGAGTAACCCTGGTCCTCGCGGCCACCGGCGGCGGCGCGCAGTTCGCGGCATTGCTGGACGCCCTCACCCGCCAGACGCTCATGCCGGCACGGCTGATCCTCTGCGCCGAGAGCGATGCGGACCCGGTGGTGTCGCAGGCGCGCGGAACGGTGTTGCCGTTCCCCATGGACATCGCCATTGCCGGCTTGGCTGAGCGTTGCTCGCAGAAGGGGCTGAACCTCGCGGCGGGCTTTGCACTGCTCGATGGCGGTGAGGATGTGATCGTTCTGCTCGATGCGGATATCCTGCCGGGGCCGGGGTGGCTTTCGGCCCTGGCGACGCCGGCGCTGAATGGCGCGGCGGATGTCGTTTCCGGCTATCGCTGGCATATCCCGGGCGGCGGCCCGGTGCGGCATGCGGTGGTGTGGTTCGATCGGTCGCTGGCGCTTGGGCCACGCTTCGTTGCCTCCAGCGTGGTCTGGGGCGGGTCAATCGCGATCGCGCGCGACAGTTTCGCGGCGATGCGGCTGGCGGAGAGCCTGGCGAAATCCTTTTCGACGGATGGCGCGATCTCCCGGCGAGCGGCCGAAACCGGGGCGCGGATGCTGACGCGCCGCGCCGTGCTGCTGGCGACCCCGCCGGAGGGTGGCGAGGGCTCCGCTTGGGGCTTCAAGCGCCGGCAATTGCAGATCCTGCGCATCTACCGGCCCGGTTTCTGGGTGCTGCTCGGGGTGCTGCTGCACATGGAGGCGTGCGGGCTTCCACTTATCTTGATAGGCGCCTGGTGGGCGGCGGCACCGCTTGCCGCACTGGCGCTGCTGAGGGTGGGACTGCACGCGCATGTGGCGCGCCGCATCGGCCTGCCCGATTCGCCGGCGGCACTGCTGGGGCAGGCGCTGGCGAGCCTGTTCGCGCCGGCCTTCATCCTCGCGTTGTTCTGGTCCAGCGCCTCCTGGCGGGTGATCCGCTGGCGCCATGTCGAATACCGCGTTGGCGGGCCTGATGAAGTCCAGGTGATCCATCGCGACCCACCGGCATCGCTGCCCTGATGGCGTCCTGCCCGATTACCGGAGCGCCCGCCGCGCTCGTGCAGGTGGTGGGCGCGAAACTGCTGCGCGCGCTCTGGCGGCACAGTTTCGGCCTGACCCCGGCGGTACTGCCCGAACGCGGCGAGTTCACCCTGTGGCGCTCGCCCTGCGGGCTGATGTTCTTCGCCCCCCCGATCGAGGGTGACGCGGCGTTCTACGAGGCGCTCTACGTAAAGCTGGACGCGCCCGCGGTGATCCGCCGAGGCGCGCCGACGCGCCCGGAATACCTCGCCGCAGCGCGCCATGTGCGGGCGCGCGATACGGTGCTGGATGTCGGCGCCGGGCCGGGTGCTTTCGCCGAACTGGTGCCCCAGGCACAGGTCACCGCGCTAGACCCGCACGCGGCGGCCGGTGGCGGCATACTGCGCGAAACCGCCGCTGCCCACGCCGCCCGGCTTGGCGAGGCCTATGATGTCGTGACCGCCTTCCAGGTCATCGAGCACGTGGCCGACCCGCTGGCGCTCACCCGCGCCATGCTCGCTTGCCTCAAGCCGGGTGGGCTGCTCATCCTCGGCGCGCCGCTCTGGCCATCGCCGATGACGGCCATCCCCAATTTCTGCCTCAACGCGCCACCGCACCATCTGAGCTGGTGGAGCGCCAGCGCGATGCGCGAACTGGCCGTGCGGCTCGGGCTCGAGGTCCGCGAACTGGCGCTGCTGCCGGCCTCGCCTGGCCAGATGCTGATCCATTGGATGGGGGTCCTGGCGCCCTTCAAGACTGCCAAAACGGCCCCTGGTTCCGCGCCCGCAGGACCTGGCACGCGAGCCTTCTCGCCGCCTACATCACGGCCCGGATCGTCGCGCCGCTGCGCCGGCTTCCACCAAATTCGGCGCCTCATTTCCTGCTGCTGGTGGCGCGAAAACCAGCG
Source organism: Rhodospirillales bacterium (assembly GCA_028288785.1). Taxonomy (GTDB): domain Bacteria; phylum Pseudomonadota; class Alphaproteobacteria; order Acetobacterales; family Acetobacteraceae; genus Plastoroseomonas. Next base: position 19,026 of record JAQGHV010000102.1, on the reverse strand, counting down.
CGTTGACAGGCCGCCGCTTTCCACCGTTTCTAGCCCTGCCCATGCCCGACCAGCGCCCCCCCATCGCCGCCTTCGAGCCGTTGCGCACCGAGCGGTTTCGCCTCCGCCCGTTGCGCGCGGAGGATGCGCCGGCGCTGCATCGCCTGGTCAATGATTGGGACGTCGCCAAGATGCTGTCGCGCGTCCCGTTCCCCTATCCCCGCGCCCTGGCCGATGAGTTCATCGCCTCCACCCATGTCAGCATGGCCGCTGGCAGCGCCTGGCACCTGGCCATTACCGGGCAGGAGGAGGGTGCGGCGGAGGTGCTGATCGGCTGCGCGGGCATCACCCGCGACCCCGATTCGGCGCAGGCGGAGCTCGGCTACTGGATCGGCCGGCGCTACTGGGGCCATGGCGCCGCGAGCGAGGCCGCCGGCCGGCTTCTGCGCTGGTCGCTGGCCAACCTGCCGATCGATCGCGTGGTGGCGAGCGCGCTGCTCGAGAACGCCGCCTCTCAGGCGGTGCTGCGGCGGATCGGCTTCCGCGTGACGGGTTATGGCGAGCGCGAGTTCGTGTCGCTCGGCGGTGCCCGTCCGGTGCGCCTGTTCGAGGCGCGGCGCGAGGATGTCGCCGCCCAGATGCCGCCCGCCTCCGGCCACAAGCCGATGCTGCTGGTTGCCGCCTGCGCCCTGATCGACGCCGATGGCCGCGTGCTGCTGGCGCGCCGCCCCGAGGGCAAGGCCATGGCCGGGTTGTGGGAGTTCCCCGGCGGCAAGCTCCAGCCTGGCGAAACGCCGGAGGTCGCGCTGATCCGCGAGTTGCATGAGGAACTCGGCATCCAGGTGCAGGCCGCGTGCCTCGCGCCCTTCGCCTTTGCTTCACACGCGCATGAGGCGTTTCATCTGCTGATGCCGCTGTATGTTTGCCGGCGCTGGACTGGACGCCCGCAGGGGCGCGAGGGGCAGGCGCTCGCCTGGGTGCGGCCCGAAAAGCTGTCGACCTATCCGATGCCACCAGCGGATGTGCCGCTGGTGGCCCTGCTGCGCGATCTGCTGTGAGGATGTGCCATGAACAATCCAACCGCGTGCCTTGTGATCATCGGCAATGAGGTGCTGTCCGGCCGCACCCGCGACGCCAACCTGCAATTCATCGCGCAGGGCCTGGGCGAGATCGGCATTCCGCTGCGCGAGGTGCGCGTGATCCCCGATGTGCGGGAAACGATCATCGCGACGGTGAATGAGGTGCGCGCGAAATACGACCACGTCTTCACCACCGGCGGCATCGGGCCCACGCATGACGACATTACCAGCGAATGCATCGCGGAGGCGTTCGGCTTGCCGTGGGAGCCGCACCCGGAAGCGTGGGAGCGGTTGGCCGCGCATTACCGCAAGCTCGACCCGCCCGGCGACTACAACACGGCGCGCCAGCGGATGGGCACCATGCCGCGCGGGGCAACGCTGATCGACAATGCCATCTCGATCGCTCCGGGCTTCACCATCGGCAATGTGCACGTGATGGCGGGTGTGCCGCGCATCATGCAGGCGATGTTCGCGACGCTCTCGAAGACCCTCACCGGCGGGCAGCCGATCCTGTCGCACACGGTTCACGCCCGCGGTGCCCAGGAAGGTGCGATCGCGGAGCAGCTCGCCGCCGTGCAGGCGCATTACCCGGCGCTGGATATCGGCTCCTACCCCTATTACCGGCCGGAGGGCGGCGGCGTGGCGCTGGTCGCCAAGGGCACCGACGCGGCACAGGTCGCGGAAGCGGGGGCGATGATGTTGGCCCTGCTCGGCGAGGAAGCGCGCGAGGGCGAGCCGGACGGAGGATGATTGGAGGCGGGGAAAATTCCTTTCCCCGGCCTTCCTTATTTCTTCTCCGCGTAAAGCTTCAGCCGCACGCTTTCCGGCACATCCTGCCCCGCTTCGATGAAGGCCTTCTTCAGTGCATCGATGCTCGGCGCGAAGATGGTCGAGCGATTGTCGCTCACCCATTCGCGTGAGGCGTGGGTGGAGGCGACCGAGCCCTGAAAGCGCGGCATCACCCAACGGGCGAACAGCTCATAGCTGCGCAGCGTCTGTTCGCGATTGGCCCATTCATGGCTGCGGAACAGCACCGCGCCGCAGCCGCCTTCGCTGAAAGCGATCAGGCGCTCGATCCCCTTCGCGACCGTATCGGGCGAGCCCACGAGGGTGGTGCCGGCGGCGAGCCCTTCACCGAGAGGGTTTTCGCTGCGCATCGGCGGCCGACCGAGGACTTCGGAGAAGTAGTCCAGGGTTTCCAGCCGCTCACCATGGCGCACTTCGGCCATGGCCGCCTCATCGGTCTCGGCGACGTGCAGGTTCACCACGAGCCGCCACTCGGCGCGGTTCATGCGGTGGCCGTGCTCCTCGGCGTGGCGCTCCGCCATGCGCCATTGCTCGGCAAGTTTCTGTGGCCCACCCGGCAGGCCGGCGCCGAGCGAAATGAGGCCCACGCCATGCTTCGCCGCGGCCAGGGCACCGGTGGGGGTCGTGCTGCTCGCGACCGCCACGGGAAAGCGCGGGTGGGTGTAGGGGGCCAGGTGCAGACGCGCCTCGCGCAGTTCGAACCAGTCGGTCTTGAGCGTCACGATCTCGCCGGCGAGCAGGCGCATGATGGCGCCGAGGCTCTCATCCATGCGACGGCGCTGGTCGCCCGCATCGATGCCCATCATCCAGGCGTCGGAGACCAGCGCCCCCGGCCCGCAGCCCATCATGACCCGCCCGCGCGTCATGTGGTCGAGCTGGACGAAGCGCTGCGCGACGAGGAAGGGGTGGTGGTAGGGCAGGCTGGTGACGCCCGATCCCAGCATGATGTGGCGCGTGCGCTCGGCGGCGGCGGCGATGAAGATCTCCGGCGACGCGATGGTCTCCCACCCGGCCGAGTGATGCTCGCCGATCCAGGCCTCGTCGAAGCCGAGCTTGTCGAGATGGGTGACGATCTCGAGGTCGCGCTGGAAGGCCAGGGTCGGGTTGTCCCCCACGCGGTGGAAGGGGGCCAGGAATATGCCGAAGCGGAGGCCTGCATGCGCCATGGACGGGGTGGACTCCCTTTTGACGAGGATACTAGGCCTGCGCATCGGCGATCCGGAAGGGAGCAAGGATGGATGAAATTCATTTCCCCCATCCTTGCTTCCTCAAGTGTCCAGAAAGCTCTGAGCTTCGCGCACTACATCGGCCAACGCGCCCGGCGCGAAGGGTGAAATCAGCCCGGCCGATTCCACCAGCCCCGAGAAGGGCAGGGAGCCGCCGCGCTCGCACAGCGCCACGTAGGCATCGAGCGTGCCCTTGGGGTCCTTGCGTGAGCGCACCCAGAACTGCATCGCGCAGCACAGGGCCAGCGTGTAGTCGATGTAGTAGAAGGGCCCGTTGTAGATGTGCGGCTTGGCCTGCCAGCGTCCACCCATCGTGGGGTGCTTGAGGTCGCCGTAGTAGGTCCAGGGCATGTAGAGGCGTTCGAGCTTCTGCCACATGGCGTGGCGTTCGGCGGGTGGCGCGTCGGGCTTCGCGTAGACCTGGTGCTGGAAGTGATCGACGCAGACGCCGTAGGGCAGGAAGCTCAGCGAGGCGATCAGGTGCATGGTGCGGAAGCGATCCGCCGCGCGGTCGCCGACCAGCAGGCCCATCTGCGGATGGGTGAGGAATTCCAGGCTCATGGAATGGATCTCGGCCGATTCCATGGTCGGCCAGAGCTGGTCGATGCCGGGCTGGTTGCGGCTTTCCCAGGCCTGGAAGGCGTGCCCCATCTCGTGTGTGAAGACGCCGATGTCGTGGTGCGTGCCGTTGAAGTTGGCGAAGATGAAGGGTGCGCCAACGCTGGGAAAGCTGGTGCAGAAGCCGCCTCCCGCCTTGGTCGGGCGGTTCTTGAGGTCCATGAAGCCGCCGTCGCGCAGCGTGCGGTAGAAGTCAGCCAGGCGCGGGTCCATTCGGTCGAACATGGTCTCGGCGGCGGCGACGAGGGTGTCGTGGTCGCCGATCGGCTTCGGGTTGCCGTCGGGGTCGATGAAGGCCTCGTCCCAGTAGCAAAGGCTGTCCCAGCCATTGGTGGCACGGCGGCGGTCGAGCAGGCTGTCGACCAGCGGCACCACGTGCTTCAGCACTTCCTCGCGGTAGCGCGCGACCTCGGCGGGGCCGTAGTCGAGCCGGCGCATGCGGCGATAGGCGAGGTCGGTGAAGCTGGTGTCGCCAAGCTTGAGCGCCATGCCGTGGCGCAGCTTGACCATGGCGTCGTAGATGCCGTCGAGCTCCTCGCGGTGTTCGGCGAAGAAGCCCCAGCGCAGCCGCTCCGCCTCATGCCGGGTCGCGCGTACGGCGTGTTCGGCGTAGGGGGCGAGGCCGGAGAGGTTGACGCTCTGGCCCTCGATCTCGAAGCGGGCGGAGGCGAGCAGTTCCGTGTAGCGGGCAGAAAGCTTGCTCTCTTCCTCCAGGTCGCCGGCGATGATGGGGTCGAAGGTGGTGATGTCGTTCGCCCATAGCCGCACGGTATGAGCGCCGGCGATGGCTTCGAGCCCGGCGCGGTCGGGGTCCGCGAGGAGGCGGCGCTTGAGCGCGGTCTCCAACTCGGTCGCGTAGGGGGCGAGGGTATCGGCGTACTCGCGCGCTGACTTCGCGGCGGCGTCGGTGGTGTCCTGGCTGAAGCGCAGGTGCACCAGCGCCGACCAACTGTCGTATTCGCGCCGCGCCTTGTCGAACTCGCCCAGTGCCGCGGCGCGGTCGGTATCGAGCAGCGCGCCGATCGCCGCATGCCGCGCGGCGAGGGTCTCCCGCGTCGGTGTCGGGAAGGCGAGGTCGGCGAATTGCATGGTCATACGCGAACGAGAGGCTGGCACGTCGGTGTCGTCAAGCCTCGTCGTCAGGGCCCTTGTAAGGGTTGAGAGGGTCGGAGCGGCGCACGCCAAGCCCGGCAGGGAAGGGCGCTTCCCAGGGTGAGAGGCGCAGCACCTCCTGGGCGTTCGCCAAGCCCGCCGCCCAGCGCTCGCGCATCGTCTCGCGGCCGAAGGCGTAGTCCTTGCTTTGCCCCTGCGGCGCCTCCGGGCGGTACACCAGCTCGACCACGTCGATGCTGGAGACGCAGCCCATTTCGCGGAATCGCTGGCCTTCGGGACTACCGCGCGCCGCCTCCGGCAGCATGGACCAGAGCTCGCCGACCGCCACTCGCAGGTCATGGAGGCGCTTGAACCCATCGACGCCGGCGCGGGTGCGGCTGGAGTAGCGGATGTCCTTCTCGCGCTCCAACGACTCCGGCAGCGTGCTGGGGACCGGGCCGCGCGCCGGAAAGACATCGACCTCGAAGGCGAGCCGGTCGATTTGCGGATCGGTGTCGAGCACGTATTGCAGCGGCGTGTTGGAGACCAAGCCGCCGTCCCAGTAATGCTTCCCGTCGATCTCGATGGCGGGAAAGCCGGGCGGCAGCGCGCCGGAGGCCATGACGTGGTCTGCGCGGATGCGCGTGGCGGGCCGATCGTGCCGCGGGCGATTGTCGAAATAGGCGAAATTGCCGGTGCTGATCTCGACGGCGCCGAGGCTGAGGCGGGTTGGACCGTCATTGATGCGGTCGAAATCGATCAGGCGTTCCAGCGTGACCTTCAGCGCCTTCGTGTCATAGAAGCTCTCGGGCAGGGGGGACGACAGCCAAGCATAGGACGGGCGAGGCTCGAAAAAACCTGGCTGGCCGAACAGCAGCGCGCTGACCGCACCGGCCTCCTTCGGTTCCGGGAAGAAGCGGGTGAGCCCCATTTTGTGGCGCATCTGGCCGGGCTGGCCAGTGATGCTTTCCCAGAAGTCACGCAGCGCGGCAACGCGGTTTTCGGGCGCGTTTCCGGCGATCAGCCCGGCGTTGATGGCGCCGATCGAGATGCCCGCGATCCAGTCGGGCTGCCAGGGACTTTCGGCCAACGCCTCATAGACGCCCGCCTGGTAGGCGCCGAGCGCGCCGCCGCCCTGCAACAGCAGCGCCACTTCGCGCGATGCGCGAGGCTGGGGCTTTGAAGGCGCGGAACGTGCCATGAGAAGGCTCCTCGATGGGGAAAGCTGCGCGGGCCGCCGCGAGCCCCAGGCGGGTCTCGTATTGCGGAGTAGCGGGCGCGCGGGCAAGGGGGCGTACGGGTGGCGGGGGATAGGTGATGCGAGACGCGTCGGCTGATATGGGTGCGATGCGCGGGATCGCTGCATGAGCGCGGCGAATGCCATGCCGCCGGGACAGCGCGAGTTGCGCATGGCCCGCCAACACCTTGTTACCGGGCGTATGGCGGAGGCGGTGGTCGCGTTCGAGCAGGCGGCCACGTTGGGTGCGCCGCTGGCGGCCCGCGCGCATGACCATGCCCTCGCACTCAGCAATGCCGGGCGGCACGACGCGGCCGAGGCATTGCTTCGCCAGGCCATCGCCGAGCCGCCGTTGCAATACGGGGTGCTGCTGCTGATGGGCGTGGTGCTGAAGCGCGCCGGCCGCCTGCGGGAGTCGATCGGGTTCATCGAGCAGGCGCGCGACCTCAACCCGGAACCGGCGGCGGCCTGGCACAACCTCGGCAACACGCTCAGCTCCCTGGGCGAGGCGCCGGGCGCGGCGACCGCCTATGCCGAGGTGGTCAAGCGCCAGCCCGAGGATGCCGGGTCGCATCGTTTGCTCGGCCAGGCACTGCGTGATTGCGGGCGGCACGACGAGGCGGTGCAACACTATGCCCGGGCGCGCGCTCTGCGGCCCACCGATGTCGAGCTGTTCAACGAAGCACTGCTCCATCTGATCTCGCAGCAGCGACATGACGACGCGAAGGCCCTGGTGGCCGAGTTCGAACGCGCCAACGGTCCCGGCGCGGTGCCCACCATGCTGGAAGCGCGGCGGCTGCTGCGCAGTGGTGAGCGCGAGGCGGGCATCGCCCTGCTGCGCGCCTGGATCGCCGGGCACACCGATGATCCGCGTCCCTACACCATGCTCGCGAACGCGCTTGGGGATGCCGACCGCGAGGCCGCGAATATCCTGCTGCGTGAGGCCTTGGCGCATCATCCCCAGGCCGTCGATATCGCCATCACCCTGTGCGAGAGCCTGAACCGCACGCGCGGCCCGGCCGAGGCCGAGAACATCCAGGGCTCGTGGGAGATTGCGCGCGACCTGACCGACCGCAACGTCCGCGGTCTGCTTAACCACGCGCTGACGCTGCGCAGCGTGTTCAAGCGGACCGCCGACCTCATGCGTCTGGAGAAGATCGGCCCGATCGAGGCGATCGCACCCAGCTGGGTCGCGACCAACCGCCTGGCCGGGTTGCACAACGAGCTCGGCAACGTCGCGACGCTCGAAGACCGGTTGCGGCTGGTCGATTGGCATCGTGAGTGGGGCCAACGGCTGCAAGGGCGGGTCGCACCGCTGCGCGGCCCGCTCGCCGTGCCCTGGGTGAAGGGCAGCCGCAAGATCCGCGTGGGCTTCATGTCCTCCGACCTGCGCCATCATCCCGTGAGCTACTTCGCGCTGCACCTGCTGGAGCTGTTCGACCGCGATCGGTTCGAGGTGTTCTGCTACTCGTTCTACGAGAAAAACAAGGACCAGGTGCAGGCGCATATCGAGAGCAAGGTGACCGGCTTCCGCTGGTGGCCGCACACGCCCGACCATGAGGTGGCGCGGCGCATCCAGGACGACAAGCTCGACATCCTGTTCGAGCTCGGCGGCAGCACGGCGATGAACAAGCTCGAGGTGATGGCCTACAAGCCGGCCCGCCTCGGTGCCTCCTGGCTCGGCTATCCGCATTCGGCGGGGATCGAGCGGATCGACTACATCCTCACCGACCCCTACCTCGCGCCCGAGGACCCGCGCCTGCTCGTCGAGCGGCAGTTCCGCATGCCGGAAAGCTGGGTGGCGCTCGGCCGCGTCGGCTTCATCGGCGTGCCGATCACCGATGAAATCCCGGAGCTGCGCAACAAGCGGCTCACCTTCGGGACGATGAACAACCCGATGAAGTACTCCGCCGCCTGCTTCGATGCCTGGGCAGCGGTGATGCGCCAGGTGCCGAGTGCACGCTTCCTGTTCGTCCGGCCCGAGGGGGGGGCCGCCGCCTTCCGCGACAATGTCGGCGCCAACTTCGCGGCGCGGGGCGTCGATGCCGCGTGCATCGAATACGTGCCCGTCCGCGGCGATCACCTGAAGTACTACAACGAGATCGACGTGGCACTCGACACCTTCCCCCATGTCGGCGGCACCACCACCTGCGAGACGCTGTGGATGGGCGTGCCGGTGGTGACCAAGGTCGGACCGGCGTTCCAGGAGCGGCTGAGCTATTCAAACCTCACCAATGCCGGGCTGCCGGAGCTCTGCGCGATCACAGTCGAGGATTACGTGAACAAGGCGGTGGCCCTCGCACGCGACCGGCCGCTGCGCCAAGCGATGCGGACGGGGTTACGCGGAATGATCCGGATGAAGCCGCTGGGCCAGTCGGAGCGATTCACGCGGAATTTCTATGCGGAGGTCGAGCGAGTGGTCGCGGAATAAGGTTGCCGGACGCGCGCCTCCCTATCCTTTATCGAGCTTTGAAACACGCTTATCGCAAGTGCGTGCAATTTCAGCGGTCTGTTCAACTTTCTGTGTTGTTCAAAGAAGCTTTACGTGCGCCGAGTGTTGCGTGTTCCTCAGCAATCCCCCGCCCGAGAACCCAGTGCTGCAAGGCGAAACCCTGAGCAAGGGTAGTCTCGCGCACGTGGCCGTTCTCGGCCTTGGGTATGTCGGGCTGCCGATTGCGCGTGCAGCCTCCGGGGCCGGCCTTCGGGTCACGGGGATCGACCCCTCGCCGAATGCGCGGGCGAGGGCGGATGATCGGGCGATCAGTGTTCAGCCGCGTGCCCCTGCGGGCGATGCACCGGATGTCTGGATCATCGCCGTACCGACGCCGCTGGACAGCCGCGGGCGGCCGGATCTGAGCGCGGTGCAGTCGGCCCTGGCGACGGTGGCGACCGGCCTGCGGCCGGGTGCGCTGGTGCTGCTCATATCAACCTGCCAGCCCGGCGCAACGCGCGCGCTCTGCGCCCCGGCTTTGACATCGTCGGGGCTGAGGATCGGGCAGGATGTTTTCCTCGCCGCGTCGCCCGAGCGTGAAAATCCTGGGCAATCCGGCTTTGGCCTTACCGACACGCCACGCTTGGTTGGGGCGCTGGATGCGGACTCACTGGCGCGCGCTGTACGCTTCTGGGAGCGGCTCGGGGTGCCGACGGTCGCGGTTGCGTCGGCCGAGATCGCCGAATGCGCGAAGCTGCTGGAGAACACCTATCGCCTCGTGAACATCGCCTTGATGGGGGAGCTGCAGCCGGCTTTCGCCGCGTTCGGCGTTTCGACCCGGGCGGTGGTGGAGGCGGCGGCGACGAAGCCGTTTGGCTTCGCGCCCTTCTGGCCAGGGCTCGGGGCGGGCGGACACTGCATCCCCGTCGATCCGGCCTACCTGCAGCGCGAGGCGTGCGGGGTGGGCGAGCCGTCCAGCCTTATCGCGGCCGCGCTACGCGCGAACCGTGGGCGGCCGGGGCGGGTGGTGGCGCGCCTGAAGGAATCGCTCGGCGGAAGCGTCGCCGGGCGGCGGATCATGGTGGCAGGTGTCACCTACAAGGCCGATGTCGCGGATCTGCGCGGCGCGGCCGCCGTCACACTGCTGCGCCAGTTGAAGCGGCGTGGCGCCTGCGTCGCGTGGCACGACCCGGTGCTGGGGGAGGTGCCGGTGGCGCTTGCGGGAATACCGCGCGCGACGATGTTTGATCGCCATCCCGATGGGGAATTGGAGGCGCTGGTTCTCGGCACGCCGCACAGTGCCTACGCGCTTTCGGAGTTGGGGGATGCCGCGCCGCTGGTGGTGGACCCATTTGGGCTTCTTCCCACGCGTGAAGGGACGCGACGCGTGGTGCACGCCTGACGCGTGTCAGCCCCTCACCGTGATCGCCCGCAGCCGACCGATGAGGGTCAGCAGGCGCCGCGCGAGCAGGTGGTGCTGCGCCGCGTAGGCGTGCCGTCGGGCAGCGCCGGCGGCGTCGAAGCCCGCCTCCGCAAGGGCGAGCGCTCGGGAGGCGTCGCCAGTGTGGCGCAGTATCGGCAGGCTCGCCTCCAACGTGGATGGAGTCCCTGCGTCGTACTCCGCAAAAACCACGGGAACCTGGCCGGCAAGCAGCGTCTCGTAGACCGAGTTCGGAGGCTCGTCCGGAGCAATCAGCGCGGCCCGCGCGGTCAGGCGGCGCTCGAAGCGCGCGGCAACGTCGAGCCAGGCGTCGGGCGCCGCATGGCCAGAACGTGGACCTTTCGCCGCGGCGAACAACTGCGCTGCCTGCCGCGCCCCGAGACCGATAATCGGCGGTGGCAGGGGCTCCAGCACGGCGGCGTGCGGGTTCCTTAGGAACGGCACCGCAGCGGCGTGACATGGCAGAAGCAGGTCAACCACGGTCGCGATCTCGGCATGGGCGATCGGGTCGCTGGCATCCTCGAACAGCCAGGCGATCACCGGTCCCGTGAAACCGGCGTCGCGGATCGCGGCGACCCAGGCCGGGCCGTCATGCGCGCGCGTGATCCGCACCACGAGATCGGCGCCGCCCGCCGACTGGGCCGCCGCATCGACACGCAGCGCGACGCCTTCTGCGGCCAGCGCCACCACCGCCTCGGCAACCGCATCATCGGCGATGGCGTGAGGCTCCGCGGGATGGGGCATCACCAGCAGCCGGAGCGGCGAGTTGGCCATTGCCGCATGCAGCAGCGGCGCCGGGTCGGGCGGGCTCAACGGCGCTAACCGGTCGCGCACCGCCACCTGTTCGGCGAGCATGGCGCGCCGGGCGGCGGTCTTCTGCGCGGGATGAAGGCGGTAGATCGCGCTCGGCCAAGCGGTCCCGGCAAGACCAGCCCCGAGCGCCGCGGCGCGCAGCCACAGGCCATAGTCGGGCGTGTAGTGCAGGCTGGCGTCGAGCCCACCGACGCGATCGAGCAGGCGGCGCGTGAACAGCGTCTCCGGCTGCAGGAAATAGGCGCCACGCAGCCAGCGGCCATGGATGTCCGCAAGCCCCGCGGTGTCCAGGCCCCGTCCATCCGCGACCGGCACCTGCAGCCCGACCAGTCCGCCATCGCGCAACACGAGGCAGGCGCCGTGCACGATATCCGCATCCGGCTCGCTGAGCGCCGCAAGTGCCAGCGCGAACAGCGCGCCGGGGGCCAGCATGTCATCGGCGTTGAGCCAGCCGAGGAGCGCGCCGTCGGCCAGCGCGAACCCCTTGTTCAGCGCATCCACCTGGCCGCGATCCGGCTCCAGAACCGCAACGTCGATATGCTCCGCGTGACGCGCGATGACCGCCCGGCTGGCATCGGCCGATCCGGCATCGAGCACGATGTATTGCAGGTTCGGGTAGTCCTGCCGCGCGACCGAGAGGATCGTCGCCTCCAGCGTGTCGCCCTGGTTCAGCGAGGGCGTCACCAGGCTGATGCGCGGCCAGCTCGCACCTGGCGGCAGCAGTGCCCCGAAACCCGCGCGCATCGCCGGCGGCATCGGTGCCCAGGGCCAGGGCGTGTTGCCGGCGCGTGGCCAAGCCACCTGGGCCACCGTCGCCTCGTCGCCGGGCGCGATCAACGAGAACCCCGCGCGCGCCGTGTCGACATCACCATCAGCGAGTGCGGCGAAGGCGGCGTTGAGCCCTGCGGCCAGGTTGGTGGGCGCCAAAGCATGGGCCGCCTCGAAAGCGGCACGCGCGCGGTAGAAACGCCCGCCCGCGGTGAGCACCAGGCCGTGCGCGACCAGCGCATCGGAATCGGCCGGAGTATCGAACAACGCGACGCGCTCGATGGAGGAGCAAGCCGCAGCGAGACCGGGAATACGACGGCCAAGGGAGTGACTTTCCATCAGGCGGATGAGTTCACGCCGATGGCTGGTCTGGAGCGCGGTCGGGCAGGCGATTGCGCAATCCGCCATGGCGGTCAGCAGACCAAGATCGGCGCCGTCATTGATGGTGCGGCGAAAGACGGTCAGTCCAGCCTCGATGAAGGGGGCCACCAGGGCGGGGCTTGGCGCGCGCGCAACCTGGGGCCGAAGCAGCGCAACCGCCTCATCAAGGCCGCCATGGATCAGCAACAACCCGGCAATGCCGGCGAGGGTCGCGTGCGCCAGTGGCGCCGATTGAGCGAGCGCGAGGGCAGGGCCCAACCGCCCCTCCCGCATCAACGCCCAGGCATGCGCGCGCAGTTCCGCATCCGCTGGGGTGGTGCTCACGCCGTCACTTCAGGCCGCATGCGGGGAAAAGACCAGCGCCCCCGGGTGGCTGAGCCGGCACCACCTTCAAGCCTAAAGCGGTGCCGGACGCTGTGACCTGCCCGAGGTTCAGGTTTTGATTGGGCTACGCGGTGCGGCGCCACGGCCACCGCCCGGGGGATCGTTCGGATCCTGGTCGCTGGGGCCGCTCGGCCGAACCGGGTTGCGGCCGGTGCCACCGCCCGGAGGGTCGTTCGGATCGGAGTCGGTCGGCCCCCGCGCCGTCCCGCGGCCACCACCGGCAGGATCATTCGGATCATTGTCAGAGGGGCCTTGGGTGCGTTGGCGCTGCCCGCTGCCGCCACGCCCGCCACCCGGCGGATCGTTCGGATCATTGTCGGAAGGACCGGTCTGCGGGCGCTGCCCGCCGCCACGGCCGCCGCCGGGCGGGTCGTTGGGGTCGTTGTCGGAAGGTCCGGCCTGCGGCCGCTGGCCGCCGCTGCGACCGCCACCCGGTGGGTCGTTCGGGTCGTTGTCGGAAGGTCCGGTCTGCGGCCGCTGGGCGCCGCTGCGACCGCCGCCCGGCGGGTCGTTCGGGTCATTGTCGGAGGGGCCGGCTTGTGGACGCTGGCCGCCCTGGCGACCGTCGCCCGCCTGGTCCTTGGGATCCTGGTCGGATCTGCCCGTCGTAGATGGCCGACGCGGCGGGGTCGGGGCGTCGCCACCCTTGACGCCCTGCGCACTCGCCATACCCGGCAGGCTCGCGGCACCGCCTACAGCGCCGATGCGCAGCACCATCAGGCGCCGTGAGAGGCGTGGGTCTTTGGGTTTGTCAGTCATCCGGCGTCTCCCAAGCTTGCATCATCCTCCGAGGTTGAACGGGCGATGACAAGCGTCTTTCACCGAAACGGAAATGGGGCTTGCACTGATGTTCTTTATTTGTTCTTATCATCGGCATGAGCGCGATCCAAACCGGTCTCCCTTTGCAGCTTCGCCAATCGCGTGGTCTCGCGGCCAGCTGGGGCCCGGCACCGCAGCCTCCGCATCGCAGCGGCGTGGCGGGCGCTGCTGTCCGGGAACGCATTCGACCGCTGGCGATCTGGTCACCGGCGACCCTGCATCCGGTACGCGGAGTGATGCGGGACCTCAGCGTGGGCCTGGTGCTGGCCATGCTGGTGGTCGAGGCGATCCTGGCCTTCAGCGGCGGCTGAGAGTGGCGGCGGATTAGGCGATAGGGAGCGCGGGTCACTGCTTATCTTCCAGCCGAGAAGCCCTTGTGGGGTCGACCGTCGCGGGAGCCAACGTCCTCTACAATATAGCCGCTGTTCATAAGCATTCTGCAGGCTGGGCGGGAGCGTTTCCGCCAAGCAGCCAAAGCAGCGTCAGGTCGTCCGGATTGCGCGTCGGCTTCCGCTGTGTGGTCCACGCAACGGTCGGCATCATGCCCCTCCATCGCTTCGCTCGCGCAGGATACGCACGGCACGGCTGAACGACGCAGCCATCTGCTCCGGAGGTTGCGCCCCGGAAAAAAGCAAATGCCGGTCCAGCACGAAGCTCGGCACGCCGTTGAGCCCGGCCTCCCGCATCGCCGCATCCTCGGCCAGCACCTCCGCGCGCCCCGCGACTCCGCCTTCAAACTCAGCGATGGTCGCCGCGTCGAGCCCGGCGGCGCGCCCGATCGCGCTCAGGACGGCAACGTCGCCGATATCCTGACCTTCCTGGAAATACGCGGCGAAGAGCGCCTCCGCGAGCGCGTCCTGCCGCCCGGTTGGCGCGGCAAGCCGCAGCAGCCGGTGCGCCTGGACGGTGTTGGGCGTCCACGTCATCCGATCAAACCGGAACTCCAACCCCGCCGCGCGTCCAAACTCCGCCACCTGCGCATCCTTCTGGCGCGAACTCTCGATGCTGCCGAATTTCTTGGCCCGATACGCCTCCCTCATCACGCCTTCGGCAGGCATGTCGGGGTTGAGCTGATAGGGCCGCCACGACTGCGTGAACCGCATCCCGTCCTTGGCGAGTATGGCCAGCGCACCCGCGAAATGGCGCTTGCCGATCCAGCACCACGGGCAGATCGCGTCGGAGACGATGTCGATATGCCCCGCTAGCGGCAGCATCTCCGCCGCGCCCGCATCATTGTCCAAGACCGCGTCATCGCTCATCGCGTGCGTTCCCCGCCTCGTCGTGTGTGATCGCGCATATCAGCGCAGTCCGTCCTTTCCCTCAACCTCCCCGGTCGTGAGCCCTCCGATCCGCGGCAGCGGACGGCCGCCGGTGGTGATCGCCACGAACACCGCGATCTCGTTGGCGCGGGGCGCGTCGGACACCCGTGCCTCGATCGCGTCGAAATGGCTGCGCATGAAGGCCGCGTCCTTGTGGCCGAGCGGCACGTCGATCGCCGTTCCCGGCCCGCCGGATTTCTTGGCCGAGGGGATCAGCGCCGCGCCCCCGCCGAGCAAGGCACGGATCGGCGCGCCCATCTTCGGGTGCAGCAGCGCGGCGGCGTGTTCCAGCTCCCCCGCCTCGCCGACGATCGCCGCCTTGCCGTACGATTGCGCCTCCGCGCCATCGATCCCGAGTGCGGCGATGCAGCGCGCCGCCAGCAACCCGCCGAGCCCCTCCCCCTGCGCGATTAGCTCGGCCAGGTCTTCCACATAGCGTCCGGCAAAGGGGTTCTCGATCACCGCGCAGGCGACGGCGCGGCGGACCGGCGGGGTGACGTCGCGCCCCATCTCGCGATGGGTCTCGTCGAGCAGCACGGTGATGCGGCGGATGATCGCGGCCATGGCTCAGTGTCCCACCAGTTCGGGAATGCGTTCGGCGGGCGGCGTGTTGCGGCTGCGCCCGGCGCGGACGACGCCGTCGATCATCACCATGCCAATCCCGGGAATGTCGCCCAGCGTGATCGAATGGAGCATGTCGCGCCCCGCGCTGTGCTGCGCGCGGTCGAGGAACACCAAATCCGCCACGCGCCCGACCTCGATCAGCCCACTGTCGAGGTCGCAGATGCGCGCGGTATTCCCGGTTGCCATGCAGAAGGCGAGCGCGGGGTCGATCTGCCCCATCGAGGCCAGGAGCGACACCATGCGCAGGATGCCCAACGGCTGCACCCCCGACCCCGCCGGGCTGTCGGTACCGAGGATCACGCGATGCAACTGGCCGAGGTACCGCGCCGTCTGGGCCGCGGCGACCGCGATCCGCTCATTTCCGTTATGAACCAGCTCGATCGCGCGGCTGGAGCGTTCGCACAGCTCGCAGACATGCGCCTCGGGGAGTGACGTGTGGCCACCATTGATGTGGCCGATATTGCGCTGCATCTGGCTCTGGAAGAGAGCTTGCGAGCGGGCCGTGCGGAACTTGGCGCGGGCGCAACCGAGGGTTGGGTGGAGATCACGCACGCCATGCCGATCCGCGGTATCGCCACGGGCGGCTGGCCGGGGCGCAGCTTTTCGTGTGGCGTCGCGGATGCCGTGACAGTGCCGGCGGGGCGCGCGGCGGATGCGGATGCGGCGGCAACGATCATCGCCAATGCAGTGGATGCCGCGCATCGGGGCATCCAACACGCACCGGCGTGCTCGCTCGATCCCGATAGCGACCTGAGCGACATTCTGGTGACCACGGGTGTTGACCCCCTGCCGGTGGCGGTGGTGGAGGGGGCGCTGAATGCCGGCGTGCGAGTGGCGGAAGCGTTGCGTGAAGGCGGGCTTATCTTCGCGGCGCTGCTGTTCTGCCAGGAGCGCGCGGGTTTGCGGCGATGCAGGGCTCGGCCTGATGGGAACCGCTGGCGTTCCAACAGCTGCTGCATCGCGCCTGCTGCGCGCGTAGCCGGATACAAAACCGGGGTAGCGCCTCACGAGGAAATCTGGGGCGACATCGTGGATGTGCCGGGAATCCAGGAGCGGCGCCCTAAGGTGACGATGGTCGTCGGCGCGGCCGCCGCCACCGCGCGCGCCCGAAAAGCGCCGCGCCGCGTCAAACGCTGAGGTACTGTTCCCGCACTTCATCCGCCGCCATCAATTCTGGAAGTGTCCCGGACCAGCGAATGCGGCCCTTCTCGATGATCACCGCTCGGTCTGAAACCAGCCGCGCGAAATGCAGGTTCTGCTCCGACAGCAGAATCGACAGGCCCTCCGCCTTCAGCGCCACAATGGCGTGGACCATGCGCTCGATGATGACGGGTGCCAAGCCCTCGGAGGGCTCATCCAGCAGCAGCAGCCGCGGGTTGCCCATTAGCGTTCGCGCGATGGCAAGCATCTGCTGCTCGCCACCGCTCATCCGCCCGCCCGGCCGGTCGCGCATCGCACCCAGCGAAGGGAACAGCTCGAACAACCGCGCCGGGTCCCAGGCGCGCAGCCCCTCGCGCGGTGCCTGGCGCCCGACATTGAGGTTTTCCAGCACCGTGAGGTCGGTGAAGATGCGCCGCTCCTCCGGCACATAGCCGATGCCCGCGCGCGCGACGCGGAAGGGCGGCAGGCCCGCGATGTCCCTCCCCTCGAAAACAACGCTGCCCGCGGAGGGCGGCACCAGGCCCATTACCGCCTTCATGGTCGTGGTTTTGCCGGCGCCGTTGCGGCCGAGCAGCACGGTCACCTCGCCCGCCGCCACGGCAAAGCCGACATCGTCGAGGATATGGGCGCGCCCGTAATGCGCGTGCAGCCCGGCGACGTCCAACATCAACCGTGCACCAGCCCGGCGCCGAGATAGACGGACTGCACATCGGCGTTCGCGCGCACCGCCGCCGGCGGTCCCTCCGCGATCAGCCGCCCACGATCGAGCACGAGAATACGGTCGGCCTGCGCGAACACCACATCCATGTCGTGCTCGGTGAACAGCACCGCGATCCCTTGCTCACGCGCGATCCCAGCCGTGAGTGCCATCAATTCCACGCGCTCGCGCGGCGCCATGCCCGCGGTGGGCTCATCCATCAGCAGCAGGCGCGGTGCATTCGCCAGCGCAATCGCGAGCTCCACCCGCTTGAGGTCGCCATAAGCGAGCACCCCGCACGCGCGCTCCGCCTGCTCGACCATGCCAACACGCGCCAGCAGCGCGTCCGCCTCCGCTCCGAAATGCGACGGCGCCGGGTGCCAGAACCGCAGCAGTCGGCGAGCATGCGACAGCAACGCCACCTGGACATTCTCGCGCACCGTCATCGACCCGAACGTGGCGGTGATCTGGAACGTGCGGCCCACCCCCAGCCGCCAAACGCGCCGCGGCGCCAAGCCCGTGATGTCCCTCCCAAGCAGCCGAACGCGTCCACCATCAGGCCGCAACTGGCCGTTGAGCATGTTGAAACAGGTGGACTTGCCCGCGCCATTGGGGCCGATCAGCGCCAACATCTCGCCGGCTGCCACGGAGAATGAAACGCCCTGAACGGCGCGAACGCCACCGAAGGATTTGGTGAGGTCTTCGACTTGGAGGACGGTGGTCATGACGACAGCATGGGGGGAAAGAATTCCCCCCAGACTCCTCTTCTTTTATTTTCATGAATTGGTGCTTGCTGTGCGGGCAGTGCTCGCCTCGGCGTCGTGGCACCACCTGGCAGCCGGCGCCAGTGATTCAAAAAAGAAAGAATGGGGGTTTGGGGGAAATTCTTTTCCCCCGCGCTTCTGACCATCACGCCGCACCACGCTCATAAATCCGCCGCGCTGCACCCGCGAGCCCCTGCGGGAAGAACAGCACCAGCGCGATGATCACGCTGCCCATGATGAGTCTCCACAACTCGGTCGCGCGCATCAGTTGTTCCTGGAGTCCGGCGAAGGCGAGGGCTCCGATGATGGGGCCGCTCAGTGTCTGGACACCGCCGAGCAGCACCATGAGGAGTGCGTCAACGCTGCGGGGGATGCCGAGGTAGGACGGGAAGACGCTGCCCTTCGAGTAGGCGAACAATCCGCCGGCGATGCCTGCGGCGATGGCCGCGAGCGTGAAGGCCGCCCAACGGATGCGGAAGCCGTCGATGCCGATGGCTTCGGCGCGGAGCGCGCTGTCGCGGCCGGCGCGGAGTGCGTAGCCGAAGGGGGCTCGGATGGCGCGGCGCAGCAGCAGGGTTGTGCCGATGCAGAGGGTGAAGGCCAGGTAGAAGAACACGGTCTTGTCGCGCGCCCAGCCGTCGGGCCAGACGCCAAGGATGCCGTTGTCGCCGCCGGTCACCTCGACCCATTGGAAGGCGACGGACCAGGCGATCTGCGCGAAGGCGAGGGTGAGCATGGCGGCGTAGACGCCGGAGAGGCGCACGCAGAACCACCCGAAGATGATGCCCAGGCATCCCGCCATGAAGGGCGCCGCAGCGAGGCCCAGCAGCATCGGCGCGCCGAGATGCTTGGCAAGAAGTGCGGCTCCGTATGCGCCTGCGCCGAAATAGGCGGCGTGGCCGAAGCTCGCCATGCCGCCGGGGCCCATGATGAAGTGGAGGCTCGCCGCGAACAGCACGAAGATGAGGAGTTCGGTCAGGACGGAGATCTCGTAGTCGCGCAGCAGGACTGGTGCGGCGATGAGCAGCGCCAGCGCGATCAGGCCAGCCAAAACCAGCGGGCGCGGCGTCGGCTTGATCGGTGGGTCGGGTGCGGCGGCGGCTCCGCGGGGCGCTGCTGTGGCGCGTCCTAGCAGGCCGTGCGGTCGCACCACCAGGACGATCGCCATGACCAGGAACACCAGCACCAGCGTGATGCGCGGCAGGATCAGGATGCCGAATGCGTGCAACTCGCCGATCAGCAGGGCGGCGAGGAAGGCGCCAGGCAGCGAGCCGAGGCCGCCGACCACGACCACCACGAAGGCGTCCGTGATGATGGCCAGGTCCATCTGCAAGTTGACGCTCTCGCGCGGCAATTGAAGCGCGCCGCCGAGCCCCGCGAGCATCG
>JAQGHV010000098.1 GCA_028288785.1 Rhodospirillales bacterium | reverse complement strand
CTCGGCGGACAGACCCCCAATGAGGCCTACGGGGTGGGCAACATGATGAGATTGGCGGCCTGACAACAACCAGGACCGAGCTTAACCAGGCCGTCAAATTGTCCGACGGTTGGGGACCACCTCACTGTCATGACACCAACGAGGTGGAACTCGCCCCGCAGCAGTCGCTTCCGAAAGTCGGCGAGGAGCAAACTCCAGGAGGTATCAAGCAAGCCAAAGCTTGGGTGTCCTCCCATCCACGAATTTGGCTGCGGCCGTGCAAGCTCGCCCGGCGCGCTCAGCAGCGGCCAAAACACTTGGCTCATTTCGTGGCGAGTGTGCCCTCGCTCCTCAACGCGGACCTGCTCTACCAGCTTCAGATCAGTCCAGCGGGTCAGTGCCTCCAGGAGGTCGGTTGGTCCGTCGCCGGGTTCAGTCAATACTTGACCGGACGCATTGGTCATCAAAACTGCCGCCAATGGCAGCACGCGCCTCGTAGCAACAACGCCGACATACCGGTGCTCACCGACGAAGACTGCAGCCCCTCGTACATCGAACGTCAGTTCGGTCGCCCAGGCGCATGGCAGCGTCTCAGGCTTGGCGCGAAGCTCCGGCTTGGTCATGCGCCCTGCGAGTACGACCTCCTCGCGCTCAATCATGCTCAGGAATGCATTCAGAAGGCTGTCCCAGGCACGCCGAAGTGGGGCAAGACGCGGCCCGTTGTCATTGAGGTGGATGACTCTGCTCCGGCGGGGCTGCATGCGGCGATCGGTGATGCTGTGCAGCGGGTCACGGTCCAGACGCTCGAGTTCGCCCGGTGCGAACTTCGCCTCCTCCTCGCGGATGGTCGCCAGAAGCGTTGGGTCAGACCAAGCCAAGAGGGCTTCGGCGAGGGGGAGAGCCTCGGGCGGCGAATCGCTGTTCATGATCGAAACAATACAGATCGACGCCGGTGCGCGGCAGCAGTTCGGTCGCCGCACGCGCAAACTTCGTGGCATGGCGGGCCCTGATGGCCACTCAGGGCTTCTCGTTCAACGCGCACCTGCCTCCCCACCTGCGCGAAGTAAGCCAGTTGCTGGCCGCCGGCATGGTGCGCCTGAGAAGCCGCACTGCCGAGGAGTTCGCCCTGGAGGTGCCAGCGAGCGCCGAAGTGCAGAGAGACTTCGCTACACTTACCTGCCCACCCAAGCGTGTGTGCAAACCCCTTCAGAGAGGTTTGCCCATGCGACGCGCCCAACCGACCAAGGCGGCCAAGGCAGCCGCCAACGCCCCGCCTACCATCGTGGTGCCAGCCACCCCCCCCCTGCCGACGTGCTGGGGCGCCTGGCAGCCCTCAAGGCGGCCTCCACGCCGGACCTGAAGCAGCAGTGGCGGGATCTCTTCGCCGCGGAGCCACCGCCCTACAATCGGCGCTTCCTGGAGACCCGGCTGGCGTACCGGATCCAGGAGCTCGCCTATGGCGGCCTGAAGCCCGAGACCATCGAGCGGCTGGAAGCGCTGGGTGAGCAGCTCGACGGCGGCAACCCCGTCCTCCGGCGCATCCGTGGTGACGACAGGCCGATCACCGGCACGCGGCTGATCCGCGAGTACCAGGGCGTCGAGCACAGCGTCACCGTGCTGCACGACGGCTTTGAGTATCAGGGCCGCCCTTACCAGTCGCTCTCCTCCATCGCCCGCGCCATCACCGGCACGCGGTGGAATGGATGGCTGTTCTTTGGCCTGAAGAACCGGAGGGCCGCGGCATGACGCGCAAGCCAATCGCTGATCCCGCCCTGCCGGCCGCGGTGCGGAAGGTCCGCGCCGCGGTGTACACGCGCAAGTCGAGTGAGGAAGGCCTCGACATGGAGTTCAACTCCCTCGATGCCCAGCGCGAGTCCTGCGAGGCCTACATCACCAGCCAGCGGTCCGAGGGCTGGGTGCTGGTACCGGACCGCTACGACGATGGCGGCGTGTCCGGCGGCACCCTGGAGCGGCCAGCGCTACGGCGGCTCATGGCGGACATCGAGCGCGGCCTGGTGGACGTGGTGGTCGTCTACAAGATAGACCGGCTGTCGCGGGCTCTGATGGACTTTGCCAAGCTGGTCGAGGTGTTCGACGCCAACAGCGTGACCTTCGTCTCGGTAACGCAGGCGTTCAACACCACCACCTCCATGGGGCGGCTGACGCTGAACATTCTGCTCAGCTTTGCGCAGTTCGAGCGCGAGGTGATTGGCGAGCGCATTCGCGACAAGGTGGCCGCGTCGCGCGCGCGGGGGATCTGGATGGGGGGCTTCGTGCCGCTCGGCTACGACGCCAAGGATCGCAAGCTGCTGGTGAACGACACCGAGGCAACGCTGGTACGGCGGATCTTTGAGGGCTTCGTTGAGACGGAGTCCGGCACCAAGCTGGTCCAAGCCCTGCGGGCCGAGGGCAGCCTCACGAAGCGGGGCCGCGCATTCACCAAGAGCGACATCTATCGGGTGCTTAGCAATCGCACCTACCGTGGGGAGGCCATGCACAAGGGGAAGTCGCACCCGGGCGAGCATGCCGCCATCGTGCCGCAAGCGATGTGGGACGCGGCGCATGCCCTCCTGACAGTCAGTCCGCGCGTCCGCGCCAATCGCACGCGGTGTCAGACGCCCTCGCTGCTGCGGGGTCTCATCTTCGGCAGCGACGGCCGCGCCATGTCGCCCACCCACACGCGGGGGCGGCGCGGTCAGCAGTACCGCTACTACGTCAGCCAGTCCGTGCTGAAGGGCAGCGCTGCGGACGGGCCAACCATTGCGCGCATTTCCGCGGCGGAGATCGAAGGCGCTGTCATCGCGCAGGTCCGCGGGTTGCTGCGCCAGCCTGAGGTGGTGCTTGGCGCCTGGCGCGCGGCCCGGGCCTCGGCGCCGGACCTGACCGAGGACGAGGCCCGCCTGGCGCTGGAGCGGCTGGACCCGCTGTGGGACGAGCTGTTCCCGGCGGAGCAGGCGCGCATCATCCGCCTCCTTGTGGACCGAGTGGACATCGGGGCTGGCGGCGCCGACGTGCGGCTGAGGCTCGAGGGGCTGGCCAGCTTGGCGCGGGACCTGGCGACGCCGGCCGAACCCGTGAGGGCGGCAGCGTGAGCGGCGCCGCGCAGATGCTGACCGTCCGGGTGCCTCTGGCGGTCCGGAAGCAGCGGCGTGGGCGGAAGCTGATGGTCGCGCCGGGCGGCATCGCGCCCTGCGGCGCCTCGGCTGCGGGCACCACGCTGGTGAAGGCGCTAGCCCGGGCATTCCGGTGGCGTCGGATGTTGGAGACGGGCCACTTCGCCACGATCGGTGAACTAGCGACGGCCGAGAAGATCAACTCGTCATACGTCTCTCGCCTGCTGCGGCTGACGCTGCTGGCGCCCGACATCGTCGAGGCGATCCTGGACGGGCGGCAGCCGGGGGGGATGACGCTGCCGGGGCTCATGGAGCCGTTCCCGGTGGAGTGGGGACGGCAGCACGCGTGCCGAATTAAACATCATGCGGCGCGCCTCTGAACTGGCGGTTCACGCCCCACATGTCGCGCGGTTACCCTAAAATCTGCATCTACGAAGATCGTTATTAGTCCGGGGCATTTAGATCAAACCAAAACTCACGAATTGATGTCTGCCAGCGATCACAAAGCCGCCCGGGGCGGCATGCTGGGCCACAGCTTCGCGCTGCAGCAACCGATTGACGGCTTCATCCGGGAGAATAAGCCAGCGTGCCGCAATCAACGGGTGGAAGCCGTCAACCCACCATCGACGACGAGTTCCGTTGCGGTCACGTATTTCGCCTCGTCAGAAGCAAGGAACAGCGCGGCATGGGCCACGTCCCATCCCTCGCCCATCTGGCCGATGGGAACGGCGGCGTTGCGCTTCGCCACGAACCCCTCCAGGTCGCCACCCGCAAATTGCTCGGCGAGCTTGGCCACCAGCGGCGTGTACATGAGGCCTGGCAGCACGCAGTTCATGCGGATGCCGCGCGGAGCATAGGTAATGGCGGTGGTCTTGCTGAAATGGATCAGCCCCGCCTTGGCCGCCGAATAGGCCGCCTGGGGCTTGCCCGTGTAGCGAATGCCCGCCGTGGAGGCGATGCTAACCACGGCTCCCTTTCCCTGCTTCTGCATGATCGGCAGCACCGCGTGGCAGCAGAGGAAAGCGCTTTTGAGGTTGACGGCGAGCTGGCTGTCCCACAGCGCCTCGTCCATCTCACCGGGGATAGCGGGTTCGGACTTGCCGACATTGTTCACCAGCACGTCGATGCGGCCGAAGCGCGCCATGCAGGCCTCGACCAGCCGCGCCACATCGGCGGAATCCGTGACGTCGCCCGTCGCGATCTCGCAGGTGCCGCCCTCGTCGTGGATGATCGCCTGCGTCTCACGCGCCGCCGCCTCGTTGATGTCCACGCCGAAGATGCGCGCCCCTTGGCGCGCAAAGAGCACCGCGATCGACTTGCCATTGCCCCAGCCGGGGCCGACCGAGCCGCAGCCGGTCAGGAAGACCACCTTGTCCGTCAGCTTGAACATGCGCTCACTCGATCTCGATATTGGCGGCGCGGATGACGGGGCCCCAGAGCGCCGCCTCCTCTGCGATGAAGCGTGTCGCGCGTTCGGGCGTGGAATCCGTCACGGGCACAAAGGCGATGGCTTCCAGCGCGCGGGCAATCTCGGGCGTGGACATCGCAGCGCGAGCGGCAGCGGCCAGGCGCTCCAGCCGGTCCGGCGGCGTGCCGGGGGGGGCGGCCAGGTAGTTGGCGATGCGGGTCACGATGTCGAAGCCACTCTCGCGCGCGGTCGGCACCTCGGGCACCACCGCTGAGCGCTGCTCGCCGAAGACGGAGATGATCCTGAGCCTCCCGTCGCGGTGCTGCGGCAGCAGCGTCGTGAAGGCGTCTACGGCGAAGGAGATCGTACCGGAGAGAAGATCCTGGGTCAGCGGCCCCGAGCCTCGGTAGGGCACGTGCACCACATCAAGGTTGCCTACCCGTATCCGCAGCAACTCCGTCGAGAGGTGCGGGGCGCCGCCGATTCCCGAGCTGCCATAGCTGATCCGGCCCGGCTGGGCGCGGATTATCGCAATCAACTCGGCCAGGTTGTTCACGCCAAGCCGTGGATTGACCGCCAGGGCGAGCGGCGTGATGCCGAGGATGGAGATGTGCGAAAACCCCGTCACGGGATCGAAGGGCGGCACGCGACGTGTGAGTGGGCCGGTGATCCCGGCCGTCGGGCTTTGAAAGATCAACGTGTACCCGTCCGGTCGGGCGCGATGCACCTCGCCCGAGCCGATGAGACCGCCCGCCCCGCCGCGATTGTCGATGACAACGGATTGGCCGAGCGCCCGCCCGAAGGGCTCGGCAAACAGGCGCCCAAAAATGTCCGTGTTTCCACCTGGCGGGAACGGCACCACCATGCGGATGCTGGAATTGGGGAAAGGCGCTTGCGCATAGGCGGGGGCGGCCAGCAGTCCAAGGCCGGCCGCAGCGCGCAGGATCTGGCGCTTCTTCATGGCTTTTTCCTCCTCACCCTCTCGCGGGGCCTATGATAGCCAAGGCCGCGCGGCCCCGGCTGTCAATGTGAGGGTGCGGCGGCCGGGCTACTTTTGCCCGGGCGTTCCGGTGGCGGCGGATGATGGAG
>JAQGHV010000079.1 GCA_028288785.1 Rhodospirillales bacterium | reverse complement strand
AAGCCGCGCGGCGATCTGGCGCACCGTCTCGCCCTCAGCCGCCAGCACACGATCGCGCAGGTCCTGCCCCTACGCCTGCCCACGACGCCAAGCCATCGCCACCTCCAGCGCAACCTGGAAACCTGCGAATCACACCCAACCGCGCCAAATCAAATCACAACCTGATTCCCGCCAGAGCTACTCGGGTCTAGCGTCTCTCGCTGTCAACTTGATCGGACTCGATCCGACCGAGTTCGCGATTCCTGTGCCACCAGCTCTGGCGAGCGCGGCCCGTGCGGCCGAAGCCGTTGAGCTGTACTGGATGTCACTGCTGCGCGATGTGCCTTTTTCATCGTACCTCAATGACACAACCGACCGGGATATCCTCGCAGCCGTCGATGACATGAACCGCGTTGCAGACTTTCATGGTCCGAAGGTGGACGGACAGGTCACGCCCGAGACGTTGTTCCGCGGCAGCGCCTTCTATGTCGATAGAAGCGATCCGAGCGGTCGCACTGGACGTTGGGCGGTGCCGCCGGGGACACTCAACGGACCTATGGTTTCACAGTTCCTGGTTCGCGACACGCCGTACAGTGCGCAGTTCATCTCCGCACGCATCCGGACCACCAAACCCGAGAGCGAATTCCTGACCGACTATGCCGAATGGCTACGGGTGCAGAGGGGCGCCGCTCCGAGCGGCCGCGTCCAATACGATCCCGCCCGGCGCCTCATCGCTAACGGCCGAGATCTAGGCACCTACACACACGTGACACCACCCGCAGGATCCTGGGGGGCAGCGCTCCAGCTCGCCCTTCCGTCCTCTGAGGCCGATCCAAGCTATGGTGGCATGTTCCCGGCGGCACAACTGGCGTTCGCGCAAAGCAACCCTTACCCCCGCTTTCGCACGCAGGGTGGCGGCAGTGGGAGCTTCGGTCTGCCTTACATTCATTCGTTGATCGGCCTCGTAATTTCGCGCGCTACCAGGGTCAGCGTTTGGCAGAAATACTGGGTCCACCGCACGCTGCGGCCCGAGGCTTATGGCGGCCTTGTGCAGCACCGCGTCACCGGCGGCATACAGGACTACCCGGTGCATGATGCAATCCTTGGGTCCCGGGCGCTGGAACGCAGCCGTGCGAAGCACGGCACGCATCTCCTCGCGCATATCTTTCCAGAAGGCTCGCCCATGCATTCCGCTTATCCTGGAAGCGCTTCTATCGTTGCTGCCGCGAGCGTGACGCTCCTCAAGGCTTTCTTCGACGAGGCGCGGGAAATCCCGAACCCGGTCCAGCCCGATCCCAATGATCCAACGCGGCTGGTCCAGTACACTGGAAGGCCGCTGACCGTCGGTGGCGAACTCAACAAGTTCGCTCTCAACTACGGCTCCAGTCGCGCCTGGGCCGGCATTCATTGGCGCTGCGACGCTGCTGCCTCGCTTCCGCTCGGTGAGGATCTTGCAATAAGCATGCTGCGCGAGGAGAAGGCGACGCTGCGTGAGACTTTCGACGGCTTCACCTTCACGCGCTTCGACGGGACGCGGGTGACGATCTGAACGTGTGGCCCGCGCTCCTGCGCGGTGAAGTCGCGCAGGGCACGTGGCTTCAGGCCGAACAGGTGGTGCTTTCGCGGAGAGGCCATGGAAGTGCCGCACCAAAAGGCGTACGGCGCCGCTCGAGGCCTGATTAGGTCACCTGTACAATTTGATGTGGGACGAGCGGCGGTGCCTCCATCAGCTCACGCGGTCGTCGCCAGGCTCTTCCTCATCGGCGCTTGCTTCCTGCCGCCCGACCCACTGCTGGCGGACCATGCCCCGCCGTAAATGCCGACGCCGTGCGATCTCAAGCCAAACTGCGCGACCACTGGGGGCCCTTCTTGCCCTCCGACCCAAATGCTCAGCTCCAGTAGCGCGACGCCTCCGCGAGCAGAGCAAAGGATGGCGAGAGCTGGCGCCGGCTGGGTAGTAGATGTCGTATCTTGGGAAGGCGGGCACCAGCCAGCGAGCGTCAGAGGAGACGCTTGGTAAGCGCCGTCAAGGCGGACTTCGCTCATTATGCAAACAGAGCAAACGCGGCTGGCGTGCGGGCGAGGGCTTCTCGATCGCGGAACGTGCCATGACCCGATGACTTGGTGCTGCTGCTGCAGCCTGTGACCGCAGAGCCAGGGCCATTAACCCACTTGGCTCAAATGCGCCTACTACGGAGCAGGGGCCGTGAGGTGGCGCAGCAAGAAGTCGGCCTGCAGTGCGCTGACCTGATCGAACCAGCGACTGGGATACCAAAGCTCGCCGAAGTGGCCGCAGCCTTCCTCCAGCTCGACGATCTCCTTTGGCCCACCCAGGGCCTCGCAGACGATGCGGGTCACCATTGGATTGGCTCGGCCCATCTCATCATCCGGCGCATAGATCACTTGGACAGGCACACGCACATGAGGCGCCGCGATACCTGGCCTGAAGGGGGCCATTGTCGCCGGGACAACGCGGGTCGCGTCATTCGTCCAACCTGAGCCAGGGCGCCCGCCATGCTCCACGAACCAGCGGAAGGCCGTGGGAGGCGCCAGGTGAGCGGGGTATCGGATTGGATCGAACGACACGACCGGCAAGGGGCCTGTCGTGGTCTCGGGCGTCCCCGTCACATCGCCTTGCTCGAAGGTCTCACGCAGCAGGGCAAACAGGCGCCCGTCCGGGTCGGGTGGCGGCGGCTCCTCACCGCATGAGGGCACCACCGCCGTGACCGCTGCGATCTGGCCATCCAGCAGTGCGCCGAGCACCAGCACCTGCATGCCGCTGTTGCTGACGCCCCAAAGGGCAATGCGCTCAGGATCCACCTCCGCCAGTGAGGAGCGCGCAAAGCGTACCGCGTCACGATATCCGCGGGCCTGGATCCAGGGGTTGACCTCACGACGCGGCTCGCCGCCGCTCACCCCGAAGTTCCGGTGATCGTAGAGCAGCACCGCGAGCCCGCGCGCGGCAAAAGCCTCCGCATAGCGGTCCGTGGTCATTGGTATGGTGGAGGTGAAGCCATGCCCCATGATCAAGAGCGGGAGGCGAAGTTGGGCGGGCACAGGTTCCTTAATCCGGGGTAGGTACAGGCGTCCGCGCAGCGTCTCTCCCTCGGAGGGAAAATCAATCGCGCGGAACCCAGCCGCCGCTTGTTGCTGCTGCATTGTGCTGCTCCCCGCCAGTTGGGACCTTAGTGCGCCACGCGCTGCGCGGCCTTCGCGTAGCCAATCCGCCGCTCAGGCGGCACTGGGTGCTGCCCGGCTACACGCTCAAGCAAGGTGCGCACGTCCTCGTCCAATCCCGCCTTCATGGCCGCATCCAGGAAGAGTTGTTCCAGCACCTCCTGCTGCGCGTGGCTGCCGCCCAGCCGGTAGATCAATCCAAGTGCCGGCCGCATGGCTGTGACTGCTCCCGCGAAGTCGCCGCGACGGTATGCCAGAACCGCCTCGCAAGCAGGCAGCGCAGCGTTGCGCAGCACTGCTCCATGGTCGGTGTGATCCAGGTGTGCGGCCTCGCGCAGCGCTTCCAGCATGTGCTCCGCCGTCGCCGGACGCTCAGCGGCGAGTGCCATCATCCGATGCGGCAAGGTGAAGGGGGAGAGGTGATCACCGACCCGCGCCTCCGCCTTCTCGGCCAGCTCTACCCAGCGCTCCCCGATGGCCACACCATGCAGCTCAAGCCGGAAGAGCATGGAGGCTGCATTCTGCACGTCGGTGGTGAAGTCGGGCATGGCCTGAACAAGCGGCGAGTTGAAGTTGCGGAAGCGCCGGTCATAGAGGTCTAGGACGTGGTCAATCTCCCGCCGCTCCATGTGGTACATAGCGCGGTGCCACCACAGATGATGCATGATGGCGTTCCCGCCCTCCCAGTGCTGCTCCATCCCATCCAGGAAGTGGATGCCCTCTCCACAGCGGCCTTGCATTTCCAGGACGTGCGCCACTGCGTGCGTAGCCCAAAGGTTGCCAGGACTGAGCATCAGAGCCTCGCGGCCAGAGGCTTCGGCCACTGTGTAGTTGCCGCACTCCTCGTTGGCGAAAGAGCGGCAGGCGAGCACGGTGTCCCAGCCTGGCATCTGGGCCGACCAATGAGGCAGTACACGCTCCACCCCATCCAGCATCCGCTCCGGTCGTCCTGACCAGAAGGCGTTGTGGTGGTGCATGCGAAAAGCAAGCACGTCATGTGGGTAGTCTGCGAGGATCTCCTCCCATGCCTTCATTGCCGCAGCGACGTCCCCCTCAACCCAGAGCCGAAGCGCCTCCCCATGGGCGCGCTCACGCGCTGTCGCGTGGACGAGGTGGGGGCGGGCCTCGTTAAGGGCTTCCCGGGCCCGGGGCAGAAAGGTGCCGTCGAAGGGGGTCAGGGCAAGGTAGCCCTTGAACACGTGCGCCATGCCAAACTGTGGGTCGGCCACGAGCATCGCTGCGACCCGCTGGCCGGTGTCGGCTCGGTAGGACAGGTAGCCCTCAAGCGCGTAACTGTATGCTCCCGACGCGCCCTCAGACGCAGCGGTGAGAAGCTGGTTCTGTGCATCGCGTGGCATGTGCGCTCACCCTGCATCCCTAGCCGCCACAGTTTGGCACCAGCGAGCCGCAGAGGACCAGAAAAACCCGTACTTCAGGCGTTGCGCGCTGCGAGAACGGGCACACGAGGAGCCACATGTGTTTCTTGAGACTTGGCTGCCGCGCCAGATAGCGCGGACACCTTCTGTGCGCAGGCGTAGACCCCGGTCATGATGCCAAGTCTGATCAGAGCCACGTGATCGCGACCTCCCGGCATCCAGCATTGCCGTCTACCAAGCCGATACGTCGCCGGCCACTTCAGGGTGTCCACGGCAGAGCAGGGGCAGAGCGGCCTAAGCCTGGAGGCTCCGGCAACGACGAACTGCATCGCGGCCGTGCTGACGGTGCAGAAATCTTAATTTAGCGACTGCCAAGTCGATCGATTTGACCCGCGCGTCGGCGGCTAGCCACGCTGCGCAACTCGGTCGTAGGCTCAGGCGGATGTTGGTATAAACCATCCAAAAGGGCGACCCGTGACATGGCAAACATCACAGGCGGCTGTTCTTGCGGCAAGGTGCGATTCAGCGCAGAGGCTGATCCGACGTTTGTGGCTGTGTGCCACTGCAAGGCTTGCCAGAGGGCGAGTGGCAGTGCGTTTGCAGTGGTGATCGCGCTTCCAGCCACATCTCTATCGATTACGGGCGACGTCACGACCTATGACAGCAAGGGCGACAGCGGTCAGAGTGTGCATTATCGGTTCTGCCCGGCCTGTGGTTCCCCCATCGCTAGCAATCTCGACGTAATCCCGGACATGCTGATGATCCGCTCTGGGTCGCTGGATGACCCGAGTTGGGTCAAGCCTGGCATGGAGATTTACTGCGACAGCAAGCAACCTTGGGTCGCGCTGAGTGGCGGCCTGAAGAGCTTTCCAGCCATGCCTGGGTGAGGACGCGTTCCGCTTCAGGTCCCCTCGACCACCTATGGTGACAAAGGTGCGCGTCACAACGTGCTCGCGCAGGTGGTCGAGCGCCGGAACGGTGCATCATGGTCCGCCTTGGGGCGGGCAGTCGATGCCCACCCCTCTCGCGCCACCCAGCAGTGCAGGCGGCGAGCCTTCGTCGGCATCCTGTTGCAGAAGTCTTAACCTAGGGCTCTGCGACGTTGGACGCGGCGCATGCTCCGGCACCGGAAAGCTTTGCGAACCGGCGAAAAGGTCGCCGAATGCATGTAAAATCGTGTACGAAGAGATATCGGCTCCTTGCCCCACTTTGGCACAGCTAGAGTGAAACGCGCCGGGTCGATTTCTCCATCAACATAAACATGGAGGTCCACATGGCCGTCTCGATCGAATGGGAAATCAAGGGCACCGAATTCGCGAACTGCAATTGTATCTATGCTTGTCCCTGCCAGTTCAACGCGTTGCCGGACAAGGGCTTCTGCGAAGCGGTTGCGGCCTTCCATATTGACCAGGGAAGGTTCGGCGATATCCGGCTGGACGGCCTACGCGCCGTGACCATGTATCGCTGGCCGGCCGCGGTGCATCAGGGCAACGGCAGCATGCAACTCGTCATCGATGAGCGCGCTGACCCCCGTCAGCGGGAGGCGCTTGAGAAAATTCTGTCGGGGCAGGAAACCGAGGATATGGCCACGATGTGGTGGGTGTTCGCTGCCATGAGCCCGAACAAACACGCACCTCAGTTTCACCCGATCAATTTTGACGTGGATGTAGACGCGCGGCGCGCGCGGGTCGATGTTCCTGGCCTCGTGGTCTCCACAGGAGAGCCGATCCGCAACCCGGTGACGGGGGTCGAGCACCGCGTGCGCATCGATTTTCCGCAAAGCTTCGAGTTCGCCCAGGCCGAGATCGCCAGCGGCA
This sequence comes from Rhodospirillales bacterium, assembly GCA_028288785.1. Lineage (GTDB taxonomy): Bacteria > Pseudomonadota > Alphaproteobacteria > Acetobacterales > Acetobacteraceae > Plastoroseomonas. The sequence continues at coordinate 3,457 of JAQGHV010000079.1, read as the reverse complement.
CCAGCAAAACCGCAGGTCCGATCGCGCTTGACCTGAAGGACACCTACGGCCAGTTCGCGCATATCCATCTTAGCCATAAGGGACGCCTTAACTAGCGGGACCCGTTCCATGTGGCAGGCGTTGCTGCAGCGTGATCGAGTGGTCGTGACGGTAGGTCTGCTCGCTGTGATTCTGCTTGCCTGGGGGTGGCTGCTCCTTGGTGCCGGGATTAACGTGCAGCAGATGGATATGGGCGGCGGCCAGATCATGCTGATGGCCCCGGATTGGACTGTCAGCTACGCGGTGCTGATTTTCCTGATGTGGGCCATCATGATGATGGCGATGATGCTACCGAGTGCCGCGCCAGCCATTCTGCTGGCTACCGCTCTGATGGGTCAACGTGGCGGGAAACGCCTCCTCGGGCCGACGGGACTTTTCGTGCTGGGGTATTTGGCAATCTGGTTCGGCTTCAGTTTGGTTGCTACAGCTCTGCAGTGGTGTCTCGATCGAGCCGGCCTTCTATCGGCGGGCATGGCCAGCAGCAGCGCCACCCTCGCCGGTATATTGTTGATTTCGGCTGGCATCTATCAATGGACTCCGTTGAAACAGGCATGCCTTGTCGAGTGCCGTTCTCCTTTTGAGTATCTCCTGAAGTATTGGCGGCAGGGTGCCTTCGGACCGATGTTAGCTGGTGTGAGGCACGGGTTATTCTGTCTCGGATGCTGCTGGTTGCTCATGATGATGCTATTCGTGGGCGGCTTGATGAATCTGCTCTGGATCGCAGCCCTGGCACTTTTGGTCTTGATCGAGAAGCTTCTTCCGACCGGCGCTCGAGTGAGCCGCTGGACGGGCCTAGCACTCATGGTTTGGGGCGCAATAGTTTTGCTGCGATTATAGTCCCAACGGTCTCATGTGCTGAAGTTTTTCACCAGTCTCTTGGTCTAGCGAGGTTTACAGCACCCGAAGAACCTCGCGCCCGCCGGGCCAGTTTAGAGGGCCAAGATCACTCGTGCATGTCACTCGGCCATGCGCGCGCACAAGCCTCCGAGTTCCGCACGCTTTCCGCTGTCTCGCGCCCGAGGGCTGGTGCTAGCCTGCACAGCGCCGGCCTCCGGAGCAGCACTCCCGACACGGCGCCCGAGCAGTCCCGCGCCTGCTGCCTCCAAACCCGAACGCACCATCGCCGGCACACGTCCCTCGTCTCCCACAAGACCGGAGGATTCAATGGCCAGCCACCCGACCACACCAGCCGATGGGGCGCCTCTGCCTCACCCCAGCCTGCCCCGCCGAGGCATGCTCGGTGTCACCGGACTTGCCCTCGGGGGCGCCGCTCTCGCGCGACCGGGCGCGTCCCTGGTAGCTCCGGCCGCAGCGCAGCCGATCGCCACGGAGCCGGCAGCACGGGCTGCCCGCACTGAGCCGCTGGCGCGTCCGGTGGACAACGCACTGCACCGACGTGCGGTCGAGGTGCGCGAGGTCTGCTCGCGTACCATGGGCGCCATCCCCATCGCCCCGCATCCAGCCAATGACGACGAGGACCGCTACGCCAACAGGATTGGAACCGACACTCGGGCCCTGCCGCACAATGAGCGGGGCGAGGCCGACCAGGCCGCCTGGCGGGCGCTGCACGACGCCTGCCGGTCCGGCAACCCGGCCGACTTCGAGAAGATCCCACTCGGAGGCACGCGCCGGCTGGGCAACCCGCTCGGCACCATGGCGGTCAGCCTCGGCGGCCTCAACCCGGCGCAGATCGCCATCCCGGCGGCGCCGGCCCTTGCCAGCGCGGAGCGGGCTGCCGAGGCGGTGGAGGTGTACTGGCAGGCGCTGCTTCGCGACGTACCCTTCGCCGAGTACCAGGATGGGACCGGCAACCGCGACCTGCTCGCGGCCGCGGAGGAGCTCAGCCGGCTTCCCGGCTATCATGGCGCAAAACGCGACGGGCGCGTCACGCCCGGCACGCTGTTCAGGGGCGGTGCCCTCTACTTTGACGCGGCCGTCCCGCGGGGCCGTGCCGTCACGCCGCCGGGCGTGCTGGACGGGCCGGTAATCTCACAATTCCTGCTTCGCGACATCCCCTTCGGGGCGCAGTGGATCGGGGCGCGCATCCGCACCGCGACGCCTGCCAGCGAATTCCTGACCGGCTACGACGAGTGGCTGAAGGCGCAGAACGGCCAAGCGGTGAGTGGTCAGCCGCAGTTCGACCCCACGCCGCGCTACATCGCCACCGGACGTGACCTGGCGGAGGCCGTCCGCACAGGGGTTCCGCAGCCCTGGGCGGTGTCGCTGCTTCTCGCCACCCCTGCGGGCGGGGCGGACCCGCGCTACGGCGGCATGTTCCCGCTCGCGCAGCCGGTGCTGAATCCATCCAACCCATACCGCCGCATACAGAACCAGAGCGCGGGGGCAGCGACCTTCGGGCCAAATCACCTGCAGGCCCTGATCGCCACGGGCTGCAATTATGCCCCCCGCGCTGCCTATTGGCAGAAGTGGTTCGTGCACGGCACGCTGCGGCCAGAGGCCTATGGCGGGCTCGCGCATCACCGCTTGGTCAACGGCGTGAGCGACTACCCGCTGCACGACGACTTCCTGCGGTCGGAGGCGCTTGGGCGCACGCGAGCGAAGCAGGGCACATGCCTGCTGTCGCAGAACACCCCTGACGGCTCGCCAATCTTCTCGGCCTACCCCGGCGGCGGCGCGAGCCTTGGGGGCGTTACGGCGACCCTGCTAAAGGCCTTTTTCGATGAAAGCCGGGTCATAGCTGACCCCGTTCAACCCGACCCGCGCGATCCGACGCGGCTGGTGCCTTACAGCGGGCCGCCGCTGACGGTGGGTGGGGAGTTGAACAAGCTGGCCACGAACTTCGCCATGGGCCGGAACTGGATGGGTATCCATTGGTGGTCTGACGGCGCGGCCTCCATGCCACTGGGCGAGGAGGTGGCGATCGGCCTGCTGAGCGACGAGCGCGCCACCTACCGCGAGGCATTTGACGGCTTCTCTTTCACACGCTTCGACGGCAGTCGCGTGACGATTTGACCCAGCGCCGGGCCGGTGTCGCTTGGCAACACCGGCCCGGCGTGTCCACAGGAGCGGGCCGGCCGGCTGTAGTGCGTTTGACAGGTGCTTTAAGTTGTTGAGCCGGCTGCCTCCGAGCCGGGGTGCATGACCTGCGCTCGTCGGCTGTCGCACACCCTCGGAACAAAGCATTGCAGCGCCACCGCCCGCTGTCTCGACAGCCTTCCTTGACCCTATTTACCAAGCTCGGGATCGATCGGGACACAGGCTGCGACACCGGTGCAGAGCTTTGGCGTCGCCTGCGTACCGGTCGATTCAGAGGCCGCTTACCGGTTGAGACGGACCCGCATTGTCAATGGCACTCGAGGTCGCTCACTCTCCCAAGCATCTCTCGCAGCCCCCTCAGCTCCGCAGGCGCAGACCATCAAGGCTCCCAGGAGACGGCACCACGCCAGCGAATGGGAAA
>JAQGHV010000076.1 GCA_028288785.1 Rhodospirillales bacterium | reverse complement strand
GCCGGGCTCGCCGATTAGCACCGGGTTGTTCTTGGTGCGGCGCGCGAGCACCTGGATCGTGCGGCGGATTTCCTCATCGCGGCCGATGACGGGGTCGAGCTTGCCCTGGCGCGCGATCTCCGTGATGTCGCGCGCATACTTCTTCATGGCATCGAAATTCGCCTCCGCATTGGCGCTCTCGACCTTGCGGCCCTTGCGGATGTCGGCGAGCGCGGCTTCGAGGCGCTGCGGGTCGGCGCCGCCGGCGCGGAGCGCACGGCCGGCATCGGTGTCCGACGCGGCGATGGCGACAAGTAGGCGATCCTGCGCGACGTACTCGTCGCCGGCCTTGGTCGCGCCCTGTTGTGCAGCGTCGAGCACGCGGATGATCTCGGGGGTGAATTGCGGCTGTCCCGCGCCCTGCCCGCTCACTTTCGATTGCTTGGCGAGCGAGGCCTCGACGCCGGCCTTCACCCGCGCTGGGTCGCCGCCGGCGGCGCGCACCAAGCCGGATGCGGCGCCTTCCTCATCGTCGAGCAGCGCCTTCAGCACGTGCTCGGGCGTGATGCGTTGGTGGAATTCGCGGATCGCGATGGTTTGCGCTGCCTGCAGGAATCCGCGGGTGCGTTCGGTGAATTTCTCTATATCCATGGTCCCAGTCCCTCCATTGAGCGGACCGGCGCCGCTCCGTCCCATCATGGCAACGGGCAGCGCCTGGTGCTGACTATGTGGTAGCGTTCACGCCATTGCTTCAAGGGTCCGCCGATGCGCATTGAGACAATCTACCGCTACCCCGTGAAGGGCCTGTCGGCCGAGGCGCTGGAGGAGGTGATGCTCACCCCGGGCGAGACGCTGCCCCATGACCGGCGCTTTGCCCTCGCGCAGGGGGATGCGCCCTTTGATCCCGCCGCCCCTACCTGGCTACAGAAGCGCCATTTTGGTTGTTTGATGGCGAATGCGCGCCTTGCGTACTTGCACACGGCGTTCGACCCACGCAGCGGCATGCTCGTCATCCGCGCGCCTGACGCCGCTCCGTTCGCGGGCGACACGCGCACCGCGGAGGGACGTGCCGCCATCGCCGGGTTCCTGGCCGGTTTCCTCGGCGAGGAAGCCCGCGGCGAGCCCAGCTTCGTCGAAGCGCCCGGGCATGCCTTCACCGATGTTGCCAAGAAATGCGTCTCCATCATCGGGCTCGCCTCGCTCGCCGCGCTGGAGGCCAAGATGGGCGTGCCGCTGGACCCGTTGCGGTTCCGTGCGAACTTCTACTTCTCGGGCGGCATGCCCTGGGGCGAGTTCGACCTGCTGGGCGAGGAGATCATGCTCGGCGGGGCGCGGTTGCGGGTGTTCAAGCGCATCGTCCGCTGCCCCGCGACCGAGGTGAACCCGGCGACCGCCGAACGCGACGCGAAGCCGCCGCAAGCGCTGCGCGAGCATTTCGGCCACGCCGATCTCGGCGTCTATGCCGAGGTGATCGAGGAAGGCCGCGTTGCCGTAGGCGACGCCCTGGAGCCCCTGCGCCTCATCTAAGGGCCGCCCTTTTCGCTCGCCTAAAAGGTCAGAATTAGAAGATCGGGGTCTGGGGAAATCCCTTTCCCCAGCCTTGCTACGTTGGCTGGCAGAGGCCGGAAACTCGACGCCCCTCACCCAGCCCTCTCCCCCTTCAAGCGGGGGGAGAGAAGTTTCTGTCAGGTGGCAGCGGCGATGCCGGTCAGCATGGCCAGGTGGCTGCGGATCGCCGGCACCGCGACCGTCGCCAGCATACCTTCCTCACGGCTCACCGGGGCTGCGGCGGCGGCCATGTGCAGGCGCAGCAGTTCCTGATGGCCCTGAATCTGACCGCGGATGAAGGCGGTGTCGAAAGCCGTGCCCCTGGCTGAATGCAGCATCGTCAGCATCTGTCGCTGCTCGGCGTCCATCATGCTGGGATCGGGCAGCGGCAGGCCGGCCATGCGGCGTGCGCTGACGAAGGCCATCTGCTCCTCCGCTTCGAGCTCGCCGAACAGCTTGACCGGAGCCGCGGAGGCTTCGCTCCGCGCGAGCGTGGAGGAGGCCGTAGCGAAGGCCATGGTACCGAGCATGTGCCGGCGGTCGGTGTCGAGGGGCACTGCGCGGGCGGTGCCGGGCTGCGCCTGGGTGCGCTGCGCGAAGGCTTGGCCGATAAGCAACGGCGCGGCCAGCACGCCGAAGACGGTTCGTCTGATCATGCGGGATTTCCTTCTTCCGGCTGGCGCGACCGGGCCGCGCAATATTTGAACAGACCTCCGCGCGAGTGGTTGCTCACCATTCCGCAGCCAGGAGGCGTAACGTTCGCGCTGATTTCTGGGCAGCCGGCGCCGCCCGCTCGCACCGGCAAACAAGCCAAATAAAGGGGGTTCGGGGGAGTTCCTTTCCCCGGCTTTACTTCACTCCGGCTGATAATTCGCCAACCGCAGCAACGCCGCATTCCGCGCCACATCCTCCCGGATGAAGGCGGCGAACGCCTCCGGCGTCTCGGCAACCGGCTCGAAGCCGAGGCCTGCGAGCCGGGCTTCGATCGCCTGTTCGCGCATGCCCTCGATGATGGCGGCGTTGAGCCGGGCCACGATCTCGCCGGGAACGGCCCGCGGCGCCCAGAGGCCGTACCAGGAATAGAACTCGAACCCCGGCAGCCCGGCCTCGGCCATGGTCGGCAGGTCCGGTGCCAGGGCGGTGCGCGCGGGGGACGCGATGCCAAGACCGCGAAGCTGCCCGCCGCGAATCATCGGCAAAGTCGCCAGCGCCGGCTCGAACATCAGCTGCGCATTGCCGGCCGCAACGTCGGTGAGCGCGGGTGCAGCACCACGATAGCCCACGATCTCGATCGCGGAACCGGTCACGCGGTTGAACTCGATGGTGCCGAGATGGCCGGCCGAACCCAGGGAGGAGGTGGCGAAGCTCCAGCGCGCCGGCTCGCGCCTGGCGGCCTCGACCACGGCCGGGATCGTGGTTTCCGGTCGGCGAGGATCCATCACCATGACCAGCGGCCCGCGCGCCGTGCGCGCGATAGGGGTGAAATCCTCGACCGGATCGTAGGGGGAGGCGCGCATGACGTGGCGCGCCATGACGTGGATGCTGGCCGAGCCCAGCAGCGTGTAGCCATCGGCGGGCGCCGCGAGGACGGCCTGGCTGCCGATCGCACCATTCGCCCCAGCGCGGTTTTCCACCACCACTGTGACGCCGAGCTTTTCCTGGAGTTTCTGCGCCGCAATCCGCGCCATGGCGTCGGTCGCGGCACCGGGCGTGTAGGGAACGATCAGGCGGATCGGCCGCGAGGCGTAGCTCTGCGCGCGCAGCGAAGGTGCCACCAACAGCCCGCCGGCGGACAGCGCCGCGCGTCTTGTCAGATTCGCTTGCATCCTGATCCCCTGCCCGTCATCAGCGGCAGGGTGCACTGGCCAGCGCGAAAGCTGCAATCAGGCGATGTTAAGCAGCAGCGCCTTGGCACCAAACGCGGCAAGCGCTGCCCCCACCATGCTGAGCTGCGGGCCGAATGATCGCAGCAGGTGATAGGCCGTCCCCGCTGCGATGACGCCCCAGCCGAAGACGTCGGTAAGTTCGATACCGGAGATTAGCATGACGATCTCCCGTCCAAATCGTTAACAGAATGTTAGACACACTGCTCGCCGTTCCGCAAGGGAATTAGGCATCCCTACGTGCAAGGCTCGTCTTGGGCCGGCCATCCTGGTCCCAGTTCGAGGCGTCGAGCCACGCGGCGATGGCGTCTCGCCGCGCCGGCCACTCACCGTCGAGCATGGCGAAGAAGGCGGTGTCCCTCCGGCGGCCCTTGATCACCATGTGAGCGCGCAGCTCGCCCTCGAAGACGAAGCCCAGCCGGGTGGCCGCGCGACGTGAGGGCGCGTTCAGCGCGTTGCACTTCCACACCAGCCGCCGGTAGCCGAGATCATCCATGGCGTGGCGCATGAGCAGGTACATGGCCTCGGTCGCCGCACGGCTCCGCTGCATGCGCGGCCCGAACCAGATATTGCCGATCTCGATCGCGGCGTTCTTCGGCTGGATCTCCATGAGCGTGATCCAGCCCTCCGCCGCCCCGGAGATGTGCGGGCGCACCGCCCAGGCGAGCGGGTCGTGCTGGGCGGCGAATTCGGCGATGAACCCGCCCAGGGCAGCCTCGGTCGCGAAGGGGCCATAGCCCATATAGGCGAAGCTTTCGTCGGCGGACTGTGCGGCACGCCAAAGCTCCGGCACGTGGCGGGCATGCAGCGGCTCCAGCGTCACCGCGCCACCGCGGTGCATGATGCGGGCCGGCAAGGGCCGCGGCGTGGCGTCCACCACGGGGCCCACCGGCGGGTCACACACGGGGTCGCGCGGCGCGTTCGTATTGATCACCTGTGGCTCCGTTCGGCCCGTGGCTGTGGGCACCGATGCATCGATCGATATTGCATCAACGGGTGCGGGGCGCTAACCCCCAGCGCCATGCCCGACAAACTCCGCGCCGCGAAACCCACCGTTCCCGCCACCTTTTTCGGCGAGACGGTAACTCACGTCCATCACTGGACGGAGCACCTGTTCTCGTTCCGCTGCACCCGTGACGCGACGTTCCGCTTCCGCGCCGGCGAGTTCACCATGATCGGGCTCATGGTCGAGGGGAAACCGCTCGTGCGCGCCTATTCCGTGGTCAGCGCGCCATGGCAGGAGGAGCTCGAGTTCCTCTCGATCAAGGTACAGAACGGCCCGCTCACCTCGCGCCTGCAGCACATCAAGCCGAGCGATACGGTGCTCATCGGCCGCAAGCCGGTGGGCACCCTGGCGCTCGACAACCTGGCGCCGGCCGAGAACCTGTACCTCATCGCCACCGGCACCGGCATTGCGCCCTTCCTGAGCCTGATCCGCGAGCCCGAAACCTATGACCGGTTCCAGCGGGTGATCCTGTGCCACACCGTGCGGCAGGTTGCGGAGCTCGCCTACCGCGACTTCATCACGAACGAGCTTCCCGCGGACGAACAGCTGGGCGAGCTCATCGCCGGCAAGCTGATCTACCACCCCTCGGTGACGCGCGAGGCCTTCCCGACCCAGGCGCGCATCACCACCCAGATCGAGGCCGGCACGCTCGGCAAGGCGCTGGGCCTGCCGCCGCTCGACCCTGCACGTGACCGAGTGATGATCTGCGGCTCCGAGGCGCTCAACGCCGACATGAAGGCGCTGCTCGAAATCCGCGGGTTTACGGAAGGCGCGAACAATCGCCCGGCAAGCTACGTGATCGAGAAGGCGTTCGTCACGAAGTAGGCGCCTGCCGCGGGTGGACCTTGCCGCCCTGTTTCGGCGCATGATCTAGCACTACTGTGTCATAAAAAGCTTGCCTGATTCATTGCTGGTTTCGTGTGTGTGGGGGTTCTCACGCATGGAGATCGCGGGTGCGGTCCTCCGCAAAGTCGTATGCCCAGACATGGTTCGTGCGCTCCAGCCGCAGCCGCACGCAGGAGCCATTGTTGAGCCATGGCCGCCCACGCCTGGGCTGCCGGGCCGGCACCTTCAGCCCCTCAGCCCGCCAGATCCGCTCCACCGCTTGTGATTGCACGACCAGCCCTGAGCTCTGAGCAACGCCGTGATCCGCCGATAGCCATACCGCCCGTAGCGCTTGGCGAGGTTTGTGATGTCCGCTCTCAGCGCTGCCTCGTCGTCCGCCGCCTTGCGCTCCGTCGTGCGGTGCTGGCGTACGAGCCACTCCCGTTTCCCGGCCAGCGCCGCCCGAAGCACGCCGCCCATCAGACGGGCTGCAACACTTCCGGTCTCGGGTGCCGCTCAGCCCAGCGGATCACGCTTGATGGATACCGCAAATCAGGCCGCCACTGAACGTGAGCTCTCGCCAGTCGCACCAACAGCACGTTCAAGTATATACAGCGACAAAGCTCGCGTCAGACCTGCTGAACTATTCACGGAGAACAACTTCAATTACAGTTCCTGCGCGCCGAGCGATCGCGCTTGATTCAACACTGCAAGAAAATTGCTTAGATCGCGCTCTATTCAACTGCGGTGCGCGTGCGCGTCATGCTCCCGCGTGCCTTCGACACGTCAGGCGTAAGGGCCTGCAAATGCGAACAGCAGCGCCCATTCCTTTGGCCGCTGTTATTCCCCAAACACCTTCGGCCAGGCCGCCATCAGCGCCGCATCCGCCGCTTCCATCGTCGTGGGGATGCCTTGGTGGTGCAGGCTGGTGACGCCATGCTCGGCGATGCCGCAGGGCACGATGCCGCCGAAATGCGACAGCTCCGGGTCCACGTTCAGCGCGACGCCGTGCCACGTTACCCAGCGCGTCACCCTCACGCCGATCGCGGCGATCTTCGCCTCGCCGCCGCGGGCCGCGTCGCGCACCCAGATGCCGACCCGCCCCTCCCGCCTCTCGCCGCGCACGCCAAGCAGGTCGAGCGCCCCGATCAGCCAATCCTCCAGCCCATGCACGAAGGCGCGGATGTCCCGCGCGGCGACGCCCCCATGCCGGCGGTCGAGGTCGAGCATCACATAACCAGTGCGCTGTCCCGGCCCGTGATAGGTCCATTGCCCGCCGCGTCCGCTGCGATGGGCGGGGAAGCGCGCGTCGAGCAGCCCGGCCTCGGTCGCCGAGGTTCCTCCGGTGTAGAGCGGCTCATGCTCGATCAACCAGACCCGCTCGGCGGCGGTGCCGGCGCGGATCGCGGCGATGCGCGACTCCATCTCGGCGATGGCTTCGGGGTAGCCAAGGCGGCCCTCCGCCACCACCCATTCGGGGGGGGCGGAAAAAAGCGGCGCGGGGTGCGTTGATGCGGCTGATATCATCGGCTATACGCCCCCCCTACCCTGATTGCGGCCATGGCGGAATGGTAGACGCGCCAGCTTGAGGTGCTGGTGGGGGAAACCCCGTGGAAGTTCGAATCTTCTTGGCCGCACCAGGGACGTATCACCGCCAAGCGCGGTCCAGCCCCGACATCACGCCCCGTACTGATCCTCGCTCACCTGCTCGAGCCAAGTGACCGGCGAGCCGTCCTGCTTCTCCTGAATCGCGATGTGGCTCATCGCCGTGGCGGATGTGGCGCCGTGCCAGTGCTTCTCGCCCGGCGGGAACCACACCACGTCGCCGGGACGGATCTCCTCGCGCATCCCACCCTCACGCTGCATCCAGCCGCAGCCAGCCGTGACGATCAGCGTCTGCCCGAGCGGATGCGTGTGCCAGGCGGTGCGCGCGCCGGGCTCGAAAGTGACGAGCGCGCCGGCGACGCGGGATGGCGCCTCGGTCTCCACCAGCGGGTCGATCCGCACCTGGCCGGTGAAGTATTCGGCCGGGCCCTTGCCCGATGGCCGCGATCCCGCTCGTTTGATGTCCATCGCCATGCTCCATGCCTGATCAGTATGCATGTGGGACGCCGCGCGGCGTGCATCAGGGGGTGCCGCGCGGGTGATGTTTGTTTCGATCTTCCCTGGCGCGTGCCGCCCCCTGCCCTATGCTGCGCACAGCCAGATGAGGTTCGTATGGACGAGGATTTCCGCAAGGCCGCGCTCGACTACCACCGCTATCCGCGGCCGGGGAAGCTCAGCGTAGAGCCGACCAAGCGCATGGCGACGCAGCGTGACCTGGGACTGGCTTACTCGCCGGGCGTCGCCGCCGCCTGCGAGGAGATCGCGAAGGACCCCGACCGCGCCTACGACTATACCTCGCGTGGGAACATGGTCGCCGTCATCACCAACGGCACGGCGGTGCTGGGCCTCGGCGCCATCGGCGCGCTCGCCAGCAAGCCAGTGATGGAGGGCAAGGCGGTCCTCTTCAAGAAATTCGCGGGCATCGATTCGATCGACATCGAGATCGACGAGAACGATCCCGAGAAGCTGATCACCATCATCGCGGCGCTGGAGCCCTCCTTCGGTGCCATCAACCTCGAGGACATCAAGGCGCCCGAGTGCTTCATCGTGGAGAAGGCTCTGCGGGAGCGGATGCGCATCCCGGTCTTCCATGACGACCAGCACGGCACCGCCATCATCGTCGCCGCCGCCGTCCGCAACGGGCTGCTGCTGCAGGGCAAGCGGCTGGAAGATGTGAAGCTGGTCAACACCGGCGGCGGTGCGGCGGCGCTCGCCTGCCTCGACCTGCTCTGCTCGATGGGGCTCAAGCGCGAGAATGTCACCGTCTGCGACATCAAGGGCGTGGTCTATGAGGGCCGCACCGAACTGATGGACCCGTGGAAGTCCAAATACGCCCGCGACACCACCGAGCGCACGCTTGAGGACGCGCTGCCCGGTGCGGACATCTTCCTGGGCCTCTCCGCGCCGCGCATCCTGAAGGCGGAATGGCTCGCGCTGCTGGCCCCGCGCCCGCTGGTGCTGGCACTCGCCAACCCCGAGCCGGAGATCCTGCCCGAAGCGGTGCGCGCGGCGCGGCCGGACGCGATCGTGGCGACGGGACGGACGGACTACCCCAACCAAGTCAACAACGTCCTGTGCTTCCCCTTCATCTTCCGCGGTGCGCTGGATGTGGGCGCGACCTCGATCAACGAGGCGATGAAGGTCGCCGCCGTCGAAGCCATCGCCAAGCTCGCGCGCGTCGAGGCGTCCGAGGTCGTCGCGGCCGCCTATGGCGGGCAGGCGCCGATCTTCGGGCCGGACTACATCATCCCAAAACCCTTCGACCCGCGGCTGATCCTGGAGATCGCGCCCGCCGTCGCGCGTGCGGCGATGGAGAGCGGCGCGGCCCGCCGACCGATCGCGGATTTCGACGCCTATCATGGCGAACTGGAGCGCTTCGTCTTCCGCTCCGGCAACCTGATGCGGCCAGTGATCGAGGCCGCGCGCAAGAACCCGCGCCGGGTGGTCTATTCCGAGGGCGCGGATGAACGCACGCTGCGCGCCGTCCAGACCGTGCTCGACGAGGGGATTGCGGAGCCCATCCTGCTTGGCGACCGCGCCGCGATCGAGGCGCGCGCCCTCGCACTCGGGTTGCGGATGGATTTTGCGGAGAGCGTGCGCATCATCGACCCTGCCGTGGACACGGCGATCTTTGCGCCGCTGCGCGCTCTGTACCAGCTCAAGGTCGGCCGGCGCGGGACGCCGCCCGATGCCGCCGACCGGCTGGTGGCGGACAGCCACACCGTCGCCGCCGCGCTGCTTCTTGAAGCAGGGCACGCGGACGCCGCCATCTGCGGCGGCACCGGCGACTGGATGGGGCATTTCTACCAGGCGCATGACGTGATCGGCCGCACGGACGGCGTCGGCCGCTGTTACGCGCTATCCGCGCTCATCATGTCCACGGGCGTGCTGTTCGTCGTGGACACGCACCTGGTGCTGGTCCCCACGCCCGAGCAGATCGCGGAAATGACGCTGCTTGCCGCCGACCAGGTGCGCAGCTTCGGCGTGGTGCCGAAGGTGGCGCTGCTGTCGCACTCCTCCTTCGGTGCCTCGGGCGCGGATGGCGCGCGGCGGATGCGCAAGGCGCTGGAGCTGATCCGTGCCGCGGCGCCGGATCTCGAAATCGATGGCGAGATGCATGCCGATGCCGCGCTGATCCCGGCTATCCGCGACCGCGCGGTGCCGGACAGCACGCTCGAGGGTGCGGCCAACCTGCTGGTGATGCCGAATGTCGATGCCGCGAACATCGCCTTCAACCTGCTCAAGGCGGCGGCGGACGGGCTGCAGGTGGGACCGATCCTGCTCGGCACACGCAAGCCCATCCATGTGCTGGTGCCGAGCGTGACGGCACGGGGGATCGTCAACCTCACGGCGCTCGCGGTGGCGCAGTCCCTGGCAAAATAGGCGGCGCTTCCCTCGCCCCTGCATTCTTGCTTCCATGCGGGAAAATAAGGGAGGGACAAACCCCATGCGCCTCACGCGCCGCGCCACGCTCGGGCTGCTCGCCGCCACCCCGGCATTCGCCCAGACCCGCGCCTGGCCCAGCCGCGCGATCCGGTGCGTGGTGCCGAGTGCGGCCGGGGGTTACGACACCTACGCCCGCATCATGGCGCCTCGCCTGGCGGAGCTGCTGGGACAGCCGGTGGTGGTGGACAACCGCCCCGGCGCCAACGGCAATATCGGCATGGCGGAGGTGAGCCGCAGCCCGGCCGATGGCCACACCATCATGTTCGCCCATGTCGGCGCGCTGACCATCAACACGGCGATCTACCGCAACATGCCGCTGAACCCCGTGGAGGACCTCGCGGCCGTGTCCGTGGCGGTAACCTCGCCGCTGGTCTGGGTGGTGAACCCGGCGGTGCCGTTCCACAGCATGGCCGAGCTGATGGCGGCGGCGCGCGCGGAGCCGGAGCGTTGGCGCTATGCGCTGCCAAGTTCGGGCAGCATCAACCACCTGGTCATCGAGGATTTCAAACGCCGGCATGGGCTGGTCATTCCCGCGGTGCCGTATCGCAGCACGCCCCAGGCACAGATGGATGTGATCGCGGGGCAGGTGCCGATCATGCTGGACAGCCTCGGCGCGGGGTTTGGGCACATCGCGGGGGGTCGGTTCCGTGCGCTGGCGGTGACGGCGAGCGAGCGTTCCGCGCGGTTGCCGGAGGTGCCGACCATGGTGGAGTTGGGGCTCGATCCGCGGGAGTTCGTGGCCTGGTACGCGTTCCTGGCGCCGAAGGGGACACCCGCGGATGTGGTGCAGCGGCTGAACGCGGCGGTGAACCAGGTGCTGGGGGAGGAGGCGACGGTGACCCGCTTCCGGGATCTGGGAGCAGCGCCACGGGTGACGACGCCGGCGGAGGCGCTGGCCTTCATGCGGGCGGAGCAGGCGGAGTTTGGGGTGATCGCGCGGGCGGGCGGGATTGAGGTGGAGTAGAGGAAAAACTTTCCAAATGTGCGTCAGCCCGCCGTCATCCACCGCTGCCATGCTGATGAGCCGATTTCAACCGACCCGGTTCCAGACAAAAGGTCCACCTTCGCTGCCGCGGGTCTGAAACTGGTTCTGGTTCAAGACCTGGAACTGATAGGCTGCGGTTGAGGGATACTGCACCGGCACCATCTGCCTCGTGACGGTGTTGTAAGTTGCTCTTGGCTGCCAGTCCTGAATTTGCAGGTTCAGGGTTGCCGATGGCGCAGCACTCCAGCGCCCGGTCATGCTGATGACGCTCCCACTCGCGAACGTCATGTTGTTCAGGAAGCCGCCGTCAGAGGCGAGCGTCACGTCAAAGCGGAGCGGCGCACCCATAACCGGCTCGATGCCAGTCCAACGGACGAGGAAGAATTGCCGAAGATCGCCGCCCCGTTGCTGTGGCTGTTGCGGCTTTTGCGCGAGCGCTACGGCGGGCAGCAGCGCGCACAGCATCGCCATGCGACGGTGGATCATATCTCATCAGTGCATCGAGTAGTTATGACCGCAGCTCTGGCATAGCTGCTGGCTCCCCATGAAGCCACGACACACGCATCCTGATATCGAGCACTGGCACTGGCCACAGCCGTGCGGTGCATCGGTGGTCCCTTGGGCGACGAGCGTCGATGCGGTTGCCGACCCGGCAACCCGCGCAGCGCGGCACTTGCGAAGAACATTGAGAGAGCGTCACGGCGCGTTGTCTTTTTTGACGTTTTATCCCCACTGGTGTTGGGAGCGCGGCTCAGTCCAGGAAGCGTGGCACAGCTGCAGCGCGCTCCGATCTGCAAGTCGCAGCCGGCGTCACGCTCTCTCGATTCGAACGGATCGTTCCCGCCTGGCCTTTAATGCGCGGCGCTTTCGTGAATTGCTCCAGGAGCTCTGGTGCCGCAGGTTTGCTGATGCATTGCTCCTTAAAGAGAATGGCCGCAGCTCTACGACCACCTGCCGCGACCTGCTGGAGGTCGTCGATGGCCAGCTTGGTATAACCGCAGCCCGCAATCACCTTCAGCATCGAAGAGCGCCGCCCAAACGCTAAGGCAGGGTAATAGCCAAAGTGCGGAACAGGCGCGCCCGCGATTCAGTCGAGATACTTTCCGATATCGTAATGACAGCCGGCGAAGCCATCGACAGCGATTACCCGAACGGCTCGAGCCGCAGATTTCATCAAGCGCCGTCTGCAATAGCCTTCCTGAGCATGTCCGCTTTTTGCCGGTAGTCACCGGCCCTTTTCTCGTACTGGTCGGTGCTAAATTTTTGGCTGCGGCGCTTCGCGTCGGCGGCCATTTTCACGAGCAACGTGTGCCGCTCCTCGAGGACGCGAAGCGCAACGACGATCGCCTCGGCGATTATTGCCTCTTGTTCCTTGTCGAGCGCGTCAGCAGTGTAGGCGTGCCCGATCTGACAGCGGAACCGCAAGCGCGACGGTTCCAAGATTTGTGACAAGACGCCGCTGCATGATGGACAGGAGAGGGCAACGGGCGTGGCGATCTGCGCAGTTTCTTCCGCCGTGCTGTGCCGCCCAGCGGCAATCTGCACTTCGAGAGCGATGTCGCCTGCAACAGGAAGCGCGGACGGGGCCGGCTCTTTTGCCAACTGTGCAAGGAGGCGGGCCATCTTGGCGGCCGGAGCGCGATAATCGACGGCGCAGGCACTTAATGCACTGAGCGGCATGCTGTCAGCCTCGGCATCGGCAGGGTCCTGCACCACAGTAATTCCGTTGCACCGCTTGATGGCCGCCAAACCGGAGGCCCCATCATCCAGCAATCCAGTTAGAACCACTCCGATGACGCGAGGCCCATAGGTCAAGGCAACTGACCGGAACAGTGGATCAACTGCCGGTCGGGCCATGTTTTCGCGCGGCCCGTGTCCGAGCTTGATCAGGCCGCTATCCACAAGGAGGTGATAACCGGCGGGAGCGATATAGGCATGACCATTTTCGATGATGTCGCCTTCGGTTGCTGTTTTCACCGCAAGTGGGCCAGCCGCATCCAATATGCCGGCGAGCATATCTCTGCTGTCTGAGGCGACATGACGAACGACAAACACCGCGGCAGGCAAGTCGGCTGGAAAACCAGCGAAGATATGCTTCAGGGCATCAAGTGCACCGGTCGACCCGCCAATGGCGATGATGTCATGATTGCTCACATCTCGGCTCCATTTCGAGTGGCATAACGCGCTTCTTAGGAACGTTGGGAATCCCGGAAATCCTCGCTCGCACAGGCCGCACGGATGCCCTCGGCAAGGCGGCCAGGATTCCCAATCAGGTCAACGGGGCCGTTGTAGCTGATCGCGTTCTCTGGCATCCCTTTTTCAGGCGGATCCACAGGCGTCAGCACCATGGTTATGCCGCCGGCCTCGTGGATCGCTGCCAGCCCGCGCGAGCCATCGTCTAACGAGCCGCATAAGACGACACCGATCATGCGTGTGCCCGCGTAGGTGGCCAAGGACTTGAAAAGCAGATCTACCGTGCGATTGCCGTAAGTGCGATCGGGATCTTCAATAAGCGCGCCGAAATTATCAGCGGCCAAGGTCAGATGGACTGAAGGTTCGCCGATGTAGACGATGCCCGCCTGAAAACGCTCACCAGGAACAGCAACCATGACGGGAAGAGCGCAACATCGAGCCAAGACCGCCTGAAGTTCGGTCGGCTTGTGCCATCGGCGATGGAGCACAACCATTACGATTGCCCGCAGCGTACCCGGCAAGGCGCCGAGTAGCTGCTTCATGTCATCAAGGCCTTGTCCACCCGATGCGCCGACTGCAACGATCCAAGGAACTTGTTCATTTGCCATAAGCCACAGTCACACATCTGGGGCGCGGGCGCATGGCCGGGAAACGGTCCGACCCTAAAGGGATTATCCTTGAGAACCGCGCCATCCCAACCGCTGCCTCGTGACCGAGTACATACAAGATCTTCGATCGCCGGTGGACTGGCATCGAGGACGCTTTGGGCCGTCTGAAGGACTGGCGCATATTGCCGCCCGCCATGACCGCTGTGCCCACACCTGCTCCTCGGCAGTCGCCATCGCAGCGACCCTCATCTTCCGGGTCGGCGAATGAGTCTTAAGCCAGACGGGCACGAATTACGCGGCCTCAGGCACTGTGCCGGATCACAACAATCAGATGAACCCGCAACGACTCAGGCTCGACCGATCATGCTCGGAGTGTCGATCATCGCTCTGATCCTGGTCGCCAGCGCTTCCATGGTGAACGGCTTCGTCAGGACACCCATGCCCTCCTCCATGTTGCCACTGGTGACTGCAGCACTTTCGGAGAACCCGGTGATGAACAAGACTTTCAGGTCGGGACGGAATGCCCGCGCCGCATCTGCGAGCTGACGTCCGTTCATTCCGTGCGGAAGGCCGACGTCAGTCATCAGCAGGTCGATGCGCCCGGGGGTTTCAATCTGCCGCAGGCCCGAGATTCCGTTGGCCGCAACGATGGTCCTGTAGCCAAGTTCCTCCAGCACCTCAACCACCAGCATGCGGATCACTGGCTCGTCTTCCACCACCAGCACAGTCTCCCCCGGTACCGCCCGCGGCCGGACGGCCACCGCCTGTGGCTGCACCACGGTCACATCCGATGCCTGGTGGCTGGGCAGATAGACACGGACGGTGGTGCCGATGCCCGGCGTGCTGTGGATGCGCGCCTGCCCCCCGGATTGTTTGGCGAAGCCGTAGATCATCGACAGGCCGAGGCCGGTCCCCTCGCCCAACGGCTTCGTGGTGAAGAACGGGTCAAAGGCGCGAGCCACCACGTCCGGCGTCATGCCAGTGCCGGTGTCGGTCACTGAAATCGTCACGTAGGAACCCGGCAGCATGTCCTGCCGGGCGGCGAGAGCCTGATCAAGCTCGATGGTTGCGGTTTCAATCGTCAGCTGCCCTCCGTCCGACATGGCGTCGCGGCCGTTGATGGCGAGATTCAGCAAGGCGCTCTCAAGCTGATTGGGATCGCACAGGATGGCGCCGACGGTGGTGGGGAGCACCGTCTGGATCGTGATCATCGGCCCGACGGTACGACGTAACAACTCCTCCATTCCGCTCACCAGGCGGTTCGCCGGGACCAGCTTTGGGTCCAAAGTCTGCCGGCGCGAGAAGGCTAGTAGCCGGTGCGTCAGTGCCGCCGCGCGGTTGGCCGAGGTCGTCGCGGCTCCGATATAGCGTCCAAGGTCGCCGGTACGCCCTTGCGTTACCCTGAGCTCGATCAACTCCAGGCTGCCGGTGATGCCGGTCAGGAGGTTGTTGAAGTCGTGCGCCAAGCCACCGGTCAGTTGCCCGACAGCTTCCATCTTCTGACTTTGCCGCAGGGCCTCCTCGGTCGCCTCCCGCTGCGCGCTTTCTGTAACCAGCCGGGCGTTGGCCTCGGACAGTTCTCGCAGGTGCAGTTTCTGCTGCGTCAGATCGGCCAGCACCCCGCACAGCAGCGGCTCGCTCTCGTCTCGATGCAGCGGGCTAAGCGAAATATAGACCGGGGTTTCGGCACCGTTGGGGCCACGAAGGGTGAACTCGCCACGAGCCGGACCGTGGCAAGCCGCTCCCAGCAGTTCCTCGAAGGCATGCACGTCATCGGTCCTGAGGAATGGCTGTAGCCGGTGGCCTGTCACCTGCTCCTGTGGCGTGCCGACCAGTTCGGCCAGGCGGCGGTTGCAGTAGAACACGATGCCATCCGCGCTGAGCGTAACGGCGCCTTCCTGGATCTGCTCGATCAGCAAGCGGTATGGGCGGTCGGCGCCTTCCAGCGTGTAGACCCGGTGGGCCGTTGCCGCGTCGCCGACCACGACGGCATCGATCTCGCCGCGCCGGATTGCCCCTAGCGTTTCTTCGCACTCCTCAAGCCGGACTTGCAGATCACGGATTTGATCCTCGTAGGCTCTGAGTGTTGGTTCGGCCTCGGGAGCAGCGGACAGTCCGGAGTCACCGTGCATTGCTGACCAGCGGAAGTTGAAGGGCGTGAAGCACACGAATCTCATCCGACAGATCGCCGATGATGCGACGGACAGGCAAGGGCATCAGCTTCACCAAGGTGGGGGCGGCGATGACCTGGTCCTGCACCGCAAGCCAGGGCTGCTGATAGATGTCGACGATCTCGAGGTTCACCACGCTGAGATGCGCCGCGCACAGTCGGCGCAGATTGCCGATGGTGCGCTGCGCGCGCGGAGTACTGCCGGCCACGAACAGCCGCAGATGGTAGGCGGGAAGGTCCGGCTTGGGATCGCTCAAGAGCCGCCGCCTCTGGGGCGGACGTCGAGTCCGACCAGCACCTTATCGGTGTTGGACAGGTCGCCGATGATCCGCTTCAGCGGCGCCGGAAGCCGGCGGATGAGGGTCGGAATGGCGAGGATCTGGTCGCCGGCAGCCAGCTTTGGGTTCAGCAACAGGTCGATGACTTCGACATCATAGCGGCCGGCGAGATGTTCCTCGCAGACGCACCTGAGGTTTGCCATGGCCGCGAGCGACTTCGGGGTTTGGCCTGCGACATACAGCCGAAGATGGTAGCGCCCGCCGTCGGAGTCTGTGTCTGCGTCCGGCTCGCTCATTCCGTGTCGCCCCGCCGGGCAGCGACGGCCGCACGGTCGGTTTCCAGTGCCACCTCGCGCGCGTCGTCCTCGGCCAGCAGCCGGGACGCTTCCTGCTCCTGAGCTTCCAGGGCGCCGCGCATTTCCGCGATCTGGCTTTCCATGACCCCGCGCCGCCGATGCAGCTCATTCTGCCGCTGTTCGGCATCTTGCCGCCGGCGCAGCTGCGCGGCGTACTTGCGTGCTACTTGCGTCACGCGCGCCGTGCCGGTGAGCACGCCTTCAGGCCCGATATAGGGAGCGATGATCTCCACGCCCGCATTCGTCATCCGGTACTCGCGGAACTGGTTCGAGTGGCTCATGCCGCGTGACTTGATGACATACAGCACACGGTTCATTTCACCGTTGGCTTCCATGTCGACCAGCTTGATCCATGTGTCCATCAGCGAGGACAGCGCTGGGTCGGCCCCATCGGTCAGGCCCCCATCGTTCTGCAGACTGGTGAATACCGCGGTGATCCCCCGGCTTTTCAGCAAATCCACCATCCGCAGGAGTGTCGACTGAACCTCGACGGCCGGGCCGCGAAGTGCCGAAATCGGGTCGATGACGACGACGTGCGGCTTGAACCGTACGAGGTCGCGATGCATGCGGGCCAAATGCGTCTCCAGGCCGTACAGGCTCGGCCGCGCCGCTTCGAAACGGAGCTTTCCGCTGTCGATGTGCTTCTGCAGGTCGAGTCCCATCGAGCGGGTGTTGCGGCAGATCTGGTCCGCGCTTTCCTCGAAGACGAAGAAAAGGCATCGCTCACCGCGGTTGCAGGCTGCGTCGGCGAGAATGGCGCTGAGTGTCGTCTTCCCGGTGCCGGCAAGGCCCGACAGCAGCACGCTCGAGCCGCTGTAAAATCCACCTGCGCCGAGCATGGCATCCATCGCTGGAACACCGCTGGATACGACATCGGTGGACACGCCGTGGATGAGGCCAGCGGCAGTGATCGGCAGCACGCTGACCCCGTCCTCGTCGATCAGGAACGGGTACTCATTCGTGCCGTGGGCCGAGCCGCGGTACTTCACAACCCGAAGGCGCCGGGTGGTGATCTGGTCCTGCACCCGGTTGTCGAGCAGCACGACGCAATCCGAGATGTACTCCTCCAGTCCCAGGCGGGTGTACTGGCCTTCGCCGCGCTCACCGGTGATGACGGCGGTCAGGCCCCTGTCCTTCAGCCATCCGAACAGGCGGCGCAATTCGGAGCGCACCAGGGCCGTGTCCGAAAGCCCCGAAAACAATGTCTCGATCGTATCCAGCACCACCCGCTTGGCGCCGATGGAATCCACAGCGAAGCCGAGGCGGACAAACAAGCCTTCGAGGTCGTATTCGCCACTTTCCTCGATCTCGCTGCGCTCGACGCGCACGTAGTCGATCGCGATCTTGCCCTCGGCCACCAGCCCATCAAGGTTGTAGCCTAACGAGGCGACATTGGCCGTCAGATCCTCGGCGCGTTCCTCGAAGCTGATAAACACGCCGGGTTCGTTGAACTGGACGGCGCCATGGACGAGGAAGGTGATGCCAAACAGGGTCTTGCCGCTGCCGGCGGCACCGCAGATCAGCGTTGGGCGACCGGCGGGCAGGCCGCCAAAGGTGATATCATCAAAGCCTGAGATACCAGTCGGAGCTTTCGGCAGCGCGGCGCGGGCAAGTAGATTATCAAGCATAAATTATAGAAGCTCCGCTATCGTTTCAGGGTGTAGATCGCAGCATGGTCCGTCAAGCAGACGTTGTGCGGCCGATGCAGGTGCTTTGCAATCCAAATGGAGGTTCGATTCAGAACGGCACTGCTTTGTTTTGGACAAGCAGGTAAGGCAGCGGTACTGGAGTACCTCGAGCGCGTTGACATCATCACCGGTATCGACCGTCGCCGCCGCCACTCTGCCAACGCGAAGGTCCGGCTGGTCGAGCAGACCCTGCAGCCCGGCATGACGGTTTCTGCCGTTGCCCACTGAACGGCGTCTCCTCCAGCCTGGAGTTCCAATGGAGGCGGCGCATGGCCGAGGGTGGGCACGAGGCGGTCAGGGTTGACGAGGAGGTGGTCCCCATCAGCCGCGTGCGGGAACTCGAGCGCACGCTTGGCCGCAAGACAATGGAGACCAATATCGTGCCCGAGAGCCCTTGAGCAGGCCTGCCCAAAATGACCCGCCTGGCGCTTGCAGTCGCCGCCACCGCTACCGCTAGGCTCCCGGTGAAGGCGGTGGCCGACACCATTGGGGTCGCCAGGCCCAACCTGGTCGACCAACTCTGCCAGCCCGAGCGAGCGCGGCGTGGTCCCCTTCGCCGCGCCGAGGACGATTACCGTGCTGTCCGAAGTCCGCGGCATTACCGACGTCCGGCCGGCCACTGCGAGAGAAGGATAGCACCGGATGGCACTAATGCGACTGGTGGACGCGCGATTTCTGTATACGCCGTGGTATGGCTCCCGTCAGGGAGCACGGCATCTGCGGCGAGAAGGCTACACGGTCGGCCGCAAGCGGGTCCGGTGCCCGATGGGGAAAATGAGGCTGGCGCCGATCTACCAGCGGCCGCGCACGACGGTGCCGCATCCAGGCCGTCGGGTCTGGCCTACCTGTTGCGCGACCTCCCGGTTGATCGACCAAACCAGGTCTGGTGTGCCGACATCACCTACATACCGGTGCGGCGCGGCTTTCTGTTCGCGGTGGCGGTGATGGGCTGGGCGACGCGTAAGGTGCTGGCCTAGCGGGTGTCGAACACGGTGGACCTGGAGTTCTGCATCAGCGCGCTGGAGGAGGCTCTGGCGCGGTTCGGGCGGCCGCGGAAATTCAACAGTGACCAAGGCAGCCAGTTCACCTCGCCTCGGTTCACCGAGGTGCTGCGGGCGGCGGATGTGCGCATCTCGATGGACGGCCGCGGGCGATGGATGGACAATGTCTTATCGAGCGGTTGTGGCGCAGCCTGAAGTACGAATGCGTCTATGCCTTCGAACCGAGTCGGAGTTGCGCGCCGCGCCCACGAAGTGGATCGGCTACTACAATGCCGGGCGCCCCCATAGCCGGCTCGGCGGGCAGACCCCTGATGAAGCGTACGGGGTGGAAGAAGTGATGAGATTGGCGTCCTGACGACAATCAGGACCGAACTTAACCAGGCCATCGAACTGTCCCGCGGATAGGGGCCACCTCGGTGTTGGGGCGGCTGGCGGCGGCGCTGGAGGCTTGATGCTGGCGTTGAATACCGCGATGCGCGTGCACCTCGCGCTCGGCACGACGGACATGTGCAAGGGCTTCGATGGGCTGGCCGCGCAGGTGCAGACGGCGCTGAAGGCCGATCCGTTTTCTGGCCACCTGTTCCTGTTCAGAGGCAAGCGTGGCGACCTGCTGAAGGCGCTTTGGTGGGATGGCCAGAGCCTGGTGCTGCTGGCCAAGCGGCTGGAGAAGGCAGGTTCATCTGGCCGACGATCGCGCGCGAAGGCGCCGTGACGCTGACGACGGCGCAGCTGGCGATGCTGCTGGAAGGACTGGACTTGCGTACGCCAACGCCGACCTGGAAGCCTGAATCGCAGTATAGCAACGCGATTTCGCCTTGCCTCGATACGGCGCCTCTGAGACGATTCGGACGCGACGCCGCATCCCGACAGCACGCTGCCCGAAGATCCCGCCGCGCTGATGGCGGTGATCGCGTCGCTGCGTGGGGGAGCAGGCCGGGGAGCGTGCCGCACGTCAAGCTTCGGAGCTTGGCCTGCAGGCGAAGACGCTGGAGGCGGAGCGGCTGCGGGTGCAGATCGCGCGGCTGCGGCATGATCGGTTTGGATGATCGTCGGAGTGCTTGGCGGGCGAGGTCGAACAGCTCGAGCTGCGGCTCGATGAGGTGCTGGCCGACATTGCCGCCGCGGGCGGCGCCGGTGACGCCGAGGACGAGGCCGCCAGCGGCCTGGCACCCGAGGAGAAAGTGCTGCGCCGTGGCCGTCGCCCGCTGCCGGAGACCCTGCCCCGGCGGGATATCGAGCATCTGCCCACCGGCGGCTGCGCCTGCCAGGCCTGCGGCGGCGCGCTGCGCAAAGTGGGCGAGGACGTGACAGAGATCTTGGAGTACCGCCCCGGCCGGTTCGAGGTGGCGCGCCATATCCGGCCTGCGTTCTCCTGCCGCGCCTGCGAGGCGATGACAGGGGCCCCAATGCCCTCGCCGCCGATGGAGCGTGGCAGGCCGAGCCCGGGACTGTTGGCTCATTTGGGACGCGCACCTGTTCGAGTTCGACGCCGGCGATGACCGGATCGGGGAGCCAGACCCGGACTGGGATGATGCCCCGGTGACAGCCGCCCGCGGCGTGAGGCTCGCCTCACTGCTCCGGCGCGGCGCGCGGCGGTTAACCTACCTCTACGACTTCGGCGACCATTGGGAGCACCTCGTCGAGGCAAAGCGCGAGACCCCGCTGCTGCCCGGCGAGGACGCTCCGATCCTGCTGGCAGGTGAGCGCCGTTGCCCGCCTGAGGATGTCGGGAGCCTCAGCGGGTTCGAGGACTTCCTGCGAGTGATGGCCGAAACGGACCACCTCGGGCACGAGGCCACGACGACCTGGTACGGCGGGCGTTCGACCCGGACGACATCGACGCAGATCGAGTCAAAACCCGCCCCGCAGCCACTGCACGCCGTCGCCAGCGCGGCAAAACTCCTGGACGCGCCTGACCAGCCGCAGTCGCCACTGCACGCTAACCGTTCAACTGGACGGCCGATCCCGATCCCGGGGTCGCGGCCACTCCCACAGGAGCATGTGTTGAGTCACTCCGCTAAGTTGCACAAAGCGCGGAGAAAACTGCCGCAGTGGCGCGGGACGGGTATCGCTCTGCCCGCAACTTCAACTTTCAAGGGCCACAGACTTGCGAGCATGAAGGGCAAGGAAGGCATCAAGCCCACCCGCCCCCGAAACCACCTGCAGCAGGCGAAGCAGCTTTCCCGGGTCGGCGAGGAGTTCTTGATAAGCGTCGCTCAAGTCGCCATGCAGCGCGCGGTCGTGGCCAAGCCACGCTGCCCGTGCCTCCTCTGTCAGGACTCGGCTACGCCAGTCCGAGCTGCCGTCACCCTTCACGAATGATGCGATGTTGTGAAAAACATGCAGCTCAGCAATGTCGAAGCCAAGCGAAGCAGGGAAGAGTGTAGGGTCAAGCGCCTCGCCGCGGTTGATGACGTCGACGGCTATCTTAATCCACCGCACAGCAGTGTCGAAGCAGGCCGGAGCGAGTGAAGAACCGCCGTAATGTGGCCAGTAGCTCGTCTGGATGTCCTCGATGACATAGGTGCCGCGTGTCGCAAGCAGCGGGAAGAGCGTATGGAAAGACATCGCGACGTGCGGACCCATGTGGCTGCCGTCATCAATGATCACGTCGAAGGGTCCATGCTCGCGGTTTAGTGCGTTCAATGCGATAGGGTCTGATTGGTCACAGACGACTGTGCGAATGCGGTCTCCGTCCACCTCCACTTTGCTGTAGATGTCTATCCCGACAATCTGTGCATTCGGAAGATAATCTCTCCACGCAAATAACGAGGATCCTCCCACCGCATAGCCCTCTCCTCCGACGCCGATCTCCAGAAGACGAAGAGGCTCATGCCGGCGGGGTGTGAGAATGCGATCATAGATTTTTTGGAATGAATGCACCCGGAATTTGTCGGAACCATGCCGGAGGGCGATCTCCTCAAAAGTCAGTTCACGCTCGTTCATAAATGACCTCTCGTGCGGGTGTTCGCCAATTGGCTGGCAGCCTTTCCGAAAACAATAGGATTGCGAGCTGGCTAGAGTGAGCGTGTTCCTATGAAAGAAGGGGCTAGGTTTCCCGGCACGGAATCGTCGGCTAGTGGCCGACGAAACTTGTCATCGCGAAGCGGCGAAGGTGTCGGCGAACGTTCCCCGGACAAGAGCAACGTGCGCATCTCCAAAGGTGTCCTTCCAGTCAGTCGGGTAGCGCATCGCAGCCGCTCGGGCATAGCGCGCGTTGAGATCGAAACTTTCGGCTACGGCCCGACGGAGGGCGGAGACTAGCGCAGGCACATCGGGAGGCGCGACGATGACGCCTTCCACGATTCGGTCGAAATAGGCCTGATCCTTTACTGCGTAGCTGTTGGTGACAACCACAGCACCCGACCCTGCGAGGTCGAATGGCAGCAGGCTCGGATGTGGCGATGCCATGAGGGATAACCCAATATCAAATGTCGAGATTACCTTCTGATAGTCACTCAGATTCATCCGCTCCATTTGCTTCATGCAGACTCCGTCCCCGAGCTCGACAACGGCCTCGCCCAGGCCAATGCCGATGAACTCCCACTCTGCCCCAGCAAACACGCCAGCACTATGTGCGGCCTGAAGGGCGAGAGCACCGATCTCGAACAGGTTACGGTGAACGGGAGGGCGCGAGTAGAAAGCGAGGCGCCGCGGCCTTCCAGGGCGCCGGGCCCCCAGAAATTTCTCCTTCGACGGAAGGGCTCGGCTGCACGCATTGTTATAGAATATATGGTCGGTGCCCGCGGCAGCAAAGACGCCGATGCCTTTCTCAATGAAAAATTGCTGCAGCGCCTCAGTGGAGAAGAAGGCTGCGTAGTCGAAAGAATAGGTCGCTTCGGCCAAGACAAAACTCGAGTTCGCCGGGTGAAATGCGGGCTCGTAGTCTTGAATCAGGTAAAGGAATTGACCGCCGCCCCGCGCCTCCATGATTTTCCTGGCGAGGTAAGCGCTGTACCACACAGTCGCAACGCAGTTGTCGTGGGGCGAGACACGAAGCGGGGCGGTGCGATCACCAATGTACTCAACTTCCAGGAGATCGAAGACATCCTCCAGACCCGGATAACCCTTCAGCTTCATCCGACTCCTCTGAAGGTCGAATGCGAAGCGGTCGTAGAGGACAAGCCGAACGTTAATACCACAGCGCCGGATGAATAAAGCAACTTGAAATACACCGAAAAAGCCCGCGGACATGCTTCCGAAATCGAATGCGGGGACAAGGATGTTAACCGTGGGGGGACGCTGTGGGTCGACTACGACTCCCGGCATATCATTCGCGTGAGAAGTCGCGTGATGCAGGCGATCCGCCGTGTAAACGGCTTGCGATGATCGATCGATAGGTAAGTTTTCTCTACGGCCGTGCTCCAAGTAGTGTGCGATCAGGTGCCATGGTAGCGGGGCGCCGGCCGCCAGATGCGGATTCGCGCGGAGGTATTCTACTGGATCAAAGCCGGGGGGAAGGAAGCCGAATTTATTTTCCAGACTACGTGCAAACGCAGCTAGGTTCGGAAATCGTCCCTCCAGCCGCCCATAATTACAGTAATGATGTTCTAAATCTATCTGGCCAAGAGCACGGAACTCGGAGTAATAAGTCCTGTAGAATTCATAATCGAAATCGTCCGGCAGGTCCGTCAGAGCGGCAGACGGCGAAGTGCCCCTTGCGGCCCAACGAATGACCCGAGTTCGCAAGTGATGCCTAATCTTATTGCCGGAAAGTAGGGCAGCATGGGCCAGGCCTTGCTGCCTTGCTACCTGTACTGCCCTTCGCGTGAGCCGTAGTGTCGTATATACCAGTCTCATTAATTACTCCGGAGCGACGACTTATCTACCGCCCGGTTAGCATGGGCAACCAGTTGGCGGAAGGCGCTTGATTCTAGACTTGAGATAGCTGCCGCTGACCGATCGGGCGGCTTGGCTGCTGAGCAGTATGGTCGATCCGACGCTGGCGGATCTTCGCAACCTCTGTATCTCCCTGGATGACGAGGCCCAAGTCCTTCTTGCCGCCATAGCGGCAAAGGAGAGCGGGATCGAACATCGTGACCATGTGGATGCGCCCGGACGCGACGTGCTCGCGCCTGCGCTGGGCGTGTGGCAGTCCGAGCGGGGCGGTGTGGTGTCGCGGGGGTGCTCCGGCATCCTGCCAGCAGGCTGGCCGCAGTGGCAATCTGTCGTGCGGAAGGCGTTGCGCCAGAGCCTGATGCTATCTGGTACGCACTGAAGCTCAACGGTCGCCTTGCTGCGGATTTGCGCGGCTGCTGTTGTGGACCGATTTAGCCCGGAAAATTCGTCAGGGCTGGCATCGTCGCGTTGCGCCAATTCTCAGCCGGATTGATCCACCATCTGGTGCCGGAAGGGAAGAGCATGCATCTCCACGCGGGTCCGCATTCCTAAAGATCGGTCGGAGTCGAGCGCTGTATTTCGCCTTACTCGTTGAAAAGGGTGGTGCCGACTCGGGGAATTGAACCCCGGACCTACTGATTACGAATCAGCGGCATTCGATACTCACACCTACGCAATGCGCGCCACAACCCGCATTTAATCTTTTGATTTTAGAGGTCTGAAAGATAAGTTGCTCGTGCTGACCGCCATACTCACGCGCAGCGGACCCGTCTGCTGGGTCCGCTACGGGTCCGCTACCGGCCTGCAACCGAAGGGAATATGCAGGTGCCAAAGCTGACCGAACGCTTCATTGCGGGCTTCAAGCCCGAAGACGCAGCCAAGGATCGGCTGGCTTTCGACACCGCGACACGGGGCCTTGGGTTGCGCGCCTATCGAACGCGCGGCGATGGGGTGACAGCGGTCATCGAGCGGGTCTTTCTCGTCCAATGGACCGACAAGGCGACGGGACGGAAGCAGCGGGTCCCGCTGGGACTATGGGGAGCCATCACGCTTGAGCAGGCGCGGGGCGCCGCACAGGCTCGCCTGGGGCGCGTCGCACAGGGGCTCAACCCGGCTGCCGAGCGCGCGGCGGCGAAGACAGCGGATGATGCGTCGCGGGCTGCGGCAGCGGCGGCAAAGGAAACTGCCCGCTTCACGCTGACAGGCCTCATCGAGGATTGGGCAAAGCTGCACCTTGCCAGCCGTCGCATGCGCTACTCCACCGAGGCTGAGCGCGCGCTACGCCACGCCTTCGCTGCCCATCTGGCAAAGCCTGCGGCTGCCCTCACGCATGAAGCGGTGACGGGGATCCTTGATCGCCAAGTGGGTGCGGGCCATGCCGCAATGGCGGCTCGCACCATGGCCTATGGCCGGGCCTGCTATGGCTGGGCGGTCAAGCGCCGCCGCCTCACGCTCAATCCGTTTGCCGGGCTCCCCAGCATCGAGGGCGGCGCCCCTGCCCGTGACCGCGTTCTGACGGACGCGGAGATCGGTGCGGTGTGGCGCGCGGCCAGCACACTGGGCGAGCCCTTTGGACCTGTCATGAAGCTGCTGCTCCTGACCGCCCAACGGCGTGAAGAAGTGGCGGGGTTGCGCTGGTCCGAACTTGCGCAGGACCTTGCCACATGGACCCTGCCGTCCGCACGGACGAAGAACGCCAAGGCGCATGTCGTGCACCTGTCGCAGCCCGCCCGCGCGCTGCTTGGCGCGGTACAGCGCGTGGAGGGGCGGGACCTGGTCTTCAGCACGACCGGCGCAACCCCCCCGAGCGGGTTCAGCCGAGCGAAAGCCACGGTCGATGCCGCGATGGCGAAGGAAGCTGCCGGGAATCTCCCGCAGCGATCCGAAAAGCACGATAAAGGCGATAACCGCCCTGCGTCCGGCTGGCGGTTTCATGACTTCCGCCGGTCTGCGGTCACTTGGCTGGCCGGCGCAGGCTTCCCGCCACACGTTGCCGACAAGCTTCTCAACCACGTTACCGGCAGCATTGGCGGCGTGGCTGCGATCTACCAGCGCGGCGAATTCCTTGCCGAGCGTGAAAGTCCGTCTCGAATCTCACTGGCAACGAGCACTCCGTCGCAGCAGCAGCATGACGGAGGCGGCGTAGAGGAAGGCTTCGGCTGATGCGACGGAGGCCTCAAAATCCTTGGCGAGGCGGCGGTT
>JAQGHV010000057.1 GCA_028288785.1 Rhodospirillales bacterium | reverse complement strand
TCGCGGCGGTCGCGTCGGTGGAGCCGTTGTCGACCACGATCACCTCATGCACGCCGACGGCCAGGACTTCGCGCACGACATCGGCGATCGGCTCGGCCTCGTTGAGGCAGGGGATGAAGACGGAGATGCGGGCCATCACGATGCGTCCCGCGCGCGCCGGCTCGCCACGAAGGCGCGGGTGCGCGGTGCATCGTGCAGCGGCGTCGCGGCGTCGGCGAAGGGGGGGTGCGCACCATCCAGCTCCGCTTGGAGCATGGCGTAGGATTGTGCGTCATCCACGTCATACCAGGCGGGCAGCACCACGGCACTGAGGCCGAGTTCGCGGGCGCGCTCCATGGTGAGGGCGAAGACCACCTCGGTGCTCCAGGGAATGTCCTCGAACAGCCGCGCGTGCGGTACGGCAAGTCCGATGAAGGTATAGCCGCCATCGATCGCGGGGCTGATCACCATGGGCGCGCCATTGGCCAGCGCGGCGACGCCGGCCCGCAGCAGTGATGGGGGCAGGGTAGGGCTATCGGAATTGACCAGGATCGCACCGCCATGCCCGGCGGCGATCAGGTCCGCGGTACCCTTCAGCAGCCGCGCGCCGAGATCGCCCTCACCCTGCGGCGTGAGGCCGAAGCCTGGCGGCAGCAGGTCGCGCAGCTCCGCTTCGGAGCCCTCAGGCGTATAGACGACATGCGCGGACGCTGTTGGATCCTCGGCCACCAGCGCGATGGTGCCGGCCAGGTCCGCGATGAAGCATGCCGAGATTTCAGCGCATTCCTCGGGCCGCAGCGGCGGCGAGAGGCGCGTCTTGGATTTTCCGGGACTTGGCGTCTTACAGATTATGGCGACGGCGATGGGGCGCACGGAGCTGGGGGTCCTCAGGGCCAATGCGGCTACCGCCTAGCCCAGGTTTGCCAGGGCGCGGCAGAGGTCGCGGTGAAGGTCGTCGGGATCTTCGAGCCCCGCGGATAGCCGCAGCAGGTCGTCCGGGCAAGGCGAGCCGCTGCCCTCGATCGAGGCGCGATGCTCGATCAGGCTCTCGATGCCGCCGAAGGAGGTCGCGCGCTGCCATAGCTCGACCCCTGCGGCGACCGCGATGGCGGCTTCCTCGCCGCCTCGCAGACGGATCGAGAGCATGCCGCCGAAGCCGCCATCCATCTGGTGGCGCGCGACGGCGTGGCCGGGGTGATCGGGCAGCCCCGGATAGAGCACTGACGCGATGGCCGGATGTTCCTGCAGGGCCTCGGCGAGGAACTGGGCGGTGCGGCAATGTTCGCGCACGCGGAGGTGCAGGGTGCGC
This sequence comes from Rhodospirillales bacterium, assembly GCA_028288785.1. Classification (GTDB taxonomy): domain Bacteria; phylum Pseudomonadota; class Alphaproteobacteria; order Acetobacterales; family Acetobacteraceae; genus Plastoroseomonas. The sequence continues at coordinate 1,955 of JAQGHV010000057.1, read as the reverse complement.
AACCCGCGCGCGAGCAGCCACGCATCGAAGGGGCTGGCCGCCGTGCCGATCTGCCCACGCAGCGTCGTAATGCGGGACCAAAGCGGCGATGGCTTTGCCGCCGCGAGCACTCCGGCGACCACGTCGGAATGGCCGTTCAGGTATTTCGTCGCCGAATGCATGACGATGTCGGCACCGAGCGCAAGCGGGCGCGTCAGTACCGGCGTGGCGGCCGTCGAGTCCGCGCAGACCAGCGCGCCGATGCGATGCGCCATGCTGGCCACAGCTTCGATATCCGTGATGGTCCAGAGTGGATTGCTCGGCGTTTCGATCCAGACCAGCCCCGTCTCGCCGGGCCGGATCGCGTGCGCGACCGCGTCAAGGTCGGACATGTCCACGTAGGTGATGGTGTGCCCATACCGCCCGATATCGCGAAGCCAGTCGCGAAGGCCCCAGAACATAATGGTCGGCGCGACGATGTGGGTCGGCGGCAGGGCCACGAAGACGGCCATCGCCGCCGCCATGCCGGAGCTGAACAGCATCGCGGCGTGTGCCTGTTCCATCATGGCGAGCTGACGCTCGGCATGTCGGACGCTGGCATTGTCGGCGCGCCCATACACGCTGCCGGAGCTGTAGCCGTTGTCGGGATCCCGGAGGTAGGTGGTCGCGAGGTCGAGAGGCGGCAGGACGGCCGTGCCCTGCTGCGGCGCGGACCCGATGCCCCGCGCCGCGATGCTGCGCGCGGTCACGGTCTGGCGGGACTGGTCCATGCGATGATCCTGGTCAGGCGTGCGCACACGGGCGTAGTGGCCATGGCACAGTCAGGCAAACGCCTTACCCTTCCCAAGGTTGCCCCACCCGCATTTCCTACGCCGCTGCGCCTCCGGTTGCACCACTCTCTACAAAAGACAAAAATAAAAGAATGGGGCTCGGGGAAATTCCTTTCCCCGACCTTCATCTTACTGGAGCCACCCCCTTCATGGTCCCCCGTTATTCCCGCCCTGACATGGACGCCATCTGGTCCCCCGCCGAGCGATTCCGCATCTGGTTCGAGATCGAGGCGCTGGCTGCCGAGGCGATGGCGAAGCTCGGCACCATCCCCGAAGACGCGGCGCGGGTGATCCGCGCCAAGGGCAGCCCGCGCGCCGCCGCGATCGATGCCGAGGCCGTCGAGGCGATCGACGCGATCGAGCGGGTCACGCGCCACGACGTGATCGCCTTCCTCACCTACATGGCCGAGGGCATCGGTCCCGAGGCGCGCTTCATGCACCAGGGCATGACGAGTTCGGATGTGCTGGACACCGCACTGGCGGTGCAGCTGACCCGCGCTGCGGATCTGCTGATCGCCGATCTCGATGCGCTGCTTGTGGCGCTCAAGGCGCGCGCCTTCGAGCATAAGTTGACCCCGACGATCGGCCGCAGCCACGGCATCCATGCCGAGCCCACCACCTTCGGCCTGAAGCTCGCCGGCCATTATGCCGAGTTCGCGCGCAACCGGGCGCGCATGGTGGCGGCGCGCGCCGAGATCGCGACCTGCGCGATCTCCGGCCCCGTGGGCACGCAGGCCTCGGTCGATCCGCGTGTCGAGGCGCATGTGGCGGACGCGCTCGGCCTGGCGGTGGAGCCGCATTCGACGCAGGTGATCCCGCGCGATCGGCATGCGGCGTTCTTCGCGGCACTCGCGATCACCGCCTCGGGCATCGAGCGCTTGGCAACCGAGGTGCGGCACCTGCAGCGGAGCGAGGTTCGTGAGGCGGAGGAGTTCTTCCACCCCGGGCAGAAGGGCAGTTCGTCGATGCCGCACAAGCGCAATCCGGTGCTGTCCGAGAACATCACTGGCCTCGCGCGCCTGGTGCGCGGCTACGTGGTGCCGGCGCTTGAGAATGTGACGCTGTGGCATGAGCGGGACATCTCGCATTCCTCGGTGGAGCGGGTGATTGCGCCGGACGCAACCATCGCGCTGGATTTCGCCCTCA
>JAQGHV010000039.1 GCA_028288785.1 Rhodospirillales bacterium | reverse complement strand
CACCGCGCCGGCACCGCGCGCCGCGGCTATCAGCATCCCGCCGCACACAGCCGCCATGCACGCCACACCGCGCAGCGCGGCTACTGACATCTCGCCGCGCGCATTCTTCCCCGTGCTGGCGCGGCTGCGTGGGATGTCGCGGCCTCGGCCGCGCCTGATCGCCGCCGAGGCGATGGGATTCCAGGGCGAGCTTGAGGACCTGCTTGCCGAAGGTCCGCCGCCCTTCCTCGCTGGCGCGCACCACCTCGTGGCACTGCTGTTCCTGCTGCTGCTCGGCATCGCTGCGCTGGCGGAGGTCGATGTCGTCGTCACCGGCCAGGGCCGCCTGACGCCTGATGCTCCCCCGATCGTGCTGCAGCCGATGGAGCGCGCAATCATCCGCGAGATCCACGTCCGCGCCGGCGATGTGGTGCGTGTCGGCCAAGTGCTAGCCATCCTCGACGCGACCTTCGCCGATGCCGACACCGCCACCCTCACCGCGCAGCGCCGCCTCCTTACCGCACAGGCGAGTCGGATCGACGCCGAACTCGCGGGCGCACCGATGCACGCGACACTGGAGCCTGACCTGTTGTTGCAGGCCGCCCTGCAATCCCAGCGCGAAGCGGTGCGCGCCACGCGGCTGCGCTTCCATGACGAGGACCTCGCCGGCATCGTCGCCAACATCAGCGGCCTGGAGGAGACCGCCTTCCTTCGCACCCAGCAAGCCGAGCTCGCGCGGGATGTGGAGACGATGCGCGCCGACCTCGCCGAGCGCCAGGTCGGCTCACGCCTCAACCTGCTCGCCGCCCGCTCCCAGCGCATTCACGCCGAGCACGACCTGGCGCAGGCGCGCAACCGCATCGCCGAGTTGCGCCATGCCCTGCTGGCGAAACAGGCCGAACGGCAGAGCTTCATCAATGACTGGCAGCGCCTGCTGATGGAGGAGGCCATCCGCATCCGCGCCGAGCTCGCGCGCGTCGATGAACAGCTTGGCAAGGCGCGGCGCCTCGGCGACCTCACCGCAATGGTCGCGCCGCAGGACGGCATCGTGCTGGAGGTGGCGCGCCGCTCCGTCGGCTCAGTGCTGCGCGAGGCCGAGGCGCTGATCACCATCGTGCCGCTTGGCGTGCCGCTCATCGCGGAGATCACGCTGCGTTCGGCCGATATCGGCCATGCGCGGCCTGGCGATCCCGTGGTCGTGAAGGTCGATGCATTTCCGTTCCAGCGACATGGTGCATTGGCTGGGCGATTGCGCGCCGTGGCCCCGGAATCCGGGCAACGCAACGAGGTGGGTGAGGCGCGTACCGGCAGCGCCGGGCTGCACGCCGGGCAGGTGGAACTGCTCCTGCAAGGTCTACCCGGCCTGCCCGTGGGCAGCCGCATCACGCCGGGCATGACGCTGACCGCCGAGATCAAGGTCGGCACGCGAAACCTGCTTTCGTATTTCCTCAACCCCCTGACACGCGGTCTGCAGGAGGCCATCCGGGAGCCCTGAGGCGCCCCCTGACGGTGCGGGTCGCGGTGCTCTACCCTGGCCGCCATGCCCGAACCCTCGCCGCGCCCACCCGAACCTCCAATGCCATGGGCGCTGCTCGCCGCCTGTTGCCTCGCGATGTTCGCTGCCTCCTGCAGCGGGACCACGCGGGCGCCCTTTCTCATCGAGATGGCGCGCGACCTCGACAGCAGCTTGCCGCTGGTGGCCAACCTGATGGCGATGACTTCGATCGCCTGGGGAGCGACCTCTCTCATCGCTGGCGCCGGGTCGGACCGCTGGGGTCGTGGTCCCTTCCTGATCGGCGGGCCGCTGCTGCTCGCCGTTTGCCTGGTGGGCACCGCGAGCGCGGGGACCTATCTTGCCGTCGCGACCTGGGCAACGCTGGCCGGCGCCTGCGCCGGAGCCTTCACCGGCACCATCATGGCCGAAGCCTCAACGCGCGTCGGCGCCGGCCAGCGCGGCCGCGCGCTTGGTTGGATCATGGCCGGACAGTCGCTGGCGCTGCTGCTCGGCGTGCCGCTCGCGGCCTGGATCGGCGAAGTGCTGGGCTGGCGCGGGGTCACGCGCGCCGTCGCGGCGATCGCCATGCTGGCGGCCGTCGCATTGCTCGTGACGACACTGCGCCCCGCCGGCAGCGCGCGGCACGCGCGGGTCGCCGGCGTCAGCTACCGAAAGGCGATGTCCGGGCCGGTGCTGCGCCTGCTCGCGATGGGAGTGGCGGAGCGCGTCTGCTACGGGCTGATGGCGGTCTATTTCGCATCCTTCCTGCAGACCACCTACAACCTGACGCTCGGCGCCGTCGCGTTGCCGCTGGCGCTCTTCGCGCTGGGCAACATCGCTGGCACCATCATCGGCGGGCAGATGGCGGACAGGCTGCCGAACCGCCTGCTCATCTTCGCGTCCGCCATGGCGAGTTCGGCGCTGCTTGCGCTTCCACTGTTCGGCTGGACCGTGAGCTTGGAGGTCTCGGTGGCACTCGGCTTCGCCTATGTGCTGATGAACGCGCTGGCGCGTCCGAGCCTGATGGCGAGCCTCGCCAGCGTGCCGGAGGAGGTGCGCGGCACGGTGCTCGGGCTGAACGTCACCTCCGCGAGCTTCGGCTGGCTCGGGGCTGCGGCGCTCGGCGGCTGGATGCTGGCACGGCAGGGGTTTTGGGGGTTCGGGCCGCTCGCCTGCGGCATCGGACTGCTTGGGGCGGCGCTGGCTCTGCTGCGTCGTCATAAAGGATGAGGGCTGTTTTTCGCGCCCTCAAGCAACGGAAGCCGGAAGAAGGCGTCGGTTCAACACTATAGGGGCGCAAGCGCCGCGAAGCGCCCGGCGCGCACCAGCGCAGCGACAGCCGCGATATCCGGTGCCATCACCCGATCCGACGCCCAATGCGCTGCCGCGCCGCGCACCAGCGCATGCGCCGCCTCGATCGGTACCGCGCTGGTCAGGGGGCGGTGGAAATCGAGCGCCTGCGCGCCGCAAAGCAATTCGATCGCCAGGATATGCGTGAGGTTCTCCGCCATCGGCGCCAGGCGCAGCGCGGCACCCGTCGCCATGCTGACATGGTCTTCCTGGTTGGCACTGGTCGGCAGGCTGTCCACGCTGCGCGGCGCCGCGAGCGCGCGGTTCTCCGCGACGAGTGCCGCCGCCGTCACCTGCGCGATCATGAAGCCGGAATTCAACCCGCCATCGCGCACCAGGAAGGCCGGCAGGCCAGAGAGCACGGGGTCCACCAGCAGCGCGATCCGCCGCTCGCTGATCGCGCCGAGCTCGGCGATGGCGAGGGCCAGGATATCGGCCGCGAAGGCCACTGGCTCGGCGTGGAAATTGCCGCCCGACAGGATCTCGCCGCCCTCGACCACCAGTGGGTTGTCGGTCACCGCATTGGCCTCGCGCGTCAGCGTCGCCGCGGCCTGGTCGATGAGGTCCAGGCACGCGCCGGCGACCTGCGGCTGGCAGCGCAGCGAATAGGGGTCCTGCACGCGCGGGTCGCCGACGCGATGGCTTTCGCGGAGCGAGCTGCCGTCCATCAGGGCACGCAGGGCGGCGGCGCAGCGGATCTGCCCAGGCTGGCCGCGCAGCGCGTGGATGCGCACATCGAAGGGCGTGTCGCTGCCCTTGGCACCCTCGGTGGAAAGCGCGCCGGCCACCAAAGCCGTGCGCAACGCATCCTCCGCCGCAAACAGGCCAGCGAGCGCGAGCGCCGTGCTCACCTGGGTGCCGTTGAGCAGCGCCAGCCCCTCCTTCGGGCCGAGCACCACCGGCACGACGCACGCGCCGTCGGGCACATGCGCGGCCCCCTCGCCGACCAACACCAGCGCGAGATGCGCGAGCGGCGCGAGGTCCCCGGACGCGCCGACCGAACCCTGCGACGGGATCAGCGGGACCACGCCCTGCGCGACCAGCGCCATCAGCGCGTCGACGACCTCGATACGCACGCCGGAGGCACCGCGCGCCAGCGACAGCGCCTTCAGCACCATGATCAGCCGCACGACATCCGCCTGAAGCGGCGCGCCGACCCCGGCCGCGTGGCTTCGCAACAGGTTGAGCTGCAACTGCGCGAGCCCCTCCGCCGGGATGCGCGTGGAGGCCAGCTTGCCGAAGCCCGTGCTCACTCCGTAGAGAGGAACACCCTCGGCCAGCCGCACGGCGAGCGCCGCCGCCGAGGCCGCGACCGGCGCCTGCCAGCCGGGTGCCAGCGCGACGCCCGCACCCGACAGCACGGTGCGGAGCTGAGGTAGTGTCACCGATCCCGGTGTGAGCATCTCGGTCATCGCTATCTCTCCGCAATGTCATGCGCCTGGACTTGAGCCATGTAACAATGCTGTTCTTCACGCGAACCACCAAGACGTCGGAGGCAGCATGGCAACCACCTGGCCGGCCCCACTGCAGCACCAAGTCCAGGTCCTGCTCGACAATTTCCTGACCGATCCGCCGGCGCTGATCGGCACCGCCTCCATCGATGATCTCAGGCGCGCCAGCCTGATGCGCCCCGCGCGGATCGAGCCGCTGTCAGGCTACACTGAAAGCCGCGCCTTCGTGCTGGTGACGGTCGCGACCAATGAACAGCAGCTGTGGGTGGATCCCGACGATAACAGCTACCGCGACATGTACCGGCTATTCGCGCGGACGCGGCTGAACGTCACCGCAGCGCTCGACGGCGACACCTACAACTTCGACCACATGTTCCCGCGGACGGCGGGCGCGCTGGATGGGTTGAGCCATGTGCGCATGATCGCCATCGCGCCGCGACCCAACCAGTCTGCCGGGCGCACGCTGGAAAAGCGAATGGCGCAGCGCGCGCGCAACGTTGCCGGCGGCAAGGTGCTGCGCAGCGCCACCTGGATGACCATCGGCAAGGCGGCCGGCTTCGAGGGCTGGGAATCGTTACCTGGGGAGAATGCGACGGCGAACCAGGCGGTGGTAACGGCACTGTTTGCGCATCTCGCCTCGATCGGGATCACACCTCCCGCCGGGGCGCTGGAACATGGGATGACGGCGGGGACACTGGGGAAGATCCGGTAGGAACTGTGCGTGATTTCGACCGCCGGTGACGGTCGCTTGTTTGGACGCTCGCCGGTAGTCAGGCGAGCCAAGTGCAGAGGGCGAGCCCGGCGGTTGAAAAGCGCAGTCCTTCGCGACTGGGACTGAAAGCCTCGAGCCTTACCCCAGCATCGGCAGATCCAGGCCGAACTCCCGCGCGCAATCGATGGCCGCGTCGTACCCGGCATCGGCATGCCGCATCACGCCGGTGGCGGGATCGTTCCACAGCACCCGCTTGATACGCCGCGCTGCATCCGCGCTGCCGTCGCAGACGATCACCATGCCGGCGTGCTGCGAGTAGCCCATCCCCACGCCGCCGCCGTGATGCAGGCTGACCCATGTGGCGCCGCTCGCAGTGTTCAGCAGCGCGTTCAGCAACGGCCAGTCGGAGACGGCATCCGAGCCATCCCGCATCGCCTCCGTCTCCCGGTTCGGGCTCGCGACCGAGCCTGAATCGAGGTGGTCGCGTCCGATCACCAGCGGCCCGATCTCGCCGCGTGCGACCATCTCGTTGAAGGCCAGGCCGAGCCGGTGGCGCCGCCCCAACCCCACCCAGCAGATGCGTGCCGGCAGGCCCTGGAACTGGATCCGCGTGCGCGCCATGTCGAGCCAGCGATGCAGGCTCGGGTCGTCTGGGATCAGCTCGCGCACCTTCGCGTCGGTGCGGTGGATGTCCTCCGGGTCGCCCGAGAGCGCCGCCCAGCGGAACGGCCCGATGCCGCGGCAGAACAGCGGCCGGATGTACGCGGGCACAAAGCCTGGGAAGCCGAACGCGTCGGCGAGCCCCTCATCCTTGGCCATCTGGCGGATGTTGTTGCCGTAATCCATGACGATGCTGCCGGCCGCCTTGAAGTCCAACATCGCCTGGACGTGCGGCACCATCGAGCGGCGCGCGGCCGATGCCACGCCCTTCGGGTCGCTCTCGCGCTGCGATTCCCACTCCGCCACGGTCCAGCCGAGGGGGAGATAGCCATTGCCCGGGTCATGCGCGCTGGTCTGGTCGGTGACGATATCGGGCACCACGCCGCGCCGGACGAGCTCGGGAAACACCTCCGCCGCATTGCCGAGCAACCCCACGCTGATCGGCGGCGCCGCACGCCGCACCATGGCCAACGCGGTGTCGAGGTCGGGTGCCCAGTGGTCGAGATAGCCAGTCTCGATCCGCTTCTCGATGCGGCTCGCGTGGCATTCGACCGCCAGCACCGAGGCGCCCGCGAACACGCCCGCCAGCGGCTGCGCGCCGCCCATGCCGCCGAGGCCCGCGGTCAGGATCCAGCGGCCGTTGAGGTCGCCAGCAAAGTGCTGGCGCCCGGCCTCCGCAAAGGTCTCGTAGGTGCCCTGAACGATGCCCTGGCTTCCGATGTAGATCCAGGAGCCCGCGGTCATTTGGCCGTACATCATCAGGCCGAGGCGATCGAGCGCGTTGAAGTGCTCCCAGTTCGCCCAGGCCGGCACCAGGTTGGAGTTGGCGATCAGCACGCGCGGCGCGTCGGCATGGGTCTCGAACACGCCGACCGGCTTGCCGGATTGGATGAGCAGGGTCTGGTCGTCGCGCAGGCGCCGCAGCGTCGCGAGGATCACCTCGTAGCTTTTCCAGTCACGCGCGGCCCGGCCGATGCCGCCGTAGACCACGAGCTCGCCGGGACGTTCGGCGACTTCATCGTCGAGGTTGTTCATCAGCATCCGCAGCGGTGCTTCGGTCTGCCACGAGAGGCAGGATCGTTCGAGGCCGCGCGGGCTGCGGATGGCGGGGGCATTGCGGAAGCGTGCGCCGTCGGACATTGGGCCAGCCTAGCCACAAGGCGCGCATGTGCCGAGCGTCTTGACGCTCGCGGGCCTTACCCGGCGCGAGACGCCGGTGCCGGGCTGAGTAATTCGACACGCCAGAGGCGGCATCTGCGGAGCCTCGCGCCGCTGGCGCTGCTCTTTAACCCGGCTGGACGAACCTGTTGGTCATGGTGCCGGCGCGTGCCCGCGTTACATCCGCTGGGTGTCCGTCCGCTGCGCATCCATCCGCCGCAGCAGCGTCCGAAAATCCTGTGCTGTTGTGCTCGGCTGCGCGCTGGCGGCGCCGGCCTCGTGGCCCGCACGCTCAGCGCGCGGTGTGCGCGGCAGCACCCGCGCCTGGGATTTCTGCACCATCGCCTGGACGTTGGCACCCTGGGTCGTCGTCACCTGTGTCGGCATCGGCCTGATCCTCCTGCGCCTGCCCTGCTCCGCAACCCGCGTGCCATCCCTGGCGCTGAGATCACTGGCTGAATGTCGCCCCTGGCCGGCAAGGCGCGCCGCTACCCGGCAGGATCGGCCGGGTGGCCTTTGCGTCGCGCGGCACCTGGGCGAGACTGCCCCATGACCCTGCAAGACCTCACCGCCCTCCTGCACGAAGGCGTGCCCCTCGCGCAGCTGCTGCGGATCGAGGCGATCGCCTTCGAGCCTCTTACCCTGCGCATGCCGGCGGCGGCACTCGCCTTGCGGCCGGGTGGAACTACTTCTGGCCCCGCGCTCATGGCGCTCGCGGATGTCGCGATGTGGGCGGCGCTGCTGATCGCGAACCACGGCCAGGACCTTTCGCGCACGACCCAGCTCGCCATCCAGTTCCTGCGCGCCGCCGCCCCCGGGCCCGTTATCGCGGAGCCACGCATTCTCAAGCCGGGGCGGACGCTCATCTATGGTGAGGTCTGGATTCGTGGCGAGAGCGAGGACCGCCCGGCGGCGCACGTCACGACGCAGTGGGCGGTCGTTCCCTCGTAGCGTTAGGTGGCGTATCCCTGAGGCAGGACACGGCGCTTGGCGCACTGCACCGGGACGCGAACGGCGGAGCTCAACTGACGCAGCCGCTAAACCGGGCCGACTGCGGCGCCTACTCTGACCCGGCCTTCGCCATCGCCCCCCATGCGATGAATGGCCCGTTGCGCCAGCGAGTGCCCGCCATGTAGCGGAACGGCGCCCCCTCGGGCGTGAGCACCGAGCCACCGGCCGCCGCAAGCACCGCATGCCCCGCCGCCGTGTCCCACGCCATCGTCGGGCCGAAGCGCGGGTACACGTCCCCCGCCCCCTCCGCGATCGTGCAGAATTTTACGGAGGAGCCGACGATCACCGTCTCCGCCACGCCATGCGCCGCGACCCAGGCATCGGTCGCGGCCTCCCGGTGCGAGCGGGAGATCAGCGCCACCGGCGGCACCCGAACCCGGCGAGCCCGGATCGCATGGCCATTACGCGTGGCACCCGCGCCCTGCGCGCCGCACCACAGCCGGCCATCCGCCGAGGTCAGCACCACGCCCGCCACCGGCACGCCATCCTCGATCAGCGCGATATTTACCGTGTAGTCCGGCCTCCCCGCCACGAATTCGCGCGTGCCATCCAACGGATCGACCAGGAAGAACAGCGGACCGGGGTCGGAGGGCCTGTCAATATCCTCCTCCGACACCACGGGGATGTCCGCGAAGGCCGCGGCGAGCCCGGCGCGGATGATGCTGTCGGCGGCGAGGTCGGCCGCGGTCACCGGGCTGCCATCATCCTTCGCGACCGCGTGCCAGTCGGTGCCCGCGCGAATGCGCTCAATGGCGGCGCCGGCCTCGATGGCGAGGGACGCAAGCGGCGGCAGGAATGCCACCCAGGCACCGCGCTCGATCAATTTTTTCGCCTCCTCAGCCCTGTTTGCGGCCCGTGAACAGCACCGCCGCCCCCATGCCGCCGACCGCCAGCGCGGCGCCCAGCAGTTGCAGCACGCCGATCGGCTCGGCGAGTACGAAGGCGGCCAGCACGAGCGCTACCACCGGCACGATCACGGACAGGGTGGAGGCACGCGTGGCGCCGAGCAACTCCACCGCGCGGGCATAGAGGAACATCGCCACCGCGCCGAGGAACAGGCCCTGCGCAATAAGGTGCGGTATCACCACGCCGGCCGGCATCGCCATGACCTCGGCGCTTCGCCACGGCAGCCAGAAGGGCAGCACCAGAAGGGCGGAGATCGCTGTCACCGCCGCCGTACTGGCCATTGCCGGGACCTGCCAGCGACGCAGCAGGACCGTAAACGCGCCCCAACTCGCACCCGCGCCGAGCAGCATGAGGTCACCGCGCCAAGCGCCGGCCGCAACGCCTGCGATGCCATCCCAGCCGATCAACAGCACCCCGGCCGCCATCGCCGCGAGCGCGGCCCAGCGGCCCGGCGTCGGCACCTCCCGAAGCAGGGGAATGGCGAGCAGCGCGCCCACCACCGGCACCGTCATCGGCGAGATGGTGCCGCCATGGGTGGCCGGCGCGTAGACTAGGCCGCCCACGAACATCAGGAGGTTCGGGGCGCCGCCCAAGGCAGTCAGCGCGAGCAGGCGGACCACTCCGACCTGCGCCAGCGCCGCTCGCCCGCGCCAGAGCAATGGCAGCAGGACCAGCGCCGCGATCGAATAGCGGAACGCCGCAAGATCGAGCGGGACCAGCCCCTGCCCGGCCAGCGCCGCGCGCGCGACGACCGCATGCCCGCCCCAGATGACCGAGGAGCCGATACCCAGCAGCAAGCCCAGAACGATCTTCGGTGCCACCCAACCTCCCGGCGCGGACAGGCCGCCTCGGCAGGGCGAAGCGATCCTCAACTTGGCATGCCCGAGCCCTAGCGCGTTGGGAAGCGCTGGGTTCGACGCACCGGCGCACCATGATGAGCGGCACGAGTGCTCAACCCGTGCGGAACGCCGCCGGTCGTCCGCCGAGCCATTTGGCTGAAGACCACGCCCGGCGATTGGCGGCACACTCGGCGCGTAGCGCCGAAAGTTTGAACGGTCGCCGCCGATCGTTCGGCGAGGCAAGCCGCCGGAGGCGACGCACGCCACCTGAGCGCAAAAAAATACAACGGTCATTCTTCATGACCGTTGTTACTCAATCCACGCTGGCGCCGGAGCGACGGACGATCTCGGCCCAGGACGCGATGTCACGCTGCTGGATCGCGCCGAACTCGGCGGGACTCGTGGGGCCCGGCGGCGTGATGCCCTGGTCTTCGACCAGCCAGCGGTGGAACTCCGGCTCGGCGAGGATGCGCTGGATTTCCTGGTTCATCCGGTCACGGATCGCCGCTGGTAAGCCCGGGGGCGCGAAGACGCCGTACCAGGTGGAGGAGGTGAAGTTCGGCAGCCCGCAGGCTTCGGCGGCGGTCGGCACCTCCGGCAGGGCGGGAATGCGGCTCGCCGTCATCATCGCGAGGCCGCGCACCTGGCCTTGGCGAATCATCCCGATCGCCGGCCCGGTCTGGTTGAAGAACAGGTCGACATCGCCCGCGAGCAGTGCCGTCGCAGCACCCGGCTGGCCGCGATAGGGCACGTGCAGCAGCTCGATCCCCGTGGCCGCCGCGAAGGCGGCACCGGCCAGATGGGTCGACGCGCCATTGCCGGTCGAGGCGTAGGACAGCGCGCCGGGTCGCGCCCGGGCCGCCGTAAGCACCGCCTGGCAGGTATCGAGTGCCGGCCGCCGCTCCCCACTTACGATCAGGACATTGGGCACGTCGCCCAGGATCGCGATGGGGGTGAAATCGCGGACCACGTCGAAGGGTAGGCGCCGGTAGAGCGAGGCGTTGATCGCATGCGTGCCGGCGGTCCCGAACAGGAACAGGTAGCCGTCCGGCCGCGCCTTCGCGACATAGTCGGAGGCGATGTTGCCGCCCGCGCCGGTTCGGTTGTCCACGATAACCGGCTGGCCGAGCGCGCGACCCAGCGGCTCCGCAAGGCGACGTTGATAGATGTCCGTGCCGGCACCGTTCGGGAAGCCGCCCATCAGTACGATCGGGCGGTTCGGCCAGGGTGCCTCCTGCGCCGCGACGGGGAGTGCCGCCAGCACCAGCATCAGCGACATGAGCATGCGCATCCGAGGCAATTCCTGAGCTGTTCAAGGCAAGGCTAGCGGTCCGGAACGTTTTCCGCATCACCACTTTGGCTGCAAATGCCAAGCCATTTTACCGAATGAGCAGAATTTTGCTCCCGATGATGCCAGTCGTCCGCGATCTGCTCTAGCTTGCATAGATGAACAGCCAAACCACCGGGAATATGCCAATGATCGCCAGGGGCGGCAAATCCATCTATGGCGCGCCGCTCGGCATCCTGATGC
>JAQGHV010000371.1 GCA_028288785.1 Rhodospirillales bacterium | reverse complement strand
TTTCGCAGTGGACCAGATTCCTTTCGGCGGCGGTGAAGAACCGCTCGGGCGGCGAAACTCCTGACCCTGATGGCGTTATGACCTCGCCTCACCGCACTTCGTAACCATTGCTTGCAAGGTCGGTCCGATGTCATAATAAAGGGCTGGGCGTTTGCCCTCAAGGTCACCATGGGTATCTATCTTGACGTCCCTTTTTCGAACCAGCTGATGCGGCCGGGTCAGAGCAGTGTGCTCAACGACCCGACCGGGTGCTGGTATGCCTGCGTCAACATGCTGGGGTGGTACTTCGAGGCCGGGCCGCGCCTGGGCGTGCCGGAACTGCACAGCAGCACCCTGCCCGCGGAAATCCGTAGCCGGCTGGGCTTTCAGGGGCACTTCGCCACCGCCTCCTCCGACGCGCGCACGATCATGAACACCTACCATGGCGGCCAGTCCGAGCACGTGCTGCTCGCCGAGCGCGAGAATCTTGAGCCGGTCGCGAATTGCGCGCGTGCGAACTACAATTACGGCGGGCTGCAGCTGGACATGCTGCTGCGGCGCTACGGGCCGGTGTTCTTCTACTGGCGCAAGACCGTTCGAGGGCAAAGCTACGGCCACGCCTCGGTGCTGATCGGCATCGGTAAGCGCGAGACCGAGATCATCTACCACGACCCCGAAAACCTGCCGAACAGCCGCATGACGCTCGACGAGTTCAACCAGGTCCGCCAGCGCTGGATGTACGGGATGATGCGGAAGTCGGGGTTCGGGCACGTACTTCGCGGGCACACGATCGCCTGATCCCGAGGGGGATCAGGCCACCATGTTATGCCCTTAAGCGGCGGGCGCCCGCTCCGCGTGCTTGCCTTTCGCCGCATTGGCGGCGCCGGCCATTCGGCCGGGCGGCGCGCGATGCGCACCGGGGCGTGGCATTTTTTGTGCCCTCAAACGGCGGGCAGCCGCTCCGCACGCTTCCCATCCGCCGCACAGGCGGCGCGCCATGCGCACCGGGGGTTTGCTACGCCTACTTGCTCCTGCTGGATCGCCGGGCGATGACGCCTTCCGCTCAGCCGCCCCCTTCACCCCGAGCGGCCAGGATGCGCAGCAACGCCGCGTCGCGCGCCGTGGCCATCGCGCGTACGTCACGGCCGCCCGCCTCATCCGCGACCCCCGCGACCAGCGTCGCGCCGAGTGCCGCATCCACGTCGGGCCGTCCCAGGTCCGCCCACCATCCGCGCATCGCCGGCAACAGGTGGTCGAGGAAGTGCTGCATCCCGCCCTCCCCGCCCGCGAGATGGAACGTGAGATGCGGCCCCATCAGCGCCCACCGCAGGCCGGGGCCCTCACTGATCGCGGCATCCACATCGGCGACACTCGCGACCCCCTCTGCCACCAGGTGAACCGCCTCCCGCCACAACGCCGCCTGCAATCGGTTCGCGAGGTGCCCCGGCACCTCCTTCGCGAGCGCGATCGGGTGCTTGCCGATGGCGCGGTAGAATGCCATCGCGGCCGCCACCGCCTCGGGGCTCGCCTTGGCGCCGCCCACCACCTCGACCAGCGGGATCAGGTGCGGCGGGTTGAACGGGTGGCCGATGACCACGCGCTCGGGATGCGCACAACCGGCCGATAGCTCAGAGGCGAGCAGGCCGGAGGTCGACGACGCGATCACCACGTCCGGCGGCAACACGGCATCGATCGCGGCCAGCAAGGGCTGCTTGATCGCGAGGCGCTCCGGCGCGCTCTCCTGTACGAAATCCGCATCCTCAACCGCGCGCGCCGGGTCGGGCTCGAAACTCCACGCGCCGGGATCGGCGCCCGCCACCGCCCCCAGCTGCGCCAAGCCAGGCCAGGCATTCTCGACCATGCGGCGGATCAGCGCCGGCGCATCCGGCGATGGGTCGCTCGCCACCACGGTGAGGCCCCGCGAGAGGAACCACGCCGTCCAGCTCGCCCCGATCGTGCCCGCGCCGATGACCGCGACGCGCCTGATCTCGGCCCGCATCACAGTCGCGAAGCCGGGTCGCGGCGACCCAGCCGAGCCAGGATGAACTCGATCTCCGCGATGGTCACCGGGGTGAGCTTGGGTCCGGGGCTGCGCAACGCGGCGCTCGCGATCCATCCACGCCGCATCAACACATGCTTGCGCACTGCAAGGCCGAGGCCCGGCTGCAGCTCATAGCGGATCAGCGGCAGATGGAGGTCGAACAGGTCATGCGCGGCCTCATGCTCGCCTCCTTGGCTCAGAGCGACCACGCGCGCCAGCATCTCCGGAAAGGCGTAGCCGGTCATGATGCCGCCGGCGCCGCGCTCGATCTCGTGCGGCAGGAAGATGCCGCCATTGCCGCCCATGATCGACAGCCGTGCACCGATCCGCGCGCGGATGTCGGTGAGCTTGTCGAGGCCGGGATGATCCTCCGCCTTCAGCATCACCAGGCGCGGATCCTCGGCCGCCAGCGTCGCGACCATCGCGGCGGAGAGGTGCACGCCCGTGAGCTGCGGATAGTCCTGCAAAACCCACGGCGCATCGCCCACCGCCGCCGAAGCCTGGCGCAAATAGCTTAGGACGGCGTCGTCGCCCCGCAGCCCAGGTGCGGGAGCGATCATCACCCCCGCCGCGCCGGCCGCCATTGCGCCGTCCGCCAGCGCGCGCATCGCGGCAAACCCTGGCGCGGAGACGCCCACGACCACCGGCACCCGGCCCGCGGCGCGGCGCAGCACCGCGCCGGTCACCTCAAGCGCTTCCTGCGCATCAAGCTTCGGCGCCTCACCCATGACGCCCAGCAGCGTGATCCCGGTGGCGCCCGCTTCGAGAAAGGCCTCGGTCATCCGCGCCGCGCTGTCGAGGTCGAGCGCGCCGGTGTCGGTGAAAGGCGTCGGCGCGATGACGAAGACGCCGGTTGCGGTGTTGTCGAGCTTCATGGCTTGTTTTCCGTCGATGGCTTGGTTGCCGATTTGAACAGCGCGCCCATCGCATCGCCCATCCAGCCGGGCTGCGCCATCCGCGTCCAGGCGGCCAGCATTGCCTCGGGCGAGGCGGTCATCTCGGCCACCTGCGCCTGCATGCGTTCGAGCATCGCGGCATGGAGCGGCGCCACATCCGGAAGGCCCAGGAAGCGGCGCGCTTCCTCGGGCGTGCAATCGACCTCGACCGTCATTTTCACAGCGGGACTCCCTGAACCGGATTTGATGGGAGTCTGGCCCCAAAGCGGTCACTTCGGGAAGGGATGCTATAGGGCGGCCATGACGACACCCCCCAGAATCGCCGTGATCGGCGCCGGTCCCGCCGGACTGATGGCCGCCGAGACCCTCGCAACCGGCGGCGCCCGCGTTGCGATCTACGACCAGATGGCCTCCCCGGCCCGCAAGTTCCTCCTGGCCGGGCGCGGCGGGCTGAACCTCACACATTCGGAGCCGCTGGAGCCCTTCATGGCCCGCTACCGGGAGGCCGCGCCGGCGTTGGAGCCGCACATCCGGGCCTTCCCGCCAGCGGCGGCCATCGCCTGGTGCGAGGGGCTGGGGCAGCCGGTCTTCACCGGCAGTTCCGGGCGGGTGTTTCCGCGCATAATGAAGGCGTCGCCCCTGGTGCGCGCCTGGCTGGCGCGGCTCGATGAGCTTGGCGTGGTGCTTCACCCGCGCCAGGCGCTGACCGGCTTCGCGGCGGATGGTGCGCCGCTGCTCAATGGCGAGGCCGTCGCGGTGGATGCCGTGGTGCTGGCGCTGGGTGGCGCCTCCTGGCCGCGGCTCGGCAGCGATGGCGCATGGGCGGGGCTTCTGGGCGCCGAAATGCGGCCCTTCCAGCCCAGCAATTGCGGTTTTGTGGTCGCCTGGTCCCCCCATCTCAGGACGCGCGTCGCGGGGCAGCCGCTCAAGCGCATCGCGCTCAGCCATGCCGGCGAAACAGTGCGCGGCGAGGCCATGATCACCGAGGCCGGGATCGAGGGCGGCGCCGTCTATGCGCTCTCGGCGCCGCTGCGCGAGGCCATCGTACGGGACGGCCACGCGACGGCGATGCTCGACCTGCGGCCCGACCTGTCACTCTCGGAATGCACCGCGCGTTTGGCCGGGCCGCGCGGGGGCAACAGCCTGTCGAACCATCTGCGCCGCACGACCGGCCTCTCCCCGCCCGCCATCGCGCTGGTGCAGGAGGCGCTGCATGCCGGCCTCGCGGACCAGCCCTTGGCGACATTGATAAAAGCCTGCCCGCTGCGCCTGGACGCGCCCTTCCCCATCGCGCGCGCCATCTCCTCGGCCGGCGGTATCACCTGGGATGCGCTGGACGAGCGCCTGATGCTGCGGGCGCGGCCGGGCGTCTTCTGCGCCGGTGAAATGCTCGACTGGGAAGCACCGACCGGGGGCTACCTGCTGCAGGGATGCTTCTCGACCGGGATCGCCGCGGCGCGCGGGGCGCTGGATTGGTGCACGGCGACGCATCGCGGGCTGGACTGAGTCACCTCGGTGCAAAGCTTTTGATCGATCCGCGCTGCGCGCGTGCGCTTGGCATCGACTCATCCGGCACGCAGCAGGCCGTGGCGGGCTGCACTGAGTCCCGGTGCTTGGCACAGGCACATCGCGGCGCGCGGCCCCCATCGACTGGTGGACGGCAAGGCATGGCAGGCTGAGGCGAGTCACCTTGGCGCAACGCTCTCGATGAACCCGGGAGCTGCGATGGCCGCACTTGGCTCCGACACATCGCGGGGCGCGGCAGGACATTGCGGGCTGGACTGAGTTACCTCGGGGCTTCGCTCTCGATTTACCCGCCCGGCGCCGGGACATGACGTCGCGCACCGTTCCCTGCTTCGCGCCGCGCGACTGCGCCTCTCCCGCGCGCTCCACTGGGCGCGCGCCCGGATCGGGTGTAGCCATTGCAAAAGAACCAGCAAAGGGGCGCCCGAGTGACCCATCTCGCACCGGAAGAAACCGCCCTCCTCGGCCGCGCGCGCGCCTTCGCTGAGGGCCTCGCCGCACGCGCCGCCGAGATCGACCAGACCCGCGAATACCCCTGGGACATCGTCGAAGCCCTCACCGATG
>JAQGHV010000304.1 GCA_028288785.1 Rhodospirillales bacterium | reverse complement strand
GCGCAATGGCTCGACCGCTTCCGCGCGCGCTTCGGCGTGGCGCCGGCGATGTGGCATTCCGAGCTCACCTCCCGTACGCGCCGAGTGACCTGGCGCGCGGTCGCCGAGGGCGAGGCACCGGTGCTCGTCGGCGCGCGCTCGGCCTTGTTCCTGCCCTTCCCCGACCTCGGCCTGATCGTCGTCGATGAGGAGCATGAGACGGCGTTCAAGCAGGAGGAAGGCGTCGTCTACCACGCCCGCGACATGGCCGTGGTGCGCGCCCGCTTCGCCGAGGCGCCCTGCGTGCTGGTGAGTGCCACGCCTTCGCTCGAGACGCGCAATAACGCCGAGACGGGGCGCTACGCCCTGCTGGACCTGCCCGCGCGGCATGGCGGGGCGGTGCTGCCGGAGGTCGCCGTGATCGACCTGCGCCGGGCGCCGCCACCGCGCGGGCGCTTCCTCAGCCCCGTCCTGGATGAGGCGGTCAGCGCCACCCTGGCGCGCGGCGAGCAGGCGATGCTGTTCCTCAACCGCCGCGGCTATGCGCCGATGACGCTGTGCCGCGCCTGCGGGCACCGGATGCAATGCCCGAACTGCTCGGCCTGGCTGGTCGAGCACCGAGCGCTGAAGCGGCTGCAATGCCACCATTGCGGCCATGCCGAGCCGCCGCCGGCGCAATGCCCGCAATGCGCCACGCCGAACTCCCTGGTCCCGATCGGGCCGGGGATCGAGCGCGTGCTGGAGGAATCAGTCGCGCTCTGGCCTGAGGCGCGGGTCATCGTCATGGCCTCGGACACCCTGCCCGGCCCGGCCGCCGCCGCCGCCGCCGCGCGCGCGATCGAGGCGCGCGAGGTGGACCTGCTCATCGGCACCCAGATCATGGCCAAGGGCTGGCATTTTCCGCATCTGACCCTGGTGGGCGTCGTCGATGCCGATCTGGGGTTGGCCGGTGGCGACCTGCGCGCCGCGGAGCGGACCGTGCAACTGCTGCACCAGGTGGCGGGTCGGGCTGGGCGGGAGGCGGCGCGCGGCCGGGTGCTGCTCCAGAGCTTCAACCCCGAGCATCCGGTGATGCAGGCACTCGTTTCCGGAAATCTCGAAAGCTTCATGGAAGCCGAGGCCGCCGCACGCCGCCCCGGTCACTGGCCCCCATTCGGCCGCCTCGCCGCGCTGATCGTCAGCAGCGAGGAAGAGCGCGCGGCGGATCGCGTGGCGCGCGACCTCGGCCTAGCGGCGCCGGCGATGGAGGGGGTTCAGGTGCTCGGCCCGGCGCCGGCGCCCCTGGCCCTGCTGCGGGGCCGGCACCGGCGGCGGTTGCTGCTGAAGGCACGCCGCGGCATCGCGGTGCAGCCCTTGCTGCGCGAATGGCTCGCGCGGGTGGTGGTGCCGGGTACGGTGCGGGTGCAGGTGGATGTGGATCCGGTGGGGTTTCTCTGACGACAGGATGGGGGAAAGAATTCCCCCAAGGCCCCTTCTTTTATTTTTATCGATGGGGCGGTTGGGAGGACGGCCCTTAGCGCCGCAGGCACAATGCTCGATGCCGAGGTGAATGTCGTAGAAGTCGGCACCGTGCCCACGGTCGGGCGCGCTGCCATCCCCAACCGGCAATGCGCCCCCCACCAGCACCAAGGCCCAAAAATAAAAGAATGGGGGTTTGGCGGAAATTCATTTCCCCCAAGCCTTCTGCCGCCGCCCTCGGTTGCAGCCCCGTTATCCCTATGCTAACCGCAGCGCGCCGCCGGGGGGCGAGTTGCAGCGCCATCTAACTTGACCCCTGACTACGCGCGGACTGCGCCAACCGCAGTGCCTCGCGCGCTGCCAAGACAGGACCGGGATCGCCCGTGGCCGCTATCGACGAGACGATCGCCTCCGCCCAGACCGCCAACGCCTCCGGCCTCGCCACGCGCTATGCACAGGCGCTGCTCTCGCTCGCCGATGATGCGCGGCGCGACGAGCCCGGGGCCATCGACCGCATTGCCGGCGACCTGGACCGCCTGTTCCAGCTGTGGCGCGACGATGCCGGTTTCCGCGCCTTCATCGCCGATCCGCGCATCGATGCGGCGTCGCAGCGCAACGCCAGCTTTGGCGTGATGGAGCGCGCGGGCATCGGCAAGGAGGTGCATAATTTCATGGGCGTGCTCATCGCCAATCGCCGCCTTGGTGCGATGCCCGAGATCGCTGCCGCCTTCGGCACGCTGCTCGCCGCGCGCCGTGGCCAGCAGACGGCGGAAGTCACCACCGCCCATGTGCTCACCGATGTGCAGCGCGCCGCGATTGCCGCTCGGCTGACCGATGCCGGCTATTCGGGCGTGCGCCTGGTCGAGCATCTCGACCCATCTTTGCTTGGGGGCCTGATCATCCGGATCGGCTCCCGTCTGTACGACAACTCGATCAAATCCAAGCTGCAGCGCCTGCAGTACGCCATGAAGGGGGCCGCCTGATATGGACATCCGTCCTGCGGAAATCTCGGAAATCCTGAAGTCGCAGATCGCGAACTTCGATGCCGAGGCGAATGTCGCCGAAGTCGGCACCGTGCTCACGGTCGGTGACGGCGTGGCCCGCTGCTATGGCCTGCAGAATGTCATGGCCGGCGAGATGGTCGAGTTTCCGAACGCCGGCCTCAAGGGCATGGCGCTGAACCTCGAGAACGACAATGTCGGCGTCGTCATCTTCGGCAACGACCGTGGCGTGAAGGAAGGCGACACGGTCAGCCGCACCGGCGAGATCGTAGACGTTCCCGTCGGCATGGGCCTGCTTGGCCGCGTGGTCGATGCGCTCGGCAACCCGATCGACGGCAAGGGCCCGATCGTCGGCGCCGAGCGTCGCCTGATCGAGGTGAAGGCGCCCGGCATCATCCCGCGCAAGTCGGTGCATGAGCCGATGCAGACCGGTGTGAAGGCGATCGACGCGCTGATCCCGATCGGCCGCGGCCAGCGCGAGCTGATTATCGGTGACCGTCAGACCGGCAAGACCGCCGTCATCATCGACACGATCATCAACCAGAAGCACGTCAACGCCAGCGGCGACGACAAGAAGAAGCTGTACTGCATCTACGTGGCCGTCGGTCAGAAGCGCTCCACCGTGGCGCAGCTGGTCAAGACGCTCGAAGAGCAGGGCGCGCTGGAATACTCGATCATCGTGGCCGCCACTGCTTCCGACCCGGCGCCGATGCAGTACCTGGCTCCCTATGCCGGCTGCGCGATGGGCGAGTTCTTCCGCGACAACGGCATGCACGCCGTCATCTTCTACGACGACCTCTCGAAGCAGGCGGTCGCCTATCGCCAGGTGTCGCTGCTGCTGCGGCGTCCGCCGGGCCGCGAAGCCTACCCGGGCGACGTGTTCTACCTGCACTCCCGCCTGCTGGAGCGCGCGGCCAAGATGAGCGACGCGTTTGGCGCGGGTTCGCTAACCGCATTGCCCGTCATCGAGACCCAGGCAGGCGACGTCTCCGCCTACATCCCGACCAACGTGATTTCGATCACCGACGGCCAGATCTTCCTGGAGACGGAGCTGTTCTTCAAGGGTATCCGCCCGGCCGTGAACGTGGGCCTGAGCGTGTCCCGCGTGGGGTCTTCGGCGCAGATCAAGGCGATGAAGCAGG
>JAQGHV010000288.1 GCA_028288785.1 Rhodospirillales bacterium | reverse complement strand
AAAAGCCTCAACAACCGACAGCCATAAAGGCCCCACGATGCAAGTTCTGCTAGCGCCGCCCGCCATCAACGCGGTGCCTGTTGACCTAAGTCTGCTTGCGACCGCCAACACGGTGGCCAGCGTCTTGGGGGGCTTGTCCTCAGACTACGACGTCGAGACATTCGCCGACGACGACGGGGACGCTTACGCTTGCATCACGATCACCAAGTCCAGCCGGACGACCGACCTGATTCTCCACCAGACCTCCACCGGGTCCGGCTGGTGTCTGGTGGACGCGGCGTCAGACCGCACGATAGCCGAGGGCGCGACCCTGGAGGAGCTCGTGGCAGCACTGCCTACCTGACGCCGACGCGACACCGGCGGCCTCAACCGCCCGTTACCCACCACCCCCACCACGGAGCATCTCATGGAAGTCTACAAGCGGGCCGACGGGCGCAGCCCGTTCTGGCACTTCGACACTGTTGACGAGGCGACCGGCAACCGGGTCCGTCGGTCCACCAAGCAGACCGACAAGCGGGCCGCCCAGCGGGTCGCCGTGGCCGAGGTCGCCAAGCTCGACGTCAAGATCCGGGAGATCACCCTGGAGCAGGCCCTGGAGGACTACGTGGGCCGCATGAAGGCCGACGGCCTGACGAGCTGGCCCCATGTCTCGGCGTTGGTCGACAAGACCCTGGGGCGGCTTAAGACGGGCGCCGAGAGAGCCCGGCTGTTCCCCAAGATGCTCCTCAGTACCCTCACCAAGGACAAGGTCGCGACGTTACGCATCGCGCGGGCCAACGAGGGGAACAAACCGGCCACCATCGCGGCCGAGCTGCGGGTCCTCCGGGCGGCGTGTCTCTACGCCCTGGACCGCGGGTACGTCCCCTCGCCCATCCGCAAGTGGGACATCCCGATGCCCAACCCCAAGCTGCGCTACCTGAGTGCGGACGAGGTGATCCGGGTCCTGAAGAGGCTCCACCCGGACACGCCGGTCCCCGCCGGGTCGAACCGTAAGTTGGTGACCCCGACGGGGTTGACCCGGGAGGCGCGCCAAGACACGCACGACCTGTTCCTTGCGTTGGTCCTCACGGGGGGCCGGTGGGCCGAGGTCGCCAAGATGACCCCGCGCCAGGTCGACTTCGAGCGCAAGACGATCACCCTGTATGGCTTCAAGGGCAAGAAGGAGCGGACCGTCCCGTTGCTCCCGGAGATGGCCGAGATGTTCGCCAGGAGAGCCCTGACGATCCGAGGGGGCCTCGTGTTCCCCGGGAAGCGCGGCAAGCCCCGCACGGCCCCCTCCAGGGCTCTCTCGCGGGCAATGTCGGCCGAGGGCATGAACGACCCCGACACGGTCGCCCAGTTTGGCCGGGCGACGACCCACAGTCTACGCCACACGTTCGCGTCGTGGCTTCGGCAGGCTGGCTTAGGGTTGGACGAGGTGAAGCCCCTGCTCGGGCACGCCAATATATCCACCACCATGATTTACGCGAAGATCGTCTCGGCGGAGACGCTCACCAAGGCGAGCGACGCGCTTCAGGGGATCAGGCCGATACACATAGGAGGAGAGACGTGATGACTGAACGTAAGGCTGTGCCCGCGAGCGAGGCGGAGGTGGTGGAGGCGATGGCCGTTGCGCGGTACCACGGCGCATTTGGTGGTGTGCCGTGGGAGCTTCTCTCTCCGGTGGTGCGCGCCGGGTGTCTGAACGCGGCGCAGAAAGACATCACCGCCGCCCGCGCGCTGGGCTGCCTGATGCCGGATGAGGCGGCTGCGCTGAGGGAGAAGGTCAAGCTGCGTGATCAGTGGCGCGAAGAAGACGGGGCGCGCTGGGTAGCCACCGCCGAAGAACGCGACGCCCTCGCGGCCCGACTCGCTGCGTTTGAGGCGGCACACTCTGGCACACCGGCCGCCGTAGAGCGGCACACTTGAGGCACACACGACTTAGGGAGTTGTCAGATCAGTCTACCGAAATCCTCAGAAACTCAATGTTCTCGGTAGTAAGTTTGGCGCGCCCGAAGAGATTCGAACTCCTGACCCCCAGATTCGTAGTCTGGTGCTCTATCCAGCTGAGCTACGGGCGCCCCGAGAGGAAGGGGGAATTAGCCGAGGTGCGCGAACCCCGCAACCCCCATTCACGCAGCGAGTTTGTCGAGCTCGCGAACAATCGCTTCGCCCATCACGCTGGTGCCGACGCGCGCCATGCCAGCCTGCATGATGTCCGCCGTGCGAAGGCCGCCCGCGAGCACACGCTCCACTGCCTTCTCAACCAGCGCGGCATCCTCATCCATGCCGAACGACCAGCGCAGCAGCATCGCGAATGACAGCATTTGGGCGCAGGGATTGGCGATCCCCTTGCCGGCGATATCCGGCGCGCTGCCATGGATGGGCTCATACAGCGCGTGGCGGCGCCCCGACGCATCCGGCGCACCAAGCGTGGCCGACGGCAGCATGCCCAGGGAGCCCGTGAGAGCCGCCGCAAGGTCCGAGAGGACGTCGCCGAACAGGTTGGAGCCGAGGATGACGTCGAACTGCTTGGGCCGCGCGCAGAGCTGCATGGCGCAGTTGTCGGCGTACATGTTCTCGAGCTCGACATCGGCGAATTCTGCCTGGTGGACTTCGCCCACCACCGTACGCCACAGGCGGCCGGACTGCATGACGTTCGCCTTCTCGACGCTCGTCACCTTGTTGCGGCGCTTGCGGGCGAGATCGAAGGCGATGCGCGCAACGCGAGCGATCTCATCCTCAGTATAGACCTCTGTGTCGATTCCGCGCCGCTTGCCGTTGGCCATGATTTCGATGCCACGCGGCTCGCCGAAATAAATCCCACCTGTCGACTCGCGCACGATCATCAGGTCGAGCCCGCGCACGATATT
Source organism: Rhodospirillales bacterium (assembly GCA_028288785.1). Taxonomy (GTDB): domain Bacteria; phylum Pseudomonadota; class Alphaproteobacteria; order Acetobacterales; family Acetobacteraceae; genus Plastoroseomonas. Next base: position 21,658 of record JAQGHV010000288.1, on the reverse strand, counting down.
AGGCTTCAGCGAGGACGCATCGACGAGGGCGTCGAGCACCACCGCGGGGCGCAGGTTCGCGAAAAGCCCAAGATCCTTGCGCAGCCTGAGAACGCCGAGCTCAGGACGCTGCTCGAACGGCAGGTGGTCCCATTGCGGGCCACCCACGCTGCCGAAGAGCACCGCATCCGCTGCGCGCGCCGCAGCCACCGTGCTGTCGGGGCAGGGCGAGCCCTCCGCCTCGATCGCGGCGCCGCCGACCAGGCCTTCGGTGATGTTGAAGCTAACGCTGCGCCTGCGGTCCATCCATTCGATGACGCGGCGCACTTCGCGCATGACCTCGGGACCGATGCCATCGCCTGGCAGCACCAGCAGCGTCTTGTTCGATGCCATCAGAATGCTGTCCTCAAGCTTGAACGAGCCAAGGCTGCGAGGCCTTCTGCTTCGCTTCGTAATCATCGATCCGGGCGGCGTGCTGCATGGTCTGGCCGATATCGTCCAGGCCGTTGAGCATAAGGTGCTTGCGCAGCGTGTCGACCGGGAAGTGATGCTCCTCGCCGTTGGGGCGTATCACCACCTGGCGTTCGAGGTCGACGGTGATGCGCGCATTGCCGCCGAGCTGCGCATCCTCGATCAGCTGCTCGCAAACCTCGCGCGGCAGACGCACCGGAAGGACGCCGTTCTTGAAGCAGTTGTTGTTGAAAATATCTGCAAAATCCGGCGCGATGACGCAGCGGATGCCAAAATCGAGCAGCGCCCACGGCGCATGCTCACGCGACGAACCGCAGCCGAAATTCTCGAAGGCGATGAGGATCTTGGCCTTGCGGTAGGGCTCCTTGTTCAGCACGAAATCGGGGTTCTCGGAGCCGTCCTCGTTGAACCGCGCATTGGCAAACAGATGCTTGCCGAAGCCCGCGCGGGAGATCGACTTGAGGAAGCGCGCCGGGATGATCTTGTCGGTGTCCACATTGGCCAGCGGAAGCGGCGCGGCGATGGCGGTCAGCGTGGTGAAGGCCCTCACGACAGCGCCTCCTTCGGCTGGTAGTCGCGCACATCGGCCAGGTGCCCGGCGAGCGCCGCCGCGGCCGCCATCGCGGGCGAGAGCAGGTGCGTGCGGCCACCCGGACCCTGGCGACCCTCGAAATTGCGGTTGGAGGTGCTCGCGGACCGCTGGCCGGGCTTGAGCTTGTCCGGGTTCATGCCGAGGCACATCGAGCAACCCGGCTCGCGCCATTCGAAACCGGCCTCGCGCAGGATGCTGTCGAGGCCCTCCCGCTCCGCCTGCAGCTTCACGAGTCCTGAGCCCGGCACGACCATCGCGCGCACGCCGTCAGCGACGTGGCGGCCCTTGGCGATTGCCGCGGCGGCACGGATATCCTCGATGCGGCTGTTCGTGCAGCTGCCGATGAACACGACATCAACCGGCAGGTCCTGCAGCCGCTGGCCGGGCTGGAGGCCCATATACTCGACCATGCGCTGGAGCTGCGCGCGGCGTGTCTCGTTCGGCGCGTCCTCGGGGTTCGGCACTATGCCGGTAATCGGCAGCACGTCCTCGGGGCTGGTGCCCCAGGTGACCTGCGGGGCGATCTCGTTCGCGGCGAGCGTCACGATCTTGTCGAAGATGGCGCCCTCGTCCGAGGGCAGCGTCCGCCACCAGGCGAGCGCACTCTCCCAATTCGCACCCTTCGGCGCGCCGGGAGTGCGGGCAATGTAGTCGAAGGTGGTCTGGTCGGGCGCGACCATGCCGGCCCGCGCACCGCCCTCAATGGTCATGTTGCAGACTGTCATGCGGCCGGCCATGTCGAGCGCGCGAATGGCGTCGCCGGCATACTCGATCACGTGGCCAGTCCCGCCGGCGGTGCCGATCTTGCCGATCACCGCGAGCACGATGTCCTTGCCGGAGCAGCCAAAGGCCAGGTTGCCGTCGACCTGCACGCGCATGTTCTTCGCGGGACGCTGGAGCAGCGTCTGCGTCGCGAGCACGTGCTCGACCTCGCTGGTGCCAATGCCGAAAGCAAGCGCGCCCATAGCGCCATGCGTCGAGGTGTGGCTGTCGCCGCAGACGATGGTCATGCCCGGCAGCGAACGGCCCAGCTCGGGCCCGATCACGTGCACGATGCCCTGGCGCTCATCCAGCAGCGGAATCAGCGGCATGCCGAATTCGACAGCGTTCCTCTCCAGCGTCGCGACCTGGAGCGCGCTTTCGGGGTCCACGATGCCGGTGTAGCGGGACGCATCGGTTGCGATGTTGTGGTCGATGACGCCAAGCGTCGCTTCCGGCCGGCGGATGCCGCGACCGGCCGCCCGAAGACCGTCGAAGGCCTGCGGCGTGGTGACTTCATGGGTAAGGTGAAGGTCGATGTAAAGAAGCGCGGTGCCGTCCGGCAGCGTCTCGACGACGTGCGCGTCCCAGATTTTGTCGAACAGTGTTTTTGGCATCGCACTTCTCCCAAGCAAGACGGAGGAAATGAATTTCCCCCCGACCCCCCTTCTACCTATCGGCGCTGGCCGTGGCGCAACGCCGATGGATGAAAGTGGGGGCGCAGATCAGTCTGCAGTAGCCTCCGGCGCCGGGGCCGCCGTCGCCGCTGCCGCGGCGGCGCCGGGCACCGGCTTGCCGGCGAGCTTCTCCTGGATGCGCGCCGCCTTACCGGTACGACCACGCAGGTAGTACAGCTTCGCGCGCCGCACCTTGCCGCGACGGACCACGATGATCTCGGCCACGTTCGGGGAAAACAGCGGGAAGACGCGCTCGACGCCCTCGCCATAGGACAGCTTGCGGACGGTGAAGTTGCTGTTCACGCCGCGGTTGGACCGCGCGATCACGACGCCCTCATAGGCCTGGGTGCGGATGCGCTCGCCCTCGACGACCTTCACCATGACGCGAAGCGTGTCACCGGCGACGAAATTCGGCGTCGCGCGGTTGGCGGAGAGGCGGGCCTGCTGGTCGGCCTCGAATTGCTGCAACAAGTTCATCACAAATATCCTTTCGTCGATGCTTTAGGCGGCAGCGGTCTGGCCGGCAATGGCCCGCGCCGATGTTTCAGTGCCCGTATGGCGCGCCCAGAGGTCGGGCCGCCGCTCACGGGTGATCTTTTCCGCCTCGGACCGGCGCCAGCGCGCGATCTCGGCGTGATGGCCGGAGAGCAGCACGGGCGGCACGCTGCGCCCCTGCCATTCGACCGGCCGCGTGTAATGCGGATATTCCAGGAGGCCAGCGTCGCCGTGGCTCTCCTCCTCCGCGCTCTCGGCCGCACCCATGACGCCGGGCAGCAGCCGCACGCAGGCATCGAGCAGGGCCAGAGCTCCGACCTCGCCGCCCGAAAGCACGTAGTCGCCGATCGACACTTCACGCAGGCTGCGCGCTTCGATGACGCGCTGGTCGACACCTTCGAACCGGCCGCACAGCAGCACCACGCCGGGGCCGGCGGACAGCTCGCGCACCAGCGACTGGTCGAGCAGGCGCCCACGGGGCGTAAGAAACAGCGCCGGGCGCGGCTCCCCATCCGCAAGTGCGGCGCCCAAGGCGGCGTCCACCAAGTCCGGACGCATCACCATGCCAGCCCCGCCACCGCATGGCGTGTCATCAACGCTGCGGTGGCGATCGGTCGCATGCGCGCGGATGTCACGCGCATCGCACTGCCAGATGCCCTGCCCGAGCGCCTTCCCGGCGAGCGACATACCCAGCGGTCCCGGAAACATCTCCGGGAACAGGGTGAGTATGGAGGCGCGCCACATGGTCAGGCCGCGGCCTCGTCATCCTGGGGCGGCACGATGATCTCAGCCGGCGGGATGACCACCAGCCGGCGCGCATCGAGATCCACCACCGGCACTGCGGCGCGGGTAAAGGGGATGAGCTGCTCGCCCCTCCCCTCGCCCACGACGAGGTAGGCGCCGGCGCCATGCTCCTCGACCGAACGGACGCTGCCGAGCGGCTCGCCCGACTCGGTCACGGCAGAGAGGCCCACGAGGTCGGAGAGGTAGAACTCCTCCTCTTCCGTCGCGGGCAGCTGCGCACGCTCCACATACAGGCGTGTGCCGGTCAGGCGCGCGGCGGCGTCGCGATCGGCGACACCGTCGATCTGCGCGAGGCCCTCGGCCTTCACGGTGAGCGTAATGCGCTGCACGCCGCTCGCATCGGTCAGCGTACCCAGCCCGCTGATATCTGCGGGGTCGGTCAGGAAAACGCGCAGCTTCACCAGGCCGCGCACACCGTGCGGCCTGCCGATCTCACCCACCAGGATGCGCTGCGCGGTCACTCAATCAGGCCGCGGCGGCCGCGGCGCGTTCCTGCGCCTTCTTCTTCGGCGCGGACTGGATCGGCTGCTCGCGATAGACCGGCATCGGCGCCAGCTCGGCCTTTCCAAGGAACTTCGCCACGCGATCGGTCGCGGTCGCGCCCTGGCTCAGCCAATGCATGATGCGGTCGGCGAGCAGGCGAACGCGGTCCGCGTGATCGGAGGGCAGCATTGGGTCGTAGCTGCCGACCTTCTCGATGAAACGGCCATCGCGCGGGCTGCGGCTATCGGCCACCACGATGTGATAGTAGGGGCGCTTCTTCGCGCCGGCGCGGGCGAGCCTGATCTTCAAAGCCATGTCGGTTCTCTAATCCTCTAGGTTTAAAAGGGGCGACCGCCGCCCTTGAGGCCAGGGGGCAAGAGCCCGGCGAGACCGCCGCGCATCATTCCCTTCTGACCAAGCTTGTTCATCCGCTTCATCATCGCGGACATGTCGTCGAACTGCTTCAGGAGGCGATTGACCTCCTGCACCGTCACACCCGACCCGCTCGCGATACGCTTCTTGCGGGAGGCCTTGATGATATCCGGCGTGCGCCGTTCCTTCGGCGTCATGGAGCCGATGATGGCCGCCTGACGCGTCAAAATCTTGGTGTCGAGATTGGCATCCGCCATCTGCGCCTTGAGCTTGCCGACACCCGGCAGCATCCCGAGGATGCCCGAGAGCGAGCCCATCTTGCCGATCTGCTGCAGCTGCTTCGCGTAGTCGGCCAGGTCGAACTGGCCCTTCTGCATCTTAATGGCGAGCTTTTCGGCATCCGCCTGGTCGATCGTCTCCGACGCCTTCTCGACCAGCGAGACGATGTCGCCCATGCCGAGGATGCGGCCGGCGATGCGGTCGGGATGGAAATCCTCGAGCGCGTCGAGCTTTTCGCCCGCGCCCAGCAACTTGATCGGCGCGCCGGTGATCGCACGCATGGACAGCGCCGCACCTCCGCGAGCGTCGCCGTCGACGCGCGTCATCACGATGCCGGTGACACCCACCTTTTCCTGGAACGCGCGGGCGGTGTTGACCGCGTCCTGGCCGGTCATGGCATCGACGACGAGCAGCGTCTCGTGCGGCTTGGTCGCGACCTTCACGGCGGCGACCTCGGCCATCAGCGCCTCATCGATCGCGAGCCGGCCGGCGGTGTCGAGGATGACGATGTCGTAGAGTTCGCGCCGCGCGACATCCATCGCCCGCATTGCGATCTCGAGCGGCGACTGGCCGGCTACGATCGGCAGGCTGGTGACCTCGGCGCGGCCGGCCAGTTGCTCGAGCTGTAGCTGCGCGGCCGGGCGATGCACGTCGAGCGAGGCGAGCAGCACCTTCTTCCGCTCGCGCGTGCGCAGCCGCAGCGCGATCTTGCCCGACGTCGTCGTCTTGCCCGAGCCCTGGAGGCCCACCATCAAGATGGCCAGGGGCGAGGGCGCGTTGAGGTCCAGGCCACGCTGGCCGTTATCGTCATCGCCGCCGCCGAGGGCCTCGACCAGCGCATCGTTGACGATCTTGACGACCTGCTGGGCCGGCGAGACGGAGCGGATGACCTCCTGCCCAATCGCGCGGTCGCGGACCTTGGTCATCAAATCCTTGACGACCGGCAGGGCAACGTCGGCTTCCAGCAGAGCCACGCGGACTTCGCGCAGCGCCTCGGCCACGTCGGTTTCGTTCAGCGCGCCGCGTCGGCGCAGCCTGTCGAACACCCCACTCAGCTTGCCGGATAGCGCCTCGAACATCATCCAAATCCGTTGCGGGTGCCCCAAAACAGTGTGCGCCGCTGCGCGAGCCTTCGCGGAGCGGCGGAGCCACCCTGGGGGTGACCTGTTTCGGGGCTAAGCCCTGAGGGCCGGGAAATACGCGCCAGCCCTGAACGCGTCAAGTCAGGGGCGTGACACGCCCCCGACCATCGTCACTTCGGCGCCAGGACCATGACCATCTGGCGGTTCTCAAGCCGCGGCATCGACTCGACCTTGATCAGCTCGGCGAGTTCGGTACGGATGCGTTCGAGAACCTTAACGCCCAAATCCTGGTGCGCCATTTCACGGCCGCGGAAGCGCAGGGTGACCTTCACCTTGTCGCCGTCGTCGATGAAGCTCTTCATCTGCTTCATCTTCGTATCGTAGTCATGGTCGTCGATATTCGGACGAACCTTGATTTCCTTGATTTCGACGACCTTCTGCTTCTTGCGGGCCTCGTTGGCCTTTTTCTGCTGCTCGTACTTGTACTTGCCATAGTCGAGAATCTTGCAGACAGGCGGTACCGCGTTGGGCGAAATCTCGAGGAGGTCCAGGCCCACATCGTAGGCGCGGACCAGCGCCTCGCGGGCGGTCATCACCCCTTGCATCTCGCCTTCCTGATCGATCAGGCGAACTTGCGGGACGCGGATTTCCTCGTTGACCCGGGGGCCATCCCGGGAAGGCATTTGCTGGGCAGCGGGAAGCGGAGCGCGTGAGATCGTGGACCTCCTCTGGTGGTTACAAGAATTATCAGCTTATGCGACCGAAAGGGGTCGGTCCGCAACATGAAGATCGGGAGGCGTCGCCTCCAGCACAAGCCTCGCGATGGCTTCGGCGAGTGGAAGCGTCTCCTGCTCCCGGCCAGGCAGCCGCCGCAGGACCAAGCTGCGCTCCTCCGCCTCGCGCCGGCCGACCACGGCGAGGACCGGTACGCGCTGGTCGATATGCTCGGGGATCTTGCGGTTGATCTTCTCGTTGCGGACGTCGAGCGCCACGCGGATGCCCGCCGCCCGTAGCGCCGCCGCCGCCTCGATCGCGAAGGGCGCCGCGTCATCCACGATCGTCGCAATGACCACCTGTACGGGGGCCAGCCAGAGCGGGAAGCGCCCGGCATGCTGCTCGATGAGGATGCCGAGGAAGCGCTCGAAGGAGCCCAGGATGGCCCGATGCAGCATGACCGGGCGCCGGCGCACGCCGTCCTCGGCCGTGTATTCGGCGTCCAGGCGCTCGGGCAGGACGAAGTCCACCTGCAGGGTGCCGCATTGCCAGTCGCGGCCGATCGCGTCGCGCAGGACGAATTCGAGCTTCGGGCCGTAGAAGGCGCCCTCCCCCGGGTTCAGCGTGTATTCGACGCCGGCGATGCGGCAGGCCTCCTTCAGCGCGCCCTCCGCCTGGTCCCAGGTCGCGTCGGTGCCTGCGCGCTTAGCGGGCCGGTCCGAGAACTTCACCTGAAAGTCGGAGAAGCCGAAATCGCGGTAGATGGAGGAGAGCAGTGCGACGAAACGCACCGTCTCGTCCGCGATTTGCGCCTCGGTGCAGAAGATGTGCGCGTCATCCTGGGTGAAGGCGCGCACGCGCATGATGCCGTGCAACGCGCCGGATGGCTCGTAGCGGTGGCAGGCGCCGAACTCCGCCATGCGCAGCGGCAACTCGCGATAGCTGCGCAGGCCCTGGTTGAAGATCTGCACGTGGCAGGGACAGTTCATGGGCTTCAGTGCGAGGACGCGGTCGCGCTCATCCTCGTTCTCGACGCGCGCGGTGAACATGTGCTCGCCAAACTTCTCCCAGTGGCCGGAAGCCTCCCAGAGCTTGCGGTCCACGAGCTGCGGCGTGCGCACTTCCTGGTAGTCGGTGGCATCCAGGCGACGGCGCATATAAGCCTCGACTGTGCGGTACAGCATCCAGCCCTTGGGGTGCCAGAAGACGCTGCCGACCGCTTCCTCCTGCAAATGGAACAGGTGCATTTCGCGGCCAATGCGGCGGTGGTCACGCTTCTCTGCCTCCTCGAGCTGGAGCAGGTAGGCGTCGAGCTCCTTCTGGTCGCGCCAGGCGGTCCCGTAGATGCGGCTGAGCATGGCGTTGCGGTGGTCGCCGCGCCAATAGGCGCCGGCCACCTTCTGCAGCTTGAACGCCGTGCCGATATCGCCGGTGCCACGCATGTGCGGGCCGCGGCAGAGGTCGATCCAATCGCCCTGGCTGTAGAGGCTGATTTCCTGGTCGGCGCCGAGGCTCTCGATCAGTTCCACCTTGTAGGCTTCGCCCTTGCCGCGGAACAAAGCGATCGCGTCCTCGCGGCTCACGACCTGGCGGGCAAAGGGGGCATTGCGCGCGATGATCTCGCGCATCTTCGCCTCGATGGCGGCGAAGTCGTCGGGCGTGAACGCCTCGTTGCGGGCGAAATCGTAGTAGAAGCCGTTCTCGATCGAGGGGCCGATGGTGACCTGGGTGCCGGGGTAGAGCGCCTGCACCGCCTCGGCGAGAACATGCGCCGTGTCGTGGCGTATCAGCTCCAGCGCCTCGGGATCGCGGCGCGTGATGAAGCGCAGCGAGGCGTCGGCTGAGATGCTGGTGGACAGATCCATCAGCTTGCCGTCGAGTGTCATCGCCAACGCCGCCTTGGCGAGGCCCGGCCCGATCGCGGCCGCGACCTCGGTGCCGGTCACCGGACCATCGAAGGCGCGCACGGATCCGTCGGGCAAGGTGATCGCAGGCATTGGGCAAGGCGCTCCAGGCTTGGTTCAGCAGGCTGCTGAAGAATTGGTGGTTGGGGATGGGCGAGCCGATTTTCGTGCAGGACGGACCCCGCGTGAAAAGGCGCCGCCCGGCCGACCCATCCAGTTTTTTAGCAGTCTGCCAGGGCGCGGACCATGACCACCCGCCTCGGCGCGCGTCAAGGCAGGAGGGCGGCCTGGACCTCTGCCACGGGCAGGTCGCTCAACGGGCTGTGCCGGAGCGTGGCGACGGATGAGCCCCGCGGGGCGCACAGGGCGGGGTCGCTGTCGTCGCCGAACAGGGTGAGACAGCGGCATCCGCAGGCGGCGATCAGGTGCATCGGGCCGGTGTCGTTGCCCACCGCGAAGGCGGCGCGCCGGGCCAGCGCGGCGATCATCGCGAAATCGGTGCGGCCTGTGAGGTCCAGCGCGGTGGGGCTGGCGGCGCAGATGGCTGCGGCCAGCCCCGCCTCCCCCTTGCCGCCGAGGATCGCGACCGGCAGCGCGAGGCCCGCCGCGAGTTCTGCGAAGCGGGCGACCGGCCAGCGCTTGCCGGGACGCGTCGGCGCGGCGCCGGGCACCAGCAGCGCGAACCGCTCCGGCAGATTCAGGGCGGAGAGATCGGCATCGAGCCAGGACAGGTCCGGAGCCGGAAATTGGGTGATGCCGGCCATCTCCAGCTGCTCGCGCTGGCGCTCCGCCGTGTGCATGAGGTCGCGCTGGGGATTGGCGTGCGGGTGCGAGGCACCCCGCGCGATGCCCGACCATTCGGCGCGCGGCCCGACGAGAAGCCGGTAGCGCGAGGATCGCGACGAGGTCTGCAGATCATACACCCGGTCGAAGCGCGCGGTTCTCAGCCGGCGCGCGAGGCGCAGCAGCCCCAGCACATCCCGCGCCGGTGGCCGGCCATCGTCCCACACCGCATCGAACCAGGGTGCTCGCCGCGCCAGCGCCGCATAGGGCGGCGTCGTCAGCAGCGTGATGCGCGCGTTCGGATGATGCGCGCGGATGGCGGCGAAGGGTCCGAAAGCCAGGGCGAAATCCCCCAGCGCCGCAAGCTTGACGACCAGGATAGTCGCGGCGCTCACAGGTGCGCGTCCTGCGACGCGCTCTGGGCGGCGGGTGACATCACATCAGTTCCCGATACACCGCGATGGTCGCAGCCTGCATCGCCTGCGTGCTGTACCGCGCGAGCACGGCGGCGCGTGCGGCGCGGCCGATGGAGGCCCGCGCCAAAGCCGGCAGGGCGAGTACGTAGGCCAGCGCCTCCGCAAGTGCATCCACGTCGCCGGCGGGCACGCGCCAGCCGGTTGCCCCCTCCTCCACCGTTTCCCGCGGGCCGCCGAGGTCGGCCGCGATCACCGGGCGCGCCATGGCCTGCGCTTCAATTACGGTGCGGCCAAACGCCTCGGCCTCGATGGAGGCGTGCACGACCACATCGGCCGCCATCAGCGCCGTCGCCATATCGTCAGCGTGCCCGACCAGGCGCACACGGTCGCCAAGACCGGCTGCCGCGATCTCGGCTTCCAGTGCGGTCGCGTAGGCCTGCTTGGCGTCACGGTCGCCGACCAGCAGCGCGATGGCATTGCCTTCGAGCTTCGCCATCGCGCGCACCAGCACCTCTTGCCCTTTCCAGCGCGTGATGCGCCCGGGCAGCATGATGATCGGGCGCCCCTCCGCCACGCCCCAGGAGGCACGCAGCGCCGCGACCTGCGCGGGGGTGACCGTGTGGGGATCGAAGGCGCGCGGGTCGACGCCGCGCGGGATCACCCGTACCAGCGACGGGTCGACTTCGTGGCGCGCGAGGATCAGTGCCTCGATGTGGCGGCTGATCGCGATGACGCGGTCGCCGCGCGCCATCACCGAATTGTACAGGCGCTTCCCCCAGAAATTCTCGTTGTAGCTGCCGTGATATGTGGTGACGAAGCGCGCCCCGCTCCGCCGTGCGGCGATCAGTCCCGACCAGGCCGGGGCCCGGGAGCGGGCATGGATGATCCGGACGCCCTCGGCCTTCACGAGGTCGGTCAGTCGAGCGGCGTTGCGCCACATCACCCAGGGCACCTTGCTGTCGAGAGGAAGGGCGATGTGCTGGGCGCCCAGCCGCTCCAGCGCAGGGACGAGCGGGCCGCCGGAAGATGCGACCAGCGCGCGGAACCCGGCTGCGATCTGCGCCTCAGCGATCTCCAAGGTGCCGCGCTCGACGCCGCCGGTTACCAGCTTGGGCAGTATCTGCAGAATGGCGGGGGGAAGGGTCATGCTGGCGCTTCTTACCAGCGGTCACGAAGATTGACCGCTGGTATTCGCGTCCCGGTCGTGAACTGCGGGCACAATGCGTTCGCCCCGATCGCCGGGCGGCGCCGCGGATCGCAGGTCATCAATCCCGGCAATAATCCCGGATGCCTTGACGCGGAGCGGTCCAACCGATTACGGCCCCAGGACAATGTCCTACTATTTCTTTGCCATGCTGCTGGTTTCCGGCGCGGCCTTCATCCAATCGAAATCCGGTGCGCCGGAGCTGCGCCCGGAATCGATGCTGGCGGACGCCGTTTGGCAGCTGCTCGGCAAGGCGTGCTTCGGCGCCTGGCTTGGGCTGATCATCTGGGGGGCTCTCAAGCTCCATTGGTCGCAGCCGCTCGGTGGCGTTGCCGGGTCGTTGGCCTTCAACGCCTTTCTCGCGCGCATGGGGCCACGGCCGTTCTGGCCAGGCCTGTCGATGCTGTGCGGCGTCGTCGGCCTCGCGCTTACCTTCCTCGCCGTCGTTCCCTGAGCCGCGATCGGGCCATCGGCGGCGACGCGTAGACTAACCCAGCGTTCAGCCTTCGCCGGCACGGTTGCCGCCGCCGAGCGCCTCGCCAGCCAGACGCTCCGAAAGCTGCGCCAGCGCCGTGTGGTCCTGCCCAGGTCCAAGAAGGGCGGCGGCACTCGCGGAAAGCTCCCGGCAGAGGGCAGAGAAGGGCGTCGGCGTCGTCGTCTCCCGCCCGATCTCGAGCGCGATTGTAAGGTCCTTCACCATCAGGTCGAGACCGAACCCGCTATCGAAGCGCCGCGACAGCACGAACTGCTTGAACTTCTTCTGGCTCGAATTGGTCATGCCGGTCGAGGCGTTCAGCACATCGACCATCAGCGCGGGATCGAGACCGAATCGCTGCCCGATCAGCAGCGCCTCGATCCCGATAAGGAAGCCGCCCGCACTCACCAGATTGTTCAGCGCCTTCATCGCCTGGCCCGCACCCACGCCGCCGCAGCGATGGATAGAGGTGCCCATGGCGCGCAGCACCGGCTCGACCCGGTCGAGCACGGCGTCATCGCCACCGGCCATGATCGCGAGCTCGCCGGTCCTGGCGCGCGGCACGCCGCCGGAGACCGGGCAATCCACCACCGCGACCTGCTTGGCCGCGAGGCTCGCCGCGATCTCGCGGGTGCGGCCAGGTGCGCCCGAGGTCATGTCGATGAACACGCTGCCGGCGGCGAGTTCCGGCATGATCAGCGCGGCAACCTCGGCCACCTGCTTGCTGGTCGGCAGGATGGTGATGACGAATTCGGCGCCTCGTACGGCTTCGGCGGGGCCCTCAGCCGCGATGCCACCGATCTCGGCCGCGAATTTCTCTGCCCGGCCAGGCACGGCGTCGCAGACGGTGACGTCGTTGCCCGCCTTCACGAGGTTCGCGGCCATGGGCCAACCCATGTTGCCGATGCCGATGAATGCGATCATGGGACGCTCCTGAGGCAAGGAAGGCTGGGGAAAGGAATTTCCCCAGACCCCAATCTCTTATTTTTGCGACTTGGCGCCGATCCTTTGAAGGACGGGCACCTGGGCATGGGGGAAAATCATTTCCCCATGCTGTCGTTGATCAGGCCTTGGGCGGCAGCGCGCCTTCGGCGAGCAGCACTTCATGCGCCGCCTTGAAGGCATCTAGGCCCGCGGGAATGCCGCAATAGGCGGTCGCGTGCAGCAGCGTCGCCTTGATCTCCTCGACCGTGAGGCCGTTGTTCAGCGCGCCCTTCACGTGCAGCTTGATCTCCGGCGTGCGGCCCAGCGCGGTCAGCATCGCGAGGTTGAGCATGCTGCGCGTCTTGCGGTCCAGCGTCGGATCGCCCCAGGCCCAGCCCCAGGCCCAGGCGGTCGTCGCGCGCTGGAACGACATCATGAACTCGTCGGCCTTGGCCATCGAGGCATCGACATATTCGGCGCCGAGCACGGCACGCCGGATCGGCATGCCCTTGTCGAACAGGGCTTGATCGTCGGACATCGGTTTCCTCCCACGGAATCTCGGCGCAAGCTTGCCCGTGACGGCGCGCCGGTCAACCGGCTGAGCCGGAGGAGCGTGCTGCATGAGTTTCTTTCCCGGCTTCACCCTCGAGACCTGCGCCGTGGACGGCCGGCCATTCCGCCTTCGCCACGCCGGCACGGGGCCGCCGCTGCTGCTGCTGCACGGCAACCCGCAGACCCACGCCATGTGGCACCGCGTCGCACCGCAGCTGGCCGAGCGGTTCAGCGTCGTCTGCGTCGACCTTCCGGGCTACGGATTCTCGCACAAGGCGCAGGTGAGTCCGGGAAGCGCCGCCTATGCCAAGCGTGCCATGGCGGCCGATATGGTGGGTGTCATGCGGACGCTCGGGCATGAACGCTTCCAGGTGCTCGCGCATGATCGCGGGGCGCGCGTCGCGCATCGCATGGCGCTCGATTGGCCAGACACCGTGGAGCGCCTGGCGCTGCTCGACATCGCCCCGACGATCGAGCATTTCGAGCGTGCGGACATGCAGTTCGGCCTCGGTTATTGGCACTGGTTCTTCCTGGCCCAGCCGCACCCCCTGCCCGAACGCATGATACGGCGCGATGTCGAGGATTGGTTCGATCTGCACACCAGCCGCGAGCCCAAGGACCGCGGCTTCTTCCACCCGGAAGCGCGCGCCGATTACCTCGCGGCCCTGCACCAGGCGGGCACCATCGAGGCCATTTGCGAGGATTACCGCGCGGCAGCCGGCATCGACCTGGAGCATGACCGGGAAAGCCGGGCCTCTGGGCAGCGCATCCGCGCGCCGCTCAAGGTGCTGTGGGGCGCCAAGGGGAAGATCGGCGCGTGGTACGATCCGCTAGTGTTATGGCGCGCCTATGCCGATGGCGACGTTTCCGGCGGCCCTGTCCCATCCGGGCACTACCTGGCCGAGGAGGCTCCTGACGCGGTGCTTGCCGCGCTGGAAGGATTCCTGCGGCCGGCATAGCGCGCGGTCGCTCTACCCTCCCGAACCCCAGCACCAGCCGGTTGCGCCCATCGACGCGGTCGTAGGTGGAGCGCGTCGCGCAACGCCGGATCAACAGCAGGCCGTGGCCGCCAACATCATCGATACTCGCCGGCACGCCTTCCGCGAACTGGCCGGACAAGGGATCGAACGCCTCGCCCGTATCCTCGAAGACCAATGTAGAGCGGCGGTCCTAGACGTGCACGTTGATCTCGACCTCGGCGGCACGGCCATGGCGGCACGCATTGAGGACAACCTCCTCCAGCACGACGATGGCGCGAGGCGATGATGGCGGGTACCCCGGCATCTTCCAGGAATGCCTGCAGCTTCTCCTCGGCATCGACGACGGAAGCCGAGTCGCCCGGAACATGCAGTTGGCAGGCCGCCATGGTGTCCATCATGCAGTCACGAGGTCGCGCGCCGCGGCCATGTCTTTCGCCAAGGTGATCAGGTCTTCGAGCGCCACGATGTCGAACACTTCGGCCACCGCCGGAGCGACGCCGCAGATCCCCATGCGGCGGCCGTTGCGCTGCGGCGCGCGGGCGCAGGAAACGAGCACGCGAATCCTCAGCGATCCAACGCTCGCGCCCGAGCGCAGTACTTGGCTGCAGACGACGCGGACGCCGTTCAGGAAGCAGCCATTGGTGGAACCGAGATCGGTCACCACGGCTTCATCGCCCTGCAGCGCGACGGAGCAATGCGCATGCGAGATTTAGACCGAGGGCAGCACGATGTCGTTGTCCGCCACGCGGCCCAACCGCAGGGTAGCCTGGCGCAGCGGCAGGCGCCGCGGCGCCTCGCCAGGTGCTTCTATGACGAGCATGTGCAGCATCGGCTCGGCGCCGGTGTCCTCAAGCGCCGGCCGACGCATCATGGTGCGGTCACTATCGTCCGACATCGCACGCCCCTGCGGGATGGATGCCCGGGCCGGTGGATTTCCAGAAGATCACCGTGTCGGCGCCCAGCGCGCCGTTTGGAATGCGGCCCGCTTCATGCCAGCCGGAGTCCAGACAGAGCGCGCATGCGATATCGCCCGCGGGCAATTCGCAGGTGATGAGCGAGCGGCCATGCGCCGTGGCGGCACCGTCGACATGCGCCAGAAGCGCCCGCGCAACGGCCTGCCGATCGCCGCTGGGGTCGAGCACCATGCGGGTCACCGCGGCACGATGCGACTGCGCCTGCGGCCCATCAAGATCGAGCTGGACGGTTCCGGCGACTTGCCCCTCGCTCCAGGCGACGAGCAGCACGAGCCGACCTTGGGCAACCCGCGCCGAAACGTCGCGCCAGACATCGCGCGCATGCTCCGGTTGCAGCGGCGGCAGGAACCCGGCCGCGCCACTGGCGGACACGGCATCGACCAGCAACTTGCCCAGGCAGCGCTCGGCGCTCGCGGCGGCGGCAGCGTCCAGTACCTCGACGACGATGCCGCGCGCCGGCTTGGTGTAGCGAAATTCGAGCGAGCGGGAGACATCGTCGAGCACGTGGATTGGCCCGTGCCGAACGTATCCACGTTTCTCGTAGAAGGTGTGGGCGCGCAGGAAACGCGTATCGGTCCACAGCAGAAGCGTCTCGGCACCGGCCTCGCGCGCCCGCGCCTCCGCCGTGTCCAGCAAGGCGTGGGCGAGGCCACCGCCGCGTGCCGAGCCGTCCACATACAGACGGCAGATCTCCCAAGTGGCCGCATCCGGGCGCGGCCTCACGCCCACCATGCCGGCGAGCCCGGCCTCGCCGTCCGCCACCCAGAGGTCGCCACCCGCTTGTGCGAACCAGCTCGCCAGCGCCCGCAGCTCCGGCACTTCGCCATCCACATCCAGCGCGCAACCGGGATACTCCGACCAGCAATCGCCGATCAGCCGGATGATGCCACCCGCATCAGAATCGCGTCCCGGGCGGATCGCCGGTGTCACCGAAGCTCCCGGCAGAATTCCTGGATGCGCTCGCAGCCGTCGCGCAGGCGCTCCGTCGCACTCGCGTAGGAAATGCGGATATAGGGGCTCATCCCGTAGGCCGCGCCCTGGACGACGGCGACGTACTTCTCCTCCAGCAGCGCGAGCACGAAGTCGGCATCGGTGTCGATGCGGCGGCCACCTGCGCTGGTCTTGCCGATGCAGCCCGCGATGTTCGGGAAGACGTAGAAGGCGCCCTCAGGCCTGTGGCACTGGATTCCGGGCGCTTCGTTGAGCATGTCCACCACCAGGTCGCGGCGTTCGCGGTAGATGGCGGCGCGCTCCAGCACACCCTCCTGCGGGCCATCGAGTGCCGCCGCAGCCGCGGCCTGCCCGATGCTGGACACGCCCGCGGTGGTCTGGCCCTGCATGTTGACCATCGCCTTGATCAGCGCCTTCGGCCCGCCGGCGAAGCCGATGCGCCAGCCGGTCATCGCATAGGTCTTGGAGGCGCCATTGATCGTCAGTGTCCGGTCCTTGAGGCCCGGCTCCACAGAGGCGATCGTGCAGAACTCGAACCCGTCATAGACGAGGTGCTCGTACATATCGTCCGTCATGACCCACACATGCGGATGGCGCATCAGGACGGCGGCGATGGCGGCCATCTCGGCGTGCGAGCACGCGGCGCCGGTCGGGTTGTTGGGGAAGTTCAGCATCACCCACTTGGTGCGCGGCGTGATCGCGGCTTCCAGATCCTCGGGCCGGATCTTGAAGCCATTGTTCTGCGGGCAGCTCACAAAGACCGGCACGCCCTCCGCGACCTTCGCCATCTCGGCATAGGAGCTCCAGAACGGGGTCGGAATGACCACCTCGTCGCCGGGATCGATGGTCGCCATGAAGCCGTTGAAGATGGCCTGCTTGCCGCCATTGGTGATCATGATTTCGTCGAGCGCGTAATCGAGCTCGTTGTCGCGCTTGAACTTGCGCTGCACCGCTTCCTTGAGCCGGCGCGTACCATCCTGCGGCGTGTACTTGGTCTCACCGTTGAGCGCGGCCTGATGCGCGGCGTCGATGGCGTTGGCGGGGGTGGCGAAGTCCGGCTCGCCGGTGGTCATGCTGACCACCTTGATGCCCTGCGCCGCAAGCTCGCGCGCCTTGGTGGCCATGATGACCGAGGCGGAGACGGAAAACTGCTTCAGGCGTTCAGCGAGCGCGGGCATCACACAACCATCCTCGAATGCGGCGCGGGGGCTATTCCCCGGCCGTGGCGGCAGCGGAAAATCCAACCGGCCGCTCCATGAGATCGTCGAAATCCTGGGCCGCCACGAAGCGGAAGCCCTGGCCTTCCCAAAAGCGCCTGGCCTGGCTGCCCTTCAGCACCTCGATCCGCACCGGCAGCGCGGGCAGCGGCGCCAGCGCTTCCGCGAGGATCTTGGCGCCGAGCCCGCGACCCTGGACCGCCGGCTCCAGATAGAAGCTGTGCAGCGCGATGTGGTCATCCCCCACCTTCACCGCGATGCAACCGAGGCGCTCGCCGGCCTCCTCGACGACCCAGAAAACCGCCGGGTCGAACACGGCGCGCAGCCGGTTGCGCCGGCGCTCCGGGTCGAAGCGGCCGAGCCGTTCGAGGTCCGCCCGCAGCACACGGATGCTGAGGTCGAGCAGCGCCTCGAAGTCGTCCTCTCGCGCTGGCCGCATGAGGAGGTGCGTGTCGCTCAGTTCAGCGCAGACCCGCGCAGAAGGCCTGGATGCGGGTGCAGGCTTCAACCAGCGAGGCGTCGTCCGTCGCGTAGCTGATGCGGAAATGGCCGGGGAACATGAAGGCCGCGCCATGCACCGCGGCCACGCCCTTCTCCTCCAGCAACGCCACCACGAAATCCTCGCAGCTGTCGATCTTGTGCCCGTCGGCGGAGGTCTTGCCGAGGCAGCCATGCACGTCCGGGAAGACGTAGAACGCGCCCTCCGGCTTGTGGCAGCGGATGCCCCGCGCGTCGTTGAGCATGCCCACGACCAGATCGCGGCGGCGCTCATAGACCACGCGCATCGCCTCGATGCTCTCCTGCGGGCCATTGAGCGCCTCGACGGCGGCAGCCTGGGAGATCGAGCTGGTGTTCGACGTGCTCTGGCTCTGCAGCTTGTCCATCGCCTTGATGAGCTGCAGCGGCGCGCCGGCGAAACCGATGCGCCAGCCGGTCATCGCGTAGGCCTTGGAGCAGCCGTTCATGGTGACGGTGCGGTCCTTCAGGCGCGGCTCGACCTCGACCATGGTGGGCATCTTGCGGCCATCATAGATCAGCTTCTCGTAGATATCGTCGCTGAAGATCCAGACGTTCGGGTGCTTGAGCAGCACGTCGGCCAGGGACTTCAGCTCCTCCCAGGTGTAGGCGGCGCCGGTCGGATTGCAGGGATTGTTGAGGATCAGCCACTTGGTCTTGGGCGTGATCGCGGCCTCTAGCTGCTCGCCGGTCATCTTGAAACCCTGGTTCTGGCCGCAGGGGACGATGACGGGCGTGCCCTCGGCGAGGCTCACGATGTCGGGGTAGCTGACCCAGCAGGGGGCAGGGATGATCGCCTCGTCGCCCGGGTTGATGGTGGCCAGCAGCGCATCGAAGATCACCTGCTTGCCGCCGGTGGCGACGATGATTTCCTCGGGCTTGTAGTCGACATTGTTGTCGCGCTTGAACTTCGCGCAGACCGCGCGGCGCAGCTCCGGCGTTCCAGAAACATCGGTGTATTTCGTGTCGCCGCGCTGGATCGCCGCGATGGCGGCATCCTTGACGTTCTGGGGCGTGTCGAAATCGGGCTCGCCGGCCGAGACCGAGATGATGTCCTTCCCCTCGGCCTTCAGCGCGCGCGCCTTCGCGGAGATTGCGATGGTGAGCGATGAGGAAATGCGATCGAGGCGGTCGGCGATGATGTTCATGGGAGCCTGAGCCGGGTGTTACGGAAGGGCGGAAACCTACCCCCCCTCCCCCCCGCCTTCAAGCCACCGTGCGCGCATCAGCAGGACCGCGAGGCCGACGCAGAGGGCCGCCAACGCCAGGATGATGGCGCCGAGGGCGTTGATTTCCGGCGTGAGGCCGAGGCGCAGCGCCGAAAAGACCAGCACCGGGAGGGTGGTGCCAGCGGGACCGGAGACGAAGCTGGCGATCACTAGGTCGTCGAAGGAGAGCGTGAAGGCAAGGAGCCATCCCGCTGCCAGCGCGGGGGCCATCAATGGCAAGGTGATGGTGCGAAACGCCGCGGCCGGGCCGGCGCCGAGGTCCATCGCGGCTTCCTCCAGCATCCGTTCGTTGCCGGCGAGCCGTGCCTGAACGACGACGGCCACATAGGCCGCGCCCAGCGTCGCGTGAGCGAGCAAAACAGTGAGCGCGCCGCGTCCTGCGGGCCAACCGATCGCGGCTTCCAACGTGACGAACAGCAGCAGCATCGCCAGCCCCGTCACCACTTCCGGCAGCACGAGCGTGGCGCCGATGAGCGCGCCGAACAGTGCGCGCCCACGAAACGCGCCCCAGCGTGCAAGCGCGAAACCGGCGACTCCGCCGATGAGCGTCGCCAGGGTGGCAGCACCAGCCGCGACGCGGAGCGAGAGCCAGGCCGCCTCGATCAGGCGCTCGTTTGCGGCGAGGGTTGTGAACCAGCGCAGCGAAAAACCACCCCACTGGAACGGGATCCGGTCGGCGCTGAACGCGAAGCCGACCAGCAGCAGCACCGGCGCCCAGAGGAAGACGAGGCCCGCCGCCAGAAGGCAAGGCACTAGGCGGACGCGCCTCATGACGTCCGCTGGAACAGGCGGATCGGCACGATCAGCAGCGCAAGGAGTGCGATGGCCAGTGCCGCCGCCATCGGCCAGTCGCGGTTCTGGAAGAACTCCTGCCAGAGCACGCGCCCGACCGGCAGCGCATCCGATGGGCCGAGCAATTCCGGAATGACGAACTCGCCTGCCGCCGGGATGAAGACCAGCAGGAAGGCCGCCACCACGCCGGGCAACGCCAGCGGCAGGGTCACGGTGAGGAACGCCGCCACCGGCCCGGCACCCAGGTCCGCCGCTGCCTGCTCCAGCATCGGGTCCAAGCGCGACAGGGTGGCGTAGAGCGGCAGCACCGCGAAGGGCAGGTAGGCGTGCACCATCCCCGCCAGCATCGCGCCCTCGGTGTAGAGCAGCTGCAGCGGCTCCTGGATGAAGCCGAGGCCGATCAGCGCCGCATTCACCAAGCCTTGGTCGCGCAACAGCCCGATGAAGGCGCCCATGCGCAGCAGAAAGCCGGTCCAGAACGGCAGCAGCACCAGCGCGAGCAGCGGGGCCCGCCATCCGCTGCGCGCGCGGGCGATCGCGAAGGCCATCGGGAAGCCCAGCAGCAAGGTGAGCGCCGCGGTGCTCGCGGCCAGACGCACCGCGCGCCACAGGGAGTCACGGTAGAACTCATCCTCGAACAGCGTCGCGAAATTGCCGAAGCCGCCCTGCCACGCAAAGCCGGGGCCGATCGGCCAGCGGAAGGGTGGCACGCCCTCGGCGCTCGACCCCAAGGCGATGCCGAGCAGAATCACGGTCGGCGCCGCCACGAAGCCGAGCAGCCATACCCAGGCCGGGAACAGGACCAGCCAGCGCCGCATCACGCGGCCAGCGGCACGAGGTCGTCGGCGTCCCAAGCCAGCGCCACACGTTCCCCCATGATGGGCATGGGGTCGTCCGCCGGCACCATGACGCGGAGCTCGCCGCCGCCATCGAGTGCCACGACGAACAGCGTCGCGTCACCGCGGAATGCCACGTCGCGCACGTGCCCGGCGATTGCGTTCGCGCCGGTGGTTGCACCGTTCGGGGTCAATCGGATGCGTTCGGGCCGGAGGGCGTACGCGGCGGCCCCGGGCTCGGCAGGTGAGAGTGACAGGTGCGCGGCTTCGACAACGTTCGCCGCACCCAGGAAGCGCGCGACAAAGGCGCTTGCAGGACGCGCATAGACATCGGCCGGCGCACCCACCTGCATCAGCCGCCCGCCCTCCAGCACCGCGATGCGGTCGGCGAGTGCGAGGGCCTCCCCCTGGTCATGCGTGACCATGACAAAGGCGGCGCCCGTCGCGCGCTGGAGGGCACGCAGCTCGAAACCGGTCTGTTCGCGCAGGCCCGCATCGAGTGCGGCCAGCGGCTCATCCAGCAGCAGCAGTTTTGGGCGCATCACCAGGCTGCGGGCTAGCGCCACGCGCTGCTTCTGCCCGCCGGAGATCTGGTGCGGCCGCCGTGCGCCAAATCCCTTAAGCCTAACCAGCGCCAGCACCTCATCGATGCGCCGAGCCTGCTCGGCCCCCCGGACGCCGGCACGACGCAGCCCATAGCCGATGTTCTCGGCCACGCTCATGTGCGGGAACAGCGCGTAGGATTGGAACATCATGTGGATGGGCCGGGCCCAGGGTGGGTCGCGGGTGATGTCGCGCCCCTCCAGAAGCAGGCTGCCGCCATCCGGCGCCTCCAGTCCTGCGATCAGCCGCAGCAGCGTAGATTTGCCCGAACCGGAGCCACCCAGCAGCGCGAAGAACTCGCCCGCCTCGATCGCGAGGTCGAGCGGCGCCAGCGCCACCGCCGCGCCGAAGCGGCGGCTCAGGCCGCGCACCTCCAGCAATAGCGGCGCCACCCGGCTCAGCGCCCGGCCTTGAAGCGCGACCACATCCGCGTGCGCAAACGCTCAGTCGCCTGGCTCGGCGTCGCCGCGACGAAACTCCCGGCGAGCGTTGCATCCGTCGGATAGACGCTCGGATCATTGCGGACGGCCTCCGCCACCAGCGCGCGGGACGCCGGCACCGCGTTCGGGTAGCGCACATGCGTGGTGATCGACGC
>JAQGHV010000170.1 GCA_028288785.1 Rhodospirillales bacterium | reverse complement strand
CGAGCATCGCTGAGGGCCGCAGCACGCTCCCCGGAGCCATCGACTGCGAGGGCGACCTGCTGATCCCCGGCCTGGTGGATGTGCACACCGACAATCTGGAGCGCCAGGTGCTGCCGCGCTCGAACGCACGCTGGCCCGGGGTGTCCGCCTACCTCTCGCATGACGCGCAGTGCATCGCGGCCGGCGTGACGACGGTGTTGGACGCGCTGTGCCTCGGCGACCTCGGCTTCGACACGGAGCGCAACCAAACCTTCAAGGATGGCGTCCGGAACCTTGATCAACTTGCCGGCGTCGGTGTTCTCAAGGCCGATCACTTCCTGCACCTGCGCTGCGAGATCCCGGCGCTCGACATGCCCGAGGCGCTCGATGGCGTTGCGGACAACCCACGCGTCGTGATGGCGAGCCTGATGGACCACTCGCCGGGCATCGGCCAGTACCGCGACCTCACGCGCTACCGCGCGCTGCGTATCCGCCAGACGCGCATGACCGAGGTGGAGGTCGAGACCCGCATCGGCGAGCTGCTGGAGCGCCGCGAGCGCCTGCGCCGTCCGCAGCGGGACTGGATGCTGGCGCGCATCGCGCATCGCAACCTGCCCCTCGCGAGCCATGATGACGACACCGAGGAGACCATTGCGGAGAACCTCGCCGACGGCATCCGGATCTCCGAATTCCCGGTCACCATGGTTGCCGCGAAGGCGGCCCGTGCCGGCGGGATGGAGGTGATCGCGGGGGCGCCGAACATCGTGCGCGGCGGCAGCCACAGCGGGAACGTCAATGCGGCCGACCTGATCGAGGCCGGCCTGGTCGATGCCTTCGCGAGCGACTACGTGCCGGCCTCCATGCTCGAGGCCGCCTGGGGTCTCGCGGCAAGCGGCACGCTGCCGATCCCCGAGGCTATCGCGCTGGTCACCGACCGCCCGGCGCGCATGGCCCGGTTCGAGGATCGCGGCCACCTCGCGCCCGGAATGCGCGCTGATATCGCGCGGCTGAAGCCGTTCGGCGTCCTGCCGGTGCTTCGTGGCGTCTGGGTCGCGGGTGTGCGCGCCGGATGATGCGCCTCGCGCTCTACTGGGCACCCGAGCTCACGGACCCGCTGCACGTCCGCGCAAGCACATGGCTAGGGCGTGATGCCGAGACCGCCGCCGCGCTGCCGCAGCCGAAAATTCCCGGCATTGCGGAGGCCACCGCCGATCCGCGCCTCTACGGCTTCCACGCCACGCTCAAGGCGCCCTTTCGGCTGGCGACCTCCTATAACGAGGCCCGTTCGGCGGCGGCGATACTTACCGACCGAACCGCGCCCTTCACCCTGCCGCCTTTGGTGCTGCGCGACCTGCGCGGCTTCCTGGCACTGATCGAGAGCGAGCCCTGTCCCGCGCTCGCCGCCTTCGCCGATGATTGCGTCCGCACGCTCGACCCGCACCGCGCCCCGCTGAGCGTGGAAGACATTGCGCGCCGCCGGCCGGACCGGCTTTCCACGCGGCAGCGCGATAGCCTGGAGCGATGGGGCTACCACCTGGTGTTCGAGGATTTCCAGTTCCACGCTACGCTGACCGGGCGCCTCACCGACGACCAACGCGCGGTCTTCGAGCCCGCCGCCGCCGCCTACTTCGGCGATGTCCCCGCCGCGCCGCGTCAGGTGCGCGAGGTCTGCCTGTTCACCCAGGCGGCACCCGGCGCGCCCTTCCTCATCGCCGAGCGTCTGCCGCTGCGCGGTTGAGGGCTTCCACCACGCGCGCCGCACCTTCCTCCAGAGAGGCGTCGTTTATCACCGTCACGACATCAAGGCCGCCGGGAAGCGGCGCCTCGCGCGCCAGCCGTGCCGCGACATCGGCGGGATCCTCGCGCCCCCGCGCGGCCAAGCGGGCGGCTCGCACAGCGAGCGGCGCCGTGATGAGCAGCACCCGCAGGCGGTAGCGAGCGGCCGCCTTCGCCAGCACGCCGCGCGAGAGGTTGGCGATGACGACGCGGCCCTCCGCCATTGCCGCCTCGATGGTTCCGGGGATTGCATAGCGCAGGCCATGCGCGGACCAGTGCAGGGCGAAGCCGGGCAGGCGGGCGGCGAACTCCGCCTCGCTCATGGCTTCATGCGCTTCGCCGCCGGCATCGGCGGCGCGCGTGATGACGCGGCGCGCGAAGACGAAGCGTGCATCATCCGCCAACGCTAAGCGTGCACGGTCCATGAGTGTGTCTTTTCCGGCGCCTGACGGGCCGACGACCGCGATGAGCATGAGTTGACCCGATGACAGAACGGGGGAAAGAATTCCCCCGAACCCCCTTCTTTTCTTTCTGCCACTTGGCACCAGGGCATGGAAGCGGGGCACTTCAAGCGAGGCCTCATGTTCACCACCCGCCCTGAGATCGCCGCCACCTTCGGCGCCGTTGCCTCCACCCACTGGATCGCCTCGCAGGTCGGCATGGCCGTGCTGGAACGCGGCGGCAATGCCTTCGACGCCGCGGTGGCCGCCGGCTTCACCCTGCAGATCGTGGAGCCGCATTTGAACGGTCCCGGCGGCGATTGCCCGATCATCCTGCACGACGCCAAGACCGGCACCCAGACCGTCATCTGCGGCCAAGGCGTCTCGCCGGCAGCCGCCACGGTCGCAAAGATCAAGGGCGAACTCGGCCTCGACCTCATCCCCGGCACCGGCTTCCTGCCCGCCGTCGTGCCCGGCGCCTTCGAGGCGTGGGCCGTGATGCTGCGCGACTGGGGCACCTGGGGCCTGCGCGACGTGCTGGAATTCGCCATCGGCTACGCCCGCAACGGCGCCCACATGGTGCCGCGCGTCGTGTCCACCATCGCGGGCGTCACGCCGCTGTTCCTGACCGAGTGGACCAGCTCGGCCGCGATCTGGCTGCGCAATGGCGGCCCGCAGCCCGGCTGCCTCTACGCCAACCCGGTCCTGGCCGACACCTATGAACGCGTGCTGCGCGAGGCGGAAGCCGCCGGCGGCAGCCGTGAACGCCAGATCGATGCGGCGCGGGACGCCTGGTACCGCGGCTTCGTGGCCGAGGAGATCGGCGCCTTCGCAAAATCCTTCGCGGCCCTTGATGCCTCCGGGCGCCGCCACACCGGCCTCATCACGGCTGAGGACATGGCCAAATGGCGCGCGCCGATCGAGGCGCCGCTGGCCTACGAATACCGAGGCCACACGATCCTGAAATGCGGCCCCTGGAGCCAGGGCCCTGCCTTCCTCCAGCAGATGGCGCTGCTCGCCGGCTTCGACTTGGCGGCGATGGACCCGGTGGGCGAGGAACTGGTCCACACCGTAGTGGAATGCGCCAAGCTCGCCTTCGCCGACCGCGAGGCCTTCTATGGCGACCCCGACTTCGCCGACGTGCCGATGCAGGTGCTGCTGTCGGAGGCCTACAACGTCGAACGCCGCAAGCTCGTCACCAACCGCGCCTCGCTGGAACTCCGCCCCGGCACCGTCGATGGCCGCTCGCCCTGGGTGGACCACAATGCTGCGTCCCGCGCCGGCCGGCTCGCACCAGGCGTCGGCGAGCCCACCGTATCACGCATGGGCGTCTCGGGCGCGGATACCTGCCATGTCGACGTGGTCGATCGCTGGGGGAATATGGTCAGCGCGACCCCCTCGGCCGGGTGGCTGCAATCCTCGCCGGCGATCCCGGCGCTGGGGTTCTGCCTCGGCATCCGCGGGCAGATGTTCTGGCTCGATGAGTCGCTGCCCAACGGGCTGAAGCCGGGCAAGCGGCCGCGTACGACGCTGTCGCCCTCGATGGCGCTGAGGGATGGCAAGCCATGGATGGCGTTCGGCACGCCGGGCGGTGAGCAGCAGGACCAGTGGTCGCCGCTGATGTTCGCCCGCATGGTCGACCACAAGTTGAATATCCAGCAGGCGATCGACCTGCCGGCCTTCCATTCCGAACACTGGCCTTCGAGCTTCTGGCCGCGCGTGGCCAAGCCCGGGAAGCTGGTGATCGAGGGCCGCTATGCGCCGGAAGTCGCAACTGCGTTGCGCGGACGTGGGCACCTGGTGGATGTCGGCGGCGAGTGGTCGGAGGGGCGGCTGAGCGGTGTGCGTCGCGAGGCCGATGGCCAGATTTTCGCGGGTGCGAATCCTCGTGGCATGCAGGGCTACGCGGTCGGGCGCTAGTGCATGCTGCGTTCGCTTCCGCTCACGCCGCGACGTTTCTTGCCCTGATGCGCATCCTGCTTGCGATCGCGCATTTTTTCCGCGGCGAGGAGAATTCGCGCCACTCCTCGACCGATCCGCGCCGGCGCGAGCAGCGCACGCACGTCGTGCACAGCGTTGTCAGCACCTACCGCGGCCAGTTCGGGCCGGTGCAGTCGATCAACGTCGCGTCGCGTCGCTTCGTACCCGAGCCGCCCAGCGTCGACACGCTCGATATCGTCATGCTGACCGATGGCGACAATCATTTGATGACGGCCGAGGACGCGGCGCGCCTCGGCGTCAGCGTCATCGACGCGAAGCCGGCCGACCCGCGAAAGCTCGGTTTCGCGGCGCATCGGCTGATGGCGGACCAGCGCAATGCGTACGACCTGTTCTGCTTCAGCGAGGATGATCTGCGCGTCTCGGACCCCTCGTTCTTCGACAAGATCATGGGGTTCAATGCGGCGTTCGGGCCCAGGCGCATCGTCGCGCCCAACCGCTACGAATGGAATCCGCGCGCCTACCGCCTCAAGACCTTCATCGATGGCGACCTGAGGCGCGGGCTGATGGAGCCCTACGAGGCGGCGCTGCCGGATGAGCCATCAGTGGTGCAGCAAACGCTTGGGCGAACCATCGAATACCGCCGTGCCGGGAACCCGCATTCGGGGTTCTTTGCCATCACCGCGGCGCAACTCGCCCATTGGATCGAGCAGGCGCATTTTAACGATGAAGATTGCCGTTTCATCGGGCCGCTGGAGAGTGCGGCGACGCTTGGGATGTTGAAGACTTTCCCGATCTACAAACCGACGGGTGCGGCGATGAGCTGGCTCCAGATCGAGCATCTGGACAATCGCTTCTCATCCATGAAGCTCGAGGGGTGGTCCGGGGGGTAAGCCCCCCGGACCGTTCCATCTGCCTCAGGCCGCGAGCTGCGCTTGGTCGCCGGACGCCGGCGCCTCGGCCTGCGGTGCCTGCACCTGCGGGGACGCACCCTGGATCGCAATGCGGCGCGGCTTCAGCGCCTCTGGGACCTGACGCTTCAGCGTCACGTGCAGCAGGCCGTTCACCAGCGACGCACCCTCGATCACGATGTGATCGGCGAGCACGAAGCGCCGCTCGAAGGCACGCGCCGCGATGCCGCGATGCAGGAAGCGGGAGCCGGGCTCCGACTGTTCCTGCGCCCGCCCGGCAATGGACAGCGTGTTCTCGACCGCGGTGATGGTGATGTCATCCGGGCCGAAGCCCGCGACCGCCATAGTGAGCACGTAGCCGTCCTGGCCGGTGCGCTCGATATTGTAGGGCGGGTAGGTGGTGTTGTCAGCCGTTCCGCGGGCCGATTCCATCAGGCTCGTGAGCCGGTCGAAGCCGATGGCGGAGCGGAAGAGGGGGGAAAAATCGATGGCGTTCATGGAGAACCTCCTGCTGTAGCAAGGTCCGATCGTGGAGCCGGCGACTTGGCTTGGAGGGTCCCCATACGGGCAACCCGGGCTTCGGCGCCGGGCCGGCGGCCTCATCAGGGCACCGCTGGCTTGCAGGAGTTGGTGAGGCCGGTTTGGCCGGTCAAGGGGTGGGAAGAGTCTTCGTGGCGAGAGATTTTTTGTGGTCGCGGACCCCGTCGTGCCGGTCGCTCGCGGCCATTGCTGCGCCCTTGGAAATGCGCAGATCGATGCCCAGGGTGACGGCGGCTTGATCATCGGGGCCACCGAACGGACGGTCAGCGAGCCAAGCGCCGCCCGCATTTGAGGGCTGGAACGGCGCACAGCGCCGAAAGGCCGAATGGCCGCCGCCGGTAGTCCGGCGAGCCAAGCCGCCGGAGGCGGCGCCCGGCACTTGAGGGCTGGAACGGCGCACAGCGCCGCAAGGCCGAATGGCCGCCGCCGGTGGTCCGGCGAGCCAAGCCGCCGGAGGCGGCGCCCGGCACTCGATGGCACAAAAAGAGCTGATCCCAGCGGTCAGCCCTTCTAACCGCAGGGATCAGCGGATTGGCATAGCGTACATCAGCCCGCCGCGCGTCCAAAGCTCGTTGATGCCGCGCGGTAAGGGTACGGCGGACTGCGGTCCGAAATGGCGATCGTATATCTCGCCGTAATTGCCGACCGCGCGGATCGCGTTGTACGCCCAGCGTCGGTCCACGCCCATCATCGGGCCATGATCGCCGGCGACACCGAGGAGGCGGCGGATGGCGGGATTCGGGCTCGCCAGCATGGCCTCCGCATTGGCCTGGGTAACGCCGAGCTCCTCGGCCTCGATGAGGGCGAACAGCGTCCAGCGGACGATGTCGAACCACTGGTCGTCACCATGGCGGACGGCGGGTGCGAGCGGTTCCTTGCTGATGATGTCGGGCAGCACGATGTGGTCGTTCGGCACCTGCGCGGTCGAGCGGATGCCGGCAAGCTGGGACGCATCGGTCGAGAAGGCATCGCAGCGGCCGGACAGGTAGGCGAGGCGCGTCTCGTCATTCTGCTCGAACACGATCGGGCTGATGCGGATGTTGTTGCTGCGCGACCAATCGGCGAGGTTCAGCTCGTTCGTGGTGCCGGAGGTGACGCAGATCGTCGCACCGTCGAGCTGGGCCGCGCGCTGAACATTGGCGGCGCGGCGGACCAGGAAGCCCTGGCCGTCGAAGAAATTCACCGCGGTGAAGTTGAGCCCGTTCGCGGTGTCGCGCGTCTGCGTCCAGGTGGTGGTGCGCGCGAGGACGTCGATCTGGCCGGATTGCAGCGCCGGCAGCCGCGCCTGGGAGGTGAGGACGGTGAAGCGCACCTTCTCCGGATCGCCGATGGCCGCGGCCGCGACGGCTCGGCAGAAATCCGCGTCGAGGCCGCGATAGACGCCGCGGCTGTCCATGACGCCAAAGCCTGGTGCGCCGGGATGGGCGCCGCAGGCGAGCACGTCGCGCTGACGCACCGTCGCCAGTGTGGGGCCTGGTGCGACGGGTTGCGCCACGGCGGCGGCGGTGGTGAGGCCGAGCAAGGCCGCGGTGATGAGATGGCGAAGCATGGGGGTTCCCCTCGTTGTGTTGTCCAAAGCGCCGCTGCCATGCGAAACGCCGGTGGTAACTCTTGTAGCGCAATGCGCGCGCCGCGGACCCGCTTCTCATGCGAGGCGTGGATGGGCATTTCCTGTCGTCGAAGTCAGATGATCCGCGGCGCGACGCGTCGCAACGTCTGCCAGGTTGCGACCAGAACCAGCGCGCCGATACCCACCGCCAGTCGCGCCGCGTCGGGGATCATATGCACGAAGGCAGTGGTCAAACCCGCCGCGCCGAGTAGCACCCGCAGCCACACATTGAGCGGCGCGAGCAGGTAGCCGGCATAGGCGCTCGTCACCAGCAGGAGCGCCGCGACCTGGAGCACGAAGGCGCTGATGATCTCGGTCAGGCTGCCGCGCATCATGATGCCGGGGTCGTAGAGGAAGGCGAAGCCGACGGTGAAGCCTGCGATACCGAAACGCGTCGCGTGCACGCTGCTCATGGTGGGACTAGCTCGAGCAATGGCGGCGGCCGCGAAGGCGGCAGCGGCGACCGGGGGCGTCGCATCCGCGATTACCGCGAAGTAGAACAGGAACATGTGGGCCGGCAGCAGGTCCACACCCAGCGCCAGCAGCTGCGGCACGCCGATCGCGGCCGCGATGATGTAGGACGGCGTGGTCGGCAACCCGAGCCCGAGCACCAGCACGGTGATCGCGAGCAGCGTCGCCAGCAGCCAAAGCTGCCCGCCCGCCATCTCCTTGATGATGCCGCCGAACGCCACGACCATGCCGGTCGCGGTCAGTGCGGAGACGACGATACCAGCGCCCGCGATGGACACCGCGAGCGGCGCCATGGTCATGCCGGCATTGGCCAGGCTGTCGAAGATGGCGCGCGGCGACATCCGCGTCCGGCGGAACAGCATCGCCACCGCGATCATCGCCATGGTCGCGCAGAAGGCAGCGAAATTGCCGCTCCAGCGCTCGGTCATCAGCCAGACGAGGACGACGATCGGGATGACGAGGTGGATGTCGGCCAGCACCTCCCGCGCGCGCGGGATGTCGATGGCGGCCATCGGCTTCATGCCCAGGCGTTTCGCCTCGAAATGCACCGCCGCCAGGATCGCGAAGTAGTAGAGGATGGCGCCGAGCGTCGCGGCGATCAGGATCTCGCCGTAGGGGATGTTGGTGATCTCGGCCATGACGAAGGCGGCCGCGCCCATCACCGGCGGCATCAGCGCGCCGCCGACCGAGGCCGCGCTCTCGATGCCCGCGGCGACGGCGGGGCGATAGCCGATCTTCATCATCAGCGGGATGGTCATCGCACCGGTCGTGATGACGTTGGAAACGGAGGAGCCGCTCATCGTCCCGAACAGGCCCGAGGTGACCACGGCCACCTTCGCCGGTCCACCGGTGTAGCGCCCGGCCGCGACGGCGCCGAGGTTCTGGAACAGCCGCCCCGTGCCGCTGCCCTGCATGAAGGCGCCGAAGATGATGAAGACGGCGATGGTCGTCGCCACGATGCCGGTGAGCGGGCCGTAGACGCCGCCGGCGGTCGGCACCAGCCATGCGGATTCAATGATCTCCGCCGGGGTGAAGACGCGGCTGTTCAGGACACCGGGCAGGTGATGCCCCCACCACATGTAGGCGAGGCTGCCGGCGACCATCCAGGCGAGGCCCGGCTCCACCGCGCGGCGCGTCGCTTCCAGCAGGGTCACGATGCAGACGATGCCGAGCGCCATCATCAGCGGCGAGAAGGGGTCGACGTATTCCATGCGGTCGCTGACCGCATCGGCGTTCCACAGCACCCAGGCGTGCGGCGCCGCGGCGGCGATGGCCCAGGCCCAATCGAGCAGCGTCGCGCGGTCCATCGGTGAGCTGGCGCGCGCAGGGTAGAGGAGGAACAGCGGCGGCACGAAGACGAGAAGGTGGAAGCCGCGCATGCGGATCGGCTCAGGAAAGCCGGTGCCGCCGAAGTACAGGTGCACGGCCGCCGCCGCCGCCATCAGGGCCAGGATGGCGACGCGGAGGGGGCTCGAAAGGGTGCGCACGGGTGCCTCGCCTCAGGCCGCCGGCATCACTCCGGCCTCGCGGAAGGCGCGCGCGGCGCCGGGGTGCAACGGCAGCCCGGAGTAGCGCCAGGCGGTGGCCGGGTCCCAGGCACCCATGCTCGGATGGATGGTGACCAGGCGCTGGCCCTTGTTGCGGATCAGCGTGCGCGTGACGCGGTAGGCGATGTCGTCCGGCAGCGTGTCGTGCACCATGATGACGGTGTCCATCGTCGTCACCGGCACGTCCGCCGTCTGCAATTGCGGGTAGGTGCCGGTCGGCAGCACACCCTGGCTATAGGCGTAGGTTGTCTCGAGATGGCTGCGCACATCCTGCGGGAAGGCCACGAGCTGCGCGGTGCGGCGGCCTTGGGAAATCTCCGTGAGGATGGCCGCGGGCTTCGCGAGCGCCACGTACAGGCAGTCCACCTGGCCATCGCCGAAGGCCGAGGCGATGTCGTTGTAGCTCCCCATCAGGTAGCGCCCACCCTCCGCCGCGATCTTCTCGGGCGAGGTGTCGTAGAAGCGCAGGATGCGGCGAAGCGTCATCTCGTCTGTCGAGCTGCGCTGCGGCGCGCCGATTCGTACGCCCCGCGCTGTCAGGATGGCGCGCATGTCGGCGGGGCCGCTGGCGCTGACGGCGCGGATGAAGTTGTGCTCGGTCGGCGAATAGCCGGTACCGAGGCTGCGCAGGCGCTCATGCTTGGCGGTGTAGGGGGCCTCGCCACGCGCCGCGGCGGCGGCGAAGGCGTCGATCCCCCAGCCCATCATGCTCGACGCGTTGTTGACCCGGGTGGAGTTGGCCAGCCCGCCGCCCGGAACGACGCGGATCTGGAGGTCCGTATTCTCATCGCGGATCAGCGCGGAGACGCCGGCCGCCATGGTGTACCAGCCACCGCCGAGCGAGCCCGCGACCCATTCCACAGTGGTCTGCGCGTGGGCCAAGTGGATGAAGGGCATGGCGAGAGCGGTGCCCAGCATGGCGCGGCGGGTGACGGTCATGGCGGGTAATCCTTCTTCGCTCGGCGCGATCATGGACGTGCCGGTGGCGAAAGTGCAATGCGCGGAATGACGCTGGAATGTGCTCGGGCGCAAGCAACGGGCGCGGCTTGAGCAATCGAAGCACAAGGCTGCCGTTTGCACAGCCAACCGCAGAGCGCGGGTTGACGCGGACCCGCCCCGGGGCGAGCGTCTTTTCGAATTCAGGACTCGTCCCAATCATCATGGCTGCACCCACCGGCGCCGCGGCGCCTGCCTCTCGCTTGGACAGATTTCGCGGTCTCGCGCCAGGGTTGCTGGTTTCGTTCGCGGTCGCCGCCGCCGCCATCCTGTTCCGTGCCCAATCCGGCATCGCCGCGCTGAACCCGGTCGTGGTCGCGCTCGTGGTGGGCATCGCCATCCGCGCCGCCACCGGGCCGATGCCGGTGCTGGTGCCGGGCATCGCCTATGCGGTGCGGCCGGTGCTGCGCGCGGCGATCGTGCTGCTCGGCCTGCAGGTCACGCTGCCGCAGCTGGTGGCACTCGGGCCTGGCGCCTTGGCGCTGGCGCTGGCGGTTGTGACGCTCACGTTGCCCTTCACCGTGTGGCTCGGCGGCGTGCTCGGGGTGGACCGGGCGCTGTCGCAACTGATCGGCATGGGGACCGCGATCTGCGGCGCCTCCGCCATCGTCGCGGCCAACCAGGTGGTGCGCGGCAAGGGCGAGGATGTGAGCTATGCGCTCGCCGTCATCACGCTGTGCGGCACCGCGGCCATGCTGATCCTGCCGGGTCTCGCGGGACCGTTCGGGCTCGACGCTGCTGCCTATGGCCTTTGGGCCGGCGCCTCCGTGCATGAGGTGGTTCAGGCGGTAGGTGCCGCGGCCGCGGGCGGCGAGGTCGCAACGCAGAGCGGCACGGTGATGAAGCTCGCCCGCGTCTTCCTGCTCGCGCCCGCGCTGCTGGCACTCGGGTGGTGGGTCTCGCGCGGGGCAGCTGGCCAGGTGCGCGCGCCGGTGCCGTGGTTCGCCTTCGGGTTCCTGGCGCTGGTGGTGTTGGGCAGCACGGGCCTGGT
Organism: Rhodospirillales bacterium; assembly: GCA_028288785.1. Taxonomy (GTDB): domain Bacteria; phylum Pseudomonadota; class Alphaproteobacteria; order Acetobacterales; family Acetobacteraceae; genus Plastoroseomonas. Next base: position 21,241 of record JAQGHV010000170.1, on the reverse strand, counting down.
GCCGCGCCAGGCCGTTGAGGGCAGCCGCTTCCTGGTGCCGTTGATGATGGCCGCCTCGGTCGCGGCCCTCGGCCTGTCGACCGACCTACGCGCGCTCAAGGCGCGGGGCGTGCGGCCGATGGCGCTGGGCATCGGCAGCAGCCTGTTCATTGCGGGGCTGGCGCTGGGCGGAGTCATGCTGATCCGATGATCCGGCGCGGCGACCCGCGGCTCACCGCCGCGATCGTGGCCTGCGCGCTGTTCATGCAGAATCTTGACGGGTCGGCGGTGAACACCGCGCTGCCCGCCATGGCGCGCGAATTTGGCGCCGATCCCACGCATATGAGCGCGGCCGTCACTGCCTACCTCGTCTCGCTCACCGTATTCATCCCGGCTTCCGGCTGGATCGCGGACCGGTTCGGAGCGAAGCGCATCTTCCTGATGGCGATCGTGCTGTTCGTCGGCTCCTCGGTGCTGTGCGGCGCTGCGCTCACCTTCCCGCAGCTGGTCGCCGCTCGCATCCTCCAGGGTTTGGGAGGGGCGATGATGGTTCCGGTCGGGCGGCTGCTCCTGCTGCGCGGCGTCCGCAAGGACCAGCTGCTGACGGCGACGGCCTGGCTCACCACACCGGCGGTGCTGGGGCCGGTGATCGGCCCGCCACTCGGGGGGCTGCTGACCGATGCGCTGTCCTGGCGATGGGTGTTCTGGATCAACATCCCCGTCGGCATCATCGGGCTGATCGCGGCCTGGCGCCTCATCCCTCGGCCGGAGCAGGGACCGCCGCCCAAGCTCGACGCGGTGGGGCTGCTGCTGGTGGGCGGAACGCTCGCCACCGGCATGGTCGGCATCGAGACGGCGGGGCGCGGCATCCTGCCCGATTATGGCTGGCTCGGCACCTTGGCGCTGAGCGCGCTGCTCGGACTCGTCGCCGTCTGGCACCTGCGCCGGGTGGTGCAGCCGGCGATCGACCTGACGTTGCTTCGCGTGCAGACCTTCCACGTCGCGGCCGTGGCCGGGACGGTGTTCCGCATCGCCGCGGGCGCCTCGCCCTTCCTGTTGGCGCTCACCTTGCAGATCGGGTTCGGCTGGAGTGCGACACAGAGCGGGCTTGTGGCCCTGGCGACCGCGCTCGGCGCCTTTTCCATGAAGCCGCTGGCGAGGCCGCTGCTGCGCCAGTTCGGCTTCCGCAATGTGCTGATCGGCAATGGTTTTCTGGCGGCGATGGGGCTCGGCGTGGGTGCGCTGTTCTCGCCGGCATGGCCGGCGGTCGCGATCTTCGTGGTGCTTGCGCTCGGAGGGTTGTCGCGGTCGCTGCAGTTCACCGCCTACAACACACTGGCCTTCGCGGACCTGCCGCCGGAGCGCCTGTCTGCGGGGACGTCCTTCTATGGCACTGCGCAGCAGTTGCCAGGCGCGCTCGGCGTGGTGCTCGCAAGTGCCACGATCGGGGCAAGCGCGGCGCTCGGCGAGCGTGGCGCTGCGGGGATGCCGGACTTCGCAGTGGGATACTGGGTTGCCGGGGCGGTGGCACTGCTGGCGGTGCCGCTCGGCTTGCGGCTGGCGCGCGATGCGGCTGCGGAGGTGTCGGGGCACCGGTTCATACCGAGGCCCCGGGCGGGAGACGGTTCCGTCGGCGGGTAAGATGCGACGCGACGGTGCACGTGTGTTCGCGACACTGCTGGCGGCTGCTCTCTCGCCGTGGACCCAAGATACGCAGTCAGCGCCGTGCTGGCGCAGTCGCACGCGGCGGCAACGCCAGCGCCCAACGTCCTGCCCGTGCACCCATCATTCCATCCGGATCCCGGCATCCCGAATCAGCGCCGCCATGCTCGCGTGTTCGGTCGCGAGGATCTGTGTGAAGGCGTCCGGCGTGTTGCCGACTATGCCGTAGCCAAGCCCCTCCAGCCGCTCACGGATCACTGGCAACGCCAGGGCCTCCCGCAGCGCGCCGTTCAGACGCGCGACGATTGGCGCTGGCGTCCCGGCAGGGGCCAGCAGCGCCGCCCAGGTGTAGAAGGCGAAGCCCGGAAGCCCCGCCTCCGCGATGGTCGGGGTGTCCACAAACGCCTCGCGCGTCCTGCCCGCGGTCGCGATCAGGCGCAGCTGTCCGTCGCGGATGAACCCGTTCGGCGTCGGCAGCCCGAAGAAGCCCAGCGCCACATCCCCGGCCACCACTCCCGTCAGCGCCGGCGTCGCGCCCCGATAGGAGATGTGGTTCATCCGCACCCCCGCGCGCTGCATGAACATCTCCATTGCCACATGCTGCGGACTGCCCGCCCCGCCCGAGGCATAGTCGATCGCCCCCGGCCGCGCCCGCGCCGCGGCGATCACTTCCGCCACGCTCGTTGCCGCAAACCCCGGATGCGCCACCAGCGCCCAGCGGATCTGCACGATCTGCCCGACCGGTGCGAAATCGCGCAGTGGATCGTACCCCGCCTGCGTGTTCAGGTTCGGCAGCATGGTCAGCACGGCGTCGTTGGTCGCCAGCAGCGTGTAGCCATCCGGCGCCGCCCGCGCCCCAGCACGCATCCCCACGATGCCGGACGCACCCGTCATGTTCTCGATCACCAGGCGCTGCCCGAGCGTGCGCTCCACCGGCTCGGCCACAATGCGGAACACAACATCCACCGCACTGCCCGCGGCCAATGGCATCACCACGCGGATGGGACGATCAGGGTAGGGCGCCTGCGCCATCGCGCCCGCGGCAGCGCCAAGAAACAGCGTGCAAATCAGCACCAGACGCCGCATCGCCTCACTCCCCATCCGGCGCATTGGTGCGCGCATCTCTTGCCGGCAAAGGACAGACGCCCCACGAGGCTGTCAAGCACATCGCTACCCGGGACCCCCGGCACAACTCTCGCGGCCGACAGGCAACGGCCGAGCGTGGCTGGGAGCATTGGTGGGCGGCGAGCAGGGCCAAGGGCTCCGCCCCTGGCCCCCGCGAGGAACCTGCAGGCCCCTCGCCTTGCTTACACCTCCTACGCCCCCTTCACGCCGCCTGCGGTCAGCCCCGCGACGATTTGTTTTTGGGCGAGGAGGGTGAGGATGAGGACGGGGGCGGTCACGAGCAGTGCGGCGGCGGAGAGGGGGCCCCAGGAGATCTGTTCGAAGGTGAGCATGTTGTTCACGGCGACAGGGAGGGTTCGGGTTTCGCGGCCGGCGAGGACGACGGCGAAGATGAAGTTGTTCCAGGAGAAGATGAAGCTGAGGATGCAGGCCACGGTGATGCCGGGTCGTGCGAGGGGCATGGCGACGTGGCGGAAGGCTTGCCAGATGGTGGCGCCGTCGACGAGGGCGGCTTCTTCGAGCTCGCCGGGCAGGCCTTCGAAGAATGAGATCATTACCCAGACCACGATGGGCAGCGTGATGACCAGGTGCGTGATCACGATCGGCACGAGGGTACCGGTGAGGCCAAGCCACTGGAACATGAGGAAAAGGGGGATGAGGTAGGACAGGCCGGGGGTGATGCGCGCGATGAGGATGAGGCCGGCGAGGCGCGTAGCGCGCATCTTGGCGATGCCGTAGCCGGCGGGGACTCCGAGCAGCAGTGCGATGCCGGTGGCGGAGAAGCTGACGACCACGCTGTTCCACGCGTAGAGCAGGAAGTCGTTGCGCGCGAAGACCTCGGCGTAGTTGCCGAGTGTGGGCGGCGAGGGGATGAAGACCGGCGGATAGGCGGTGTTGTCGAGCTCGTTCTTAAGCGAGAGTGAGAGCATCCAGAGGAAGATCATGATCGCGGGCGAGATCAGCAGCAGCACGGAAATCGCGAAGCCCAGCTTACCGAGAATGCGCTTCATGGCCGCACCTTTTCGCGCGTCCACATCAGCAGCGCGGCGAGCGTCAGGATGAGCGCGAAGAACACTACCACCACGGCGCTCGCGTAGCCCATGTTGTAGAAGGCGAAAGCCTGCAGATACAGGTAGATGTTGATCGTTTCGCTCGCACTTCCGGGCCCGCCTCCGGTGATCACGTAGATGGTGTCGAAGGCTTTCAGCGCGTCGATCGTGCGGATGATGAGTGCGACGACCAAGTAGGGTGCCAGCAGCGGCAGGGTGATGTAGCGGAAGGTCTGGAACGGTGTGGCGCCGTCAATCTTCGCGGCCTCGTAGGGGTCGATCGGCAAGGCGGCGAGGCCACCGAGAAGCAGCAGCATCACCAGCGGCGTCCAGTGCCAGACCTCGACCAGCACCAAGGTCGGGATGACGCTATCGGCGTGATAGACCCACATGCTCGGGGGAATGCCGATCTCCTGCAGCAGCCAGTTCAGCACGCCGAGCTGCGGGTGGAACATCATGGTCCAGACGAGGGCGACGGCCACCGGTGTCGCCATCATCGGCAGGATGAAGATGGTGCGAGCGAGGCCGCGCAGTGGGAATTTCTGGTTGAAGATCAGCGCCGCGGCGAGGCCGAGCCCGAGCGGGAACACCACCGCGAGCGAGGTGTAGTAAAGCGTCCGCAGCAGCGCCAGGCCGAAGCGCTCGTCGGTGAACAGCTTGGCGTAGTTGGCGAAGCCAACGAACTCGCGCGGGCTGCCGAGATGCCAATCGAAGGCGCTGATGAAGAAGGTGAACGCCCAGGGGAACAGGATGGTGCCCAGCACCGCGACGGCGGCGGGCACCACGAACCACAGGTACGTACGCGCGTAGTTGCGGCGGCGCCGTTCGATCGTGGCGGCCGCCGCCGCGATGGCGGAGGCGCTGCTCAAGTCTCGCGCTCGCTCCGCTCCAGGATCGGGCGGAAGGCCGCCGTCGCCGCGCGCATTTCAGTGGCTGGGTCAGCGCCGCCAATGGTGTTGGTGAGGGCGGTGCCGATGGTGTCGCGGAATTCCGTGACCGGCAGGATCTCCGGCAGGCCGGCCCGCGCGATGGGCGCGCTGGCGGCCAGGGTGGTGAAGAATTCGCGCGGGAAGGGGCCGCCGGCCATCGCGGCCTCGTCGCGGAAGGCGCTGCTGCGCGCCGGTACGCCCGCGCCGGCGGCGAGCATCCGGGTCTGCATCTGCTTGCCCAGCGCCCATTGCAGGTAGAACCAGGCCGGTCCCTTTTTGGCACTCGCCTCGGGAATGCCGTAGCCGGATCCGAACAGCGCGCAATGGTGGTTGACGGGGCCACGCGGCACCACCGCATAGCCGACCTTGCCCGCCACACGGGAGCGTTGGGCGTTCTCGAGCGGTGCCGCAAAGCCGATGCCATCCACCCACATCGCGGCGCGGCCTTGCATGAAGGTAGTCTGGCACTCGTTCCAATTGAAGCCGATGGAGCCGGGCGGTGACGCGTCGCGCAGGAAGCGCTGGTACTGCACCGTGGCCCAGATCGCGTCGTCGGTATCGGTGATGAGCTGGCGCTCGGCGTTGATCATGTCGCGCTGCCCGGTGCCGAGCAGGAAGGACGACCACAGCACCACGTTCGCGTTCTTCACGCCGCGGCCGACATGGCCATAGACCTGCCGCGACCGGTCCTCGATGCGCTTCGCACCATCGAACATCTCGTCCCAGGTGGTGGGAACGGCGACGTTCTTCGCGGCCAGCAATTCCTTGTTGTAATAGAGGATGAAGTAGTCGGCGAAAGCCGGCAGCGTGTCCATGCGGCCATCGGCCTGGGTCGCGTAGGTGCGCATGCCTGCCCCGAAATCATCGAAGTCGAAATCGGGCGCGGTCAGGGTGCGGTCGGCGATCAGCGCGCGGATATCGGTGTTCCAGCGTGCGCGGCCGACCTGGCGTTTGTTCACGTGCAGGCTCACCTCGCCGATATCGAAAGAGGGGCGGCCGGACGCGTATTCGATGATGATCTTCTGGCGGTGCTGCTGCTCGGGCACCACCTCGACCCCGGCGCGGATGCCGGTGAGTTCCTCGAATTCTCGGTTGTGCTGTTGCAGCAGGGTGCCGCGCGGCGATGTCTGCACCGAGACCTCGATGCGTTCACCACGGAAGCGGCGCCAATCGAAGGTGCTCTGCGCGTTGGCGCGTTCGATGAGCGCCGGGGCCACGAGCGTGCCCAGAAGCGCGCCGCGGCGTGTGATGCCCTGCATGAACATTCCCCCCTTGGTTATTTTCTTGAGGATATCCTCGCGTTGTTCCGGGCTGGACCGCAAGGCAGTTCTTACGGGACGGCGCCTAAATACGAGGCAATGCGACGGGCGGGTGCCGAGGAACGCCCACCGATCACGCTGGACATGGCCGTGTGCCGCCGCTGAGACTGCGCGCGCCGACGCAGCGTGCTCCGGCTTTGTCTGTTCGTGGGACCAGGCGTTGTCGGCGACGATCGCCCTCAGCGCATTTCGCTTCGAGGGAGAAGGAATAGCCAATGAACCGTCTGCTCACTTTCGCTGTCGGCGCGCTTGCGCTCCTGGCTGCGGCCTTGCCCTCGGCGGCGCAATCGCCGGCGCCGGCCGACACCGTCGCCGCCATCCGAGCGCGCGGGGCGCTGCTGTGTGGCGTGGCACCTGCGACCGCGGGCTTCTCCGCCCCCGACAGCCGGGGCGAGTGGCGGGGCATCGACGTGGATACCTGCCGTGCGGTTGCGGCCGCCATACTCGGCGATGCAACGAAGGTGCGGTTCGTGCCTGCCAGCACGCAGCAGCGCTTCACCATGCTGCAATCCGGTGAGGTCGACATCCTGGTGCGCAGCACGACCTGGACGCTGGGCCGCGAGGCCTCGCTCGGCCTCAGCTTCGCCGGTGTCAATTTCTATGACGGCCAAGGCTTCATGGTGCGCCGCGAATCAGGTGTGACTGCGGCCACGCAGCTCGATGGCGCAACCGTCTGCGTCTCGCCGGGCACCACCACGGAGCTGAACATGGCCGATTACTTCCGCGCCAACCGGATGCGCTTTACCCCGGTGGTGATCGAGAGCATCGAGGAACTGCGCGCTGCCTTCCGCTCTGGCCGCTGCGATGCCTACACCACCGATGCGTCCTCGCTCGCCTCCTTCCGCGCCGCCGAGGGCCCGAATGCCGAGCGCTACCTGCTGCTGCCCGAGATCATCTCGAAGGAGCCGCTGGGGCCGGTGGTGCGCAAGGGCGACCAACGCTTCTTCGACATCGTGCGCTGGAGCATTTTCGCACAGCTGACGGCGGAGGAACTGGGCATCACATCGCAGAATTTGAGCACCTTCAACGACAGCCCGAACCCCGACGTGCAGCGCTTCCTCGGCCGCACCGGCGAGCTTGGCCGCCAGCTCGGCGTGAACAACGACTGGGCGGTGCAGATCGTCCGCCAGGTGGGCAATTTCGCGGAGATGTGGGAGCGCAACATCACCCCGATCGGCATCCCGCGCGGGATCAACAACCTGTGGAACCGCGGCGGCCTGCACTACCCACCGCCCATGCGGTAGTGCATGGGCGCTTTTTTATGCCTTCAGGTGCCGAGCGTGCGCTTCGCGCGCTTGGCCCGCCGGACTACCGGCGTTCGGCCATTCGGCCTCGCGAGGCGCGGAGGCGCGCCTCGAAAGAGTACCATGAAATGGCGGGCGCGGCCTTCATCGGCTCGGTTCACCTGACTTTCGGCGTTGCCCCGCTCGGGCGAGGAGCGCGCCTTTGATGTGGTGCCATCAAGCGGACGCGGTCTCTGGCGCCGGCTCGCCACGCTTGAGGCATTCACATCTCTGGGCTCTCGGTCCCAAAACTTGTGAACGTCCTTCCCGTGCATCCCGGACAAAAACAAAAGAATGAGGCCCGGCGAAATTCCTGTTCCCGGCCTTACTTCTTCCGCTTCTCCTTGAGCCCCGCCCAATACTCCAGCCGCTTCTTCACGTCCCTCTCGAACCCTCGCTCATTCGGCACGTAGAACTCCTGCGGCCCGAGCTGTTCGGGAAAGAATTCCTGGCCGGCATAGGCGTCGGGCTGATTGTGGTCGTAGCGGTAGCCGGCGTGGTAGCCGAGTTCCTTCATCATCCGTGTCGGCGCGTTGAGGATGCTGAGCGGCGGGGGCAGGTGGGCGGTGCGTTCGGCGGCTTCCAGCGCGGCCGTGAAGCCCATGTACGACGCGTTGGATTTCGGCGCGGTCGCCACGTAGGTGATGGCCTGGGCCATGAACAGCTTGCCTTCCGGCCAGCCGATGCGGAGGTACGCGTCCCAGGCCGAGATCACCTGCGGCACCGCCTGCGGGTCGGCCATGCCGACATCCTCGGCGGCGGCGCAGGCGAGGCGGCGGAACACGGTCTCGCCGGCTTCGCCCGCGACCATCATGCGCGCGGCGTAATAGAGCGCGGCATGGACGTCCGACCCGCGAAGCGCCTTGTGAAAGCAACTCAGCAGGTCGTAGTGCCCGTCGCCGGCCTTGTCGTGCGTGGGCATCCTGCGCTGCAGCAACTGGCCCATCTCTTCAAGGCCGAGAGGCGCGTCCTCGCCGGCGCTGTAGACGAGCTCCGCCATGTTGAGCAGGTACCGGCCATCGCCGCCGGCCAGGTCGAGCATGGCCTGGCGCGCCTCCCGCAGCAGGGGAAGGGCGCGGCCCTCTTCGGCCTCGGCGCGCGCAAGAAGCTGCTCGAGCGCCGCCTCGCCGAGCTTCTTCAGCACGAGGACCTGGCAGCGCGAGAGCAGCGCACCGTTCAATTCGAAGGAGGGGTTTTCCGTGGTCGCGCCCACCAGCACGACGGTGCCGTCCTCCACCACAGGAAGAAATCCGTCCTGCTGGGCGCGGTTGAAGCGGTGGATCTCGTCGCAGAACAGCAGGGTGCCGGTGCCGGCGGCGCGTGCCTTGCGCGCATCCTCGAAGACGCGGCGCAGCTCGGCGACGCCACTCTGGATCGCCGAGATCGCCACGAAGTGCCGGCCGCTCTGCTGCGCGAGCAGTCGCGCGATGGTGGTCTTCCCGGTCCCCGGTGGGCCCCAGAGGATGATGGAGGTGACCGCGCCGGCCGCGACCATGCGACCAAGCGGCGCGCCGGGGCCGAGGACCTGCTCCTGGCCGACCACCTCGGCCAGGGTCGTGGGACGGACCCGGTCGGCAAGCGGTCGCGGTGGGCTTGTGGGCGTCTTCGGCGGCATTCCCCGTCCCTGGCCCGCAATGGGAGAGATGTCACGGAATTTCGGCGCGTGGACCCTTGCGCCCGGCACCTGGGGGCCAAATCGGCGCGCAGCGTCGCAAGGCCGAATGGCCGCCGCCGGTAGTGCGGCGAGCCAAGCCGCCGGAGGCGGCGCCCGGCGCTTGACGGGATGAAAAATCTAACTTCAGCGGTCGTTCTTCACGACTGCTGAAGTTAATTCAGCAGGGCTGCGATCTCGGCGCGAAGTTCGTCCATGCCGGCGCCGGTCTGGCTGCTGGTCGTCAGCACGAGCGGATGCGCCGCGATGTGCCGGCGCGCGAGGGCCTGGGCCTCCTCCTGGCGCGCGGCGAGGCGGGCGGGCTTGGTGTCGTCGGCCTTGGTGATCACGATCTGGAAGGTGACGGCGGCCTCGTCCAGCAGCTTCATCGCGGCCGTGTCGGCGGTCTTGGTCTCGACGCGGGCGTCGAGCAGCAGGAACACGCGGCGCAAGGTCGGGCGTCCGCGCAGGAAGCCGAACATCAGGCCCTGCCAATCCGCCTTCACGCTCTTCGCGGCCTGGGCGTAGCCATAGCCAGGCATGTCCACCAGCGTCATGCGCTCGCCAAGGTCGAAGAAGTTCAGCTGGCGTGTGCGGCCCGGCGTGTTGGAAACACGGGCGAGCGCGTTCTGCCTGGTGAGCGCATTGACCAGCGAGGATTTGCCCACGTTGGAGCGACCACAGAAGGCGATCTCCAACTTGTCCGTTGGTGGCAACTGCTCAAGCTTCTGCGCCGCGTAGAAGAAGGTGCACGGCCGCGCGAACAGCAGCCGTCCGGCCTCGATCAGCGCGGCCCTTTCGCCATCGTCGCGCGCTTCGGAAAGCCCGCCGGCGGGAAGCGGCGCGCTCACACCTTTTTCGCGAGCGCGAGGTTTTTGCGCACGGCTTGGCGCTCGGCCCGCTCCTGCCGCGTGATGTAGGCCTGCTGCGCGATCGAGAGCAGGTTGTTCCAGCTCCAGTATATCACCAGCCCCGCCGGCATCGAGGCGAGCATGAAGGTGAACAGGATCGGCATGTAGGTGAACAGCTTTGCCTGGATCGGGTCGGTCGGCTGCGGGTTCAACTTCTGCTGCACGAACATCGTGATGCCCATGATGAGCGCCCAGGCCGGCAGGTGCAGGAAGGAGGAGTACTGCATCGGGTCGAACGGCAGCAGACCGAACAGATTGAACAGGTTGGTCGGGTCTGGCGCCGAGAGATCGCGGATCCAGCCCACGAAGGGCGCCTGGCGCATCTCGATGGTGACGAACAGCACCTTGTAGAGCGCGAAGAAGACCGGGATCTGGATGAGGATCGGCAGGCAGCCGGAGACCGGGTTCACCTTCTCGGTCTTGTACAACGCCATCATCTCGGCCTGGGCCTTGCGCGGGTCTTCCGTGTTGCGCTCACGGATTTCCGTCATCTTGGGGCCCAGGATCTTCATCTTGGCCATTGAGTGATAGGCCTTGTTCTGCAGCGGGAAGAACAAGATCTTGATGCCGAGCGTGAAGACCAGGATGGCGACGCCGAAATTGCCGAATAGGTCGAACAGGAAGTCGATGGCGTAGAAGAACGGCTTGGTCAGGAAGTAGAACCAGCCGAAATCCACGGCTTTGTCGAAATCGGTGATCCCCAGCGTGCGCTCATAGAGATCGAGCGTGGCGACTTCCTTCGCGCCGGCGAAAAGCCGCGTCGCGATGGTGGTCGTAGAACCCGCGGCGACGTCCTGGGGCGAGGCGGCGGCCAGATCGGCCTGCCAGCGGTCCACGCCACCCTCGGAGACATGGCGGAAGGCGGTGCGCATCGGAGTCTCGCGCGACGGGATCAGCGCGGCGAGCCAGTACTTGTCGGTGATGCCGGCCCAGCCACCCGCGCTCGAGGTGAGCTCGAAGGCCGCGCTACCCGGCCGCTTGGCGGCTTCGGATTTGGCGCTGGAGTAGCTCCATTCCTGCAGTCGCCCGTCGAGCACACCGACGAAGCCTTCATGGAGGATGTAGAAGCCCGCCAACACCGGCGTGTGCTCGCGCCGGATGCGCGCCCAGGGCAGGACGGAGACGGTTTCGGCGCCGGTGTTGCGTACGCTCTGCGTGACGCTCACCATGTAGCGATCGTCCAAGGTCAGCGCGATCGAGAAGACCTGGCCCTGGCCATTGTCCCAGGTCAGCGTGACCGGGCTGTCGGGGGCGAGGCGAGGCGCGCTCGCCGCCCATTCGGTGTTGCCGTCGGGCACGCGTGTGCCGCCGCCGGCGGCGCTCCAGCCCCATTGCGCAAAATAGCCAGCAGCGGATTCGCGCGGCGCGAACAGCTGCACGAGCGGCGAGTTGGGCTCCAGCGTCTCCCGGTAGCCGGAGAGTTCCAGCGTATCGAGCATCGCACCGCGCAGGTTGAGGCTGCCCTGGACGCGTGGGCCCTGGACGGGAATGCGGGGCGCCGGGCCGCGCTGCGCGGCTGCGGCGGTGGCGTCGCCGGGAGTGGTGGTCACGCTCTGCCCGCCGGCGGGTGACGCGGGCGTGGCGGGCAGCGCGGGCAAGGATTGCGGTGCCTGTGCTGTTTGCACCGTCGGCGTCGGCTTGATCAGCAGGTTGAAGGTCAGCAGGATGCCGATCGAAAGCGCGATCGCCAAAATGAGGTTCTTTTGGTCCATGGCGGGCGGATCAGCCTTTTGGCGACGGGGGATGCGGCACCGGGTCATAACCGCCCGGGTGCCAGGGGTGGCAGCGCAGCACGCGGCGGGCGGCAAGGATGCTGCCGCGGAGCGCGCCGTGTTCGGTCAGGGCCTCGATCGCGTAGGCGCTGCAATGCGGCTCGAACCGGCAGTTAGGGCCGATGATGCCGCGCAGCGTGTAGCGGTAGGTGTGGACGCAGCCCTTGAGGACGAAGGCGGTGGCCTTGTCGACCTGGCCGAGGACGCTCATCGGGTTACGCCCGCCTGGCGCAGCGCACCGCGGAGGTCGCCTTGCAACGTCGCGAAGTCCCGCTTGCCGGTGGCGTCGCGACCGATCAGCACCAGGTCCCAGCCAGGCTCCATGGCACCTTCGGCGATCAGCACGGGAATGGCGAGGCGGGCGGCTTCGCGCAGCCGGCGCTTGGCGCGGTTGCGCACCACGGCATTGCCGACCTTCTTGGTCACGGTAAAGCCAACGCGGGTTTCGCCCGTCAACGCGGGCAGGGCCTGCAGCACCAGCCCGGGACGGGCGGCGCGCTTGCCTTTACCAGCGACGCGGAGGAAGTCTCGCCGGCGCTTCAATCGAGGGGGCCGTGGCGCCATTGGGCATGTCCGGCCGAGGCCTGCTCAGGCGGAGAGTTTCTTGCGGCCCTTGGACCGGCGGTTCGCCAGGATGTTGCGGCCGCCCACGCTGGACAGGCGGGCGCGGAAGCCATGGCGGCGCTTCCGGACGAGTTTGGATGGCTGATAAGTACGCTTCACGACGCAATCTCCTGGTTGCCGCTCCCCGCACCCCTCAGGGTAACCGGCGGCAAGGCCCGGACGTATAGGGAGGACCGCCCCCAGGCGTCAACCTTGGGCGGTTTTGAACCAAGTGATAAAAAAGAAAAGAATTGGGTTCGGGGAATTCTTTTCCCCGATCTTTTTGTTTTTAGGAGTCCGAATGCCCGATCTGGCTGATGTCCTCGTAATCGGCGCCGGCGCCGCCGGCCTGTCCGTGGCGGCCATCTCCGCGGGCCTCGGCCTGAAGGTGGTCCTCATCGAGCGCGGCAAGATGGGCGGTGACTGCCTCAACTACGGGTGCGTCCCCTCGAAGGCCATGCTCGCTGCGGGCCACGCGGCCGCCCAGGCGCGCGGCGCGCACCGCTTCGGCGTGAAGGTCTCCGCCCCCGAGATCGATTGGGCCGGTGTCCGCGCCCATGTGAAGGGTGCGATTACGCGGATCGCGCCGAACGACAGCGCGGCGCGGTTTCGCGGCATGGGCGTCGATGTGATCGAGGCCTCCGCGCATTTCATCGGGCCGGACGAGGTGGAGGCCGGCACAAGGCGCATCCGCTTTCGCCGCTGCGTGATCGCGGCCGGCAGTGCCGCCATCGTGCCGCCGATCCCGGGCCTCGGCGATGTGCGCTACCTCACCAACGAGACGCTGTTCGAGCTGGAGGAGGCGCCGGAGCACCTCGCGATCATCGGCGGCGGCCCGATCGGGCTGGAGATGGCGCAGGCGCATGTCCGGCTCGGCTGCCGCGTCACGGTGATCGAGGCCGCCGCCGGCATCGCCAGCCGGGAGGACCCCGAGTTGGTCGCCGGCCTGCGCGACGTGCTGGTGGGTGAGGGTGTCGTCTTCCATGAGGGCGTCGCGGTGGAGCGTGTGGCGCGCGATGGTGCCGAGATCGCCATCATGCTCGGCGACGGCAGCCAGATCACCGCTTCGCATTTGTTGTTGGCGACCGGGCGCGCGCCACGCCTGGCCGCGCTCGACCTGGTGGCGGGGCGGGTGGATTCAACCAAGCGCGGGATCACGACCGATGCCGGGCTGCGCAGCGTGAGCAACCGCCGGGTATTCGCCTGCGGCGATATCGCGGACCCAGCGGGGATTGGCCCGCGCGCCTTCACCCATGTGGCAAGCCAGCATGCCGGCGTGTTGGCGCGACGGATGATCTTCCGGCTGCCGGCGAAGGTGGACTACGCGGCGCTGCCTCGGATCACCTACACGGACCCCGAGATCGCGCAGGTCGGCCTGACCGAGGCGGAGGCGCGCGCGGCGGGCCATGCGGAACTCGCCATCCTGCGCTGGCCGTTGGTAGAGAATGACCGCGCGGCGGCGGAGGGCATCGACGGCGGGTTGATCAAGCTGGTCGCGACCAAGAAAGGCATGCTGCTGGGCGCCTCAATCCTGGCGCCGGGTGCGGGGGAGATGGCCGGCACCTATGGGTTGATGATCGGGAGGAAGCTGCGCCTTTCCGCGCTCGCCGGGGTGGTGCTGCCGTATCCGACCCTGGCCGAAATGGGCAAGCGCGCGGCGGGGGAGTTCTACACGCCGAAGCTGCTGAGTCCGGCGGTGAAGCGGGTGGTGAGCTGGCTGAAGCATCTTTGAGAAGAAGGCCGGGGAAGGGAATTTCCCCGGACCCCTTTCTTTTATCTTTATCTATGGCTCGGCCTTGAGGGCGGTTGCCGTCTGAGGGAGCGGTCATTGGGCTCGCGAGCCATATCGCCCCAAGCGTCGCCACCGCACCCATAAAAATGGGCCCACGGAAATTCTTTGCCCCGGCCTCGCTTCTTCTTAGGCCGCCACCGCGCGAGCCGGCGCCCTGATGGTCCAGTTGAACCCAACCGCCGCCAGCCCGACGATCACCATCACCGGCCAGAAGGCGGCGTAGCTCCCGCTTACATCCACGAGGATGGCGCCGGAGCCCGCACCCAAGAAGCCGCCTACTTGGTGCGAGAAGAAGCACAGCCCGTACAGCGCTCCCAAATCCGCCACGCCAAAGCGCCGCGCGATCGCCGCCGAGGTCAGTGGGATGGTGCCCAGCCAGACGAATCCCATCACGGCGGCGAAGATCATGGTTCCCCATTCGCTCGGCACGCTGCTGGCGAAGATCGCGATCGCCACCGTGCGGATCAGGTAGATGACGCCCAGCGCGCGCTCGGGTCGACCGCTGCTGGCAAGCCTTCCGCACAGCCAGGAGCCGGGGATGTTGAACAGCCCCACCAGCATCAGTGCCGTCGCACCCAATGATGCCGGCATGCCGCACAGCGCCAGGTGCGCCGGCAGGTGCGTGGTCAGGAAGGCGAGCTGGAACCCGCAGGCGAAGAACCCCAGCGTGAGCAGCGCGAACCCCTTGTCGGCGAAGGCGACGCGCGCCAAAGCCGGAAGGCCGGACATCCCCACCGCCGGTGGCCCCACGCGCGGCGTCGGCCGCCATTCCAGGCGCGGCGCGGCGATGAAGGCGAGCAGCAGGGTCGAGCACAGGATCAACAGGGCCGTCTGTGTGCCGAAGGCGTTGATGCTCCCCATGGCCAGCGGCACCATCGCCGCCTGCCCGAAGGAGCCTCCAGCCGAAGCGAGCCCCATCGCGTTGCCGCGCTGGTGCGCCGGTACCGCGCGCGCCACGGCGGCGAGCACCGTTCCGGCGCCGGCGCAGGCGACGCCAAGGCCCGTCAAGATCCCAATGCCGATGAACACGGTGAGCCCGGAGGGGTAGGCGGCGACCAGCGTCAGCCCGCACGCGTAAAATCCCGCGCCAATGAGCGCGATGCGCCCGGCGCCGAACTTGTCCGCCAGGGCCCCCGTGAAGGGCTGGGTCAATCCCCAGAGCAGGTTATGAGTCGCGACCGACAGACCGATGGCCGTCGCGGTCACGCCATGCTCGACGCCGAGCGGCAGCAGGAACAGGCCGAATGTCTGTCGAATGCCGAGCGCCAGGCTCACCGAAAGGGAGGCCGCGAATATTACAATCCAGGCGCTACGTGTCATTCTGCCATAGGGCAGGATGGTGCGGCGCCAAGAGAAGTATCAGCAACGCGCGGCTGCTATGCGTCGCTGCAACTGGCGAGGCCTACGCCTCACCGGTTGCCGTCGCTCAGGCGAGTTGCGGCTGGCGCGAACGCATGGCCACCGGGGCACGGGGCTTTTGCGCCATGAAGTCCGGGTCGAATACACGCGGGATGTCGGCGCGCGTCAGACCGATATCCGCCAGCTCGCGGGAATTGAGCGCGAGCAGGTCGCTATAGGCGCGGCGCTTCGCGGGGAAGCTGGCGACGGCGCGGGCGATCGTCGCGAAGGCAGTCGCGCCGGCACGCAGGCCGCGGCCAAGCTTCTGCACGAACTGCGCATCGCCTTCGGTCGTCGCGGCAACGCGGATGGCCTCGCGCTCGGCTGCGTCACGCATGCCGATGCTGGGGCGGAGGGAATTCAGCTCACTCTCGGTGAGACGGGCGTCCATGGTAAAATAATCCTCGGTTGCGGGATGCCCCGTCCACGCCGAATGGTGATTACCATCCCGGCGTCGGAGCATTGGCCACACCGGGAATGTAGGTAGGCTTACGAGCTAATCGATGCGGCAATGCAGCAACAGAGCCACGACGATATTGCATGGCTTCCTGTGGAAGCATGCAAATGAATGGTAACAACCCGTGAGGACGCCGCCGCCGTGACCGTTGCCCAACGCCTTGCCGACCTTCGCGCCCGCTTCGACACTACCGGAATCGACGCCATGCTGGTTCCGCGTGCGGATGAACATCTCGGCGAATACGTCCCCGCCAGCGCCGAGCGTCTCGCATGGCTGACCGGCTTCACCGGCAGCGCCGGCATGGCGATCGTGCTGCGCGACCGCGCCGCGATCTTCACCGATGGCCGCTACACCCTCCAGGTCACCCAGCAGACCGATCCCGCCTTGTGGGAGCGTCGTCACCTCACCGAGGAGCCGCCGGCCGAATGGTTGAAGGCGCATGCCGCGGGAATGCGCATCGGCTTTGATCCCTGGCTTTATGCCGAGCCCGCGCTTGCCCGCTTTGAAGCCGCCGGGATCACCCTCGTGCCAACAGACGCCAACCCGATCGACGCAGCCTGGCCTGACCGACCGCCGCTGCCGGCCTCCCCCCTCATCGTCCACCCCGCCCGCTTTGCCGGGCGCGAGGCGGGCGCGAAGCGGGCCGAGCTCGCCGCCACCCTTGCCGCGGCCGGGGAAGACGCCGTGGTCCTGGCCGACCCGGCGTCGAGCGCCTGGCTGTTGAACATTCGCGGCCATGACGTGCCCTTCACGCCGCTCGCGCTCGCCTTCGCCATCGCCAACCGCAACGGCGCGGTCGACCTGTTCATCGATCCCGGCCGCGCCGATGCGGAGGTGCGTGCCCATCTCGGCAACGCGGTGCGGCTGCGTCCACGCAGCGAGTTCCTGCCCGCGCTCGAGGCCCTGGGCGGCCAATGCGTGCGGATCGACGCCGACGCGACACCAGCCGCCATCACGCGCCACCTCCGTGCCGCCGGTGCCGTACTGCACCTGGCCGAGGACCCCTGCCGCCTGCCGCGCGCCTCCAAAAACCCCACCGAGCAGGATGGCGCACGCGACGCGCATCGCCGCGACGGCGCCGCCATGGTGCGCTTCCTCGCCTGGTTCGCGGCCATGGCGCCCACCGGCACGTTGACCGAAATCGCCGCCGCTGAAGCCTTGCTCGCCGAGCGCGCCAGGAGCCCATTGTTCCGCGGCGAGAGCTTCCCGGCGATCGCGGGGAGCGGCCCGCACGGCGCCATCGTCCACTACCGCGCAAGCCCCGAAAGCAACCGCACCATCACGCCCGATGAATGCTTCCTGCTCGACAGCGGGGCGCAATACGCTGATGGCACCACCGACATCACCCGCACGATCTGGACCGGCCCGGGACCCGCGCCGGCCTTGCTCCGTGCGCGAGCCACGCGCGTCCTGCGCGGCCACATCGCGCTCGCCACGCTGTGCTTCCCCGAAGGCGTCGCGGGCCCTCATCTCGACGCGATCGCGCGCCGCCCGCTCTGGGATGCCGGCGAGGATTTCGACCACGGCACCGGCCACGGCGTCGGCAGCTACCTGTCCGTCCACGAGGGCCCGGTGGCATTCAGCCGCGCCGCCCGCCCGGTTCCCATCCGCGAAGGCATGATTCTGTCCGACGAGCCCGGCTTCTACGCGACCGGCGAATACGGCATCCGGCTGGAGAACCTGCTCCTCGTGCGCCGCACGGACCGGCCTGGCGCGACCCGCCCCTTCCTCGACTTCGAGACCCTGACGCTCGCCCCCTTCGACCGCGCGCTGATCGACGCGTCCCTGCTTACGCCGGCGGAGCGCAGCTGGATCGACGGCTACCACGCACGCGTCGTGGCCGAGATCGGACCGCTGATCGAGGACGCCGCCACCGCCGCCTGGCTCGACGCCGCCTGCGCGCCGCTGTGACGCTTGCCGGGCAGCGCATCCTTCTTGTTCATGGCCTGATGGGCGAGGTGATGGCGGCGCTGCGCCCGATCGGCATCGACTACATGCACGGACTCGCCACCTGGCTGCGGGAGGAGGGGGCCCATGTCGCCGTAGCGAAGCTTCCGACCGCCGAGCCGATCATCCGCAACGCCCTCGCGCTGCGCGTCGCCATCGCCGCCGAACCCCGCCCGCCGCTGATCATCGCGCACAGCAAGGGCGGCCTCGAAGCCCTTGCTGCGCTGATGGAGCCGGAGACCGCCGATCGCTGTGCCGGCTTCATCGCCCTGCAGTCAACCTTCTTCGGCAGCCCGATCGCGGATCTCGTGACCACCACGCCGGTGTTCGATGGCACTGCCATGAGCCTGACGCGCCTGCTCAAGATCGGCAGCGGAGAGGGCGTGCGCGACCTCACCACCGCACGCCGCGGGGCGTGGATGACGACGCACGCGAAGGCGATTGCGGCGCTTCTCACGCAGATCCCGGTGGTCTGCGTCGCGACCACCGTCCTGACCAAGGGTGCCCATGGCCGTGACCGCGCCTATGCCATCGCCGCCGCCTGGATGCAGGCGCGCGGGGCCGGGCCGAGCGATGGCCTGGTGCCCGTGAGCAGCGCCATCATCCCCGGCGCGAAGAGCCTGGCGCGGCAGGGCAGCCATCTCGCTTGCGTGAGCGGGGGACCTGGGCGCGATCCCGTGCAGAATCTGAAGGACGCGCTCGCGGTGCTTGGATAGGGCGCCGCGACACGCGGTGCTTTCCACAATCCGAAGCCGTGATATGGAACCGCGATGGCCGACGTAACTCCCCCTCCGATCCTGGCGCGCGGGCGCCTTTTCGCCAGCGTGCTGGAGACGGTCGGCGCCACGCCGCTCGTGCTGCTGCCGCGGCTGGCGGCGGCGGATGGGCTTGCCGCGCGCATCGCGCTGAAGCTTGAGTTCTTCAATCCGCTCGGCTCCGTCAAGGACCGCATCGGGCTCGCGATGGTCGAGACGGCGGAGCGTCATGGCCTGATCGCAGCCGGGCGCACTATCCTGGTGGAGCCGACCTCGGGCAATACCGGCATCGCGCTCGCCTTCGTTGCCGCTGCGAAGGGCTATCGCCTGATCGTCGTGATGCCGGACGGCGCGAGTATCGAGCGGCGCAAGATGATGCGTCTCATGGGCGCCGAGCTGGTGCTAACCCCGGCCAAGCAAGGCATGGCCGCCGCCATCGCGCGCGCCGAGGCCATCGTCGCGGAGACGCCGGACGCCTGGATGCCGCGGCAATTCGACAACCCCGCCAATCCCGACATCCACGCCACCACCACGGCGGAGGAAATCTGGGTGGATAGCGACGGCGCGGTCGATGCCGTGGTCGGCGGGATCGGAACTGGCGGCACCCTCACCGGCATTGCGCACACCTTGAAGCCGCGCCGGCCGGGCTTGCGGGTGATCGGGGTGGAGCCGGCGGAGAGCGCGGTGCTGTCGGGCGATGAGCCGGGTCCGCATCGCATCCAGGGGATCGGCGCCGGCTTCCGTCCCGCAGTACTGGACCTCGAGGCACTCGATGGGGTCATGCGGGTTTCGGAGCGTGAGTCACTCGCAGCGGCGCGGCGCTGCGCGCGCCTGGAGGGCCTGCCGATCGGCATCTCCTCCGGCGCAATGCTGCACGCCGCGATCCAGGTCGCGCGGGAGCCGGCCATGGCGGGCAAGCTGGTGGTCGGCATCGCCCCGTCTTTCGCCGAGCGCTATCTCTCGACGGACCTGTTTGAGGGATTTTAGCGCCAACCCCAGCGGTCCAGGATCGCTCCGATCCTGGCGGGTCCAGGGCAGCGCCCTGGCCTTAACCCTCCCCGACAGCCATCCCCCGCCACTCCGCCTCGCTCAGCGTCGCCACCCCCAGCTCCGTGGCCTTCGCCGCCTTCGACCCCGCGTCTTCCCCGACGATCACGTAGTCCGTCTTCTTCGACACGCTCTTTGTCACCTTGGCGCCGAGGCGTTCGGCGATGGCCTCCGCCTCCTCGCGCGTCATGGTCGTGAGGGTGCCGGTGAAGACCACGGTCTTGTTGGCGAAGGCCGTATTGCCCGTGGCGATGACGGCGGCCGCGGCCGGGCGCACTTCGGCGGCGAGGTCATCGAGCGCGTCGAGGTTCCGCTGTTCCGCCGCGAACTCGACCAACTCCTGAGCGATGGACGGACCGATGCCCTGGATGGCACCGAGCTCCTCGCGCGCTTCGGAGCCGATGATGCGGGCGTCCACCATGCGCTGCCGCCAGTGTTCGAAGCTGCCGTAGTGGCGCGCGAGCAGCTTGGCGTTCTGCACCCCGATGCGGCGGATGCCGAGCGCAAAGAGGAAGCGTTCGAAGGCGACGCCGCGCCGCGCCTCGATCGCGTCGAGCAGTTTTGTGATCTTGCGGCTGCCCCAGCCATCCCAGGTCGCGAGCGTGTCGCGATGCTGCGCCAGGCGGAAGATATCGGCGGGCGTGGCCACGAGTTTCGCGGCGTGCAGCGCGATGATGTTCTCCTCGCCGAGCCCCTCGATATCCATGGCGTTGCGTGACGCGAAGTGGATCAGCCGTTCCTGTTGCTGGGCGGCGCAGATGAGGCCGCCGGTGCAGCGGCGCACGACCTCGCCTTCCGCGCGAATGGCGTGGCTGCCGCAGACCGGGCACTTGGTGGGGAAGAAGTAGCGTTCGCGGGCCTGGTGCGCCTCGTCGTCGATGATGGCGGTGATCTGCGGGATGACGTCCCCGGCGCGCTGCAGGATGACGGTGTCGCCGATGCGGATGTCCTTCCGCGCGATCTCGTCCTCATTGTGCAGCGTCGCGTGGCGCACGATGACGCCGCCGACCGCGATGGGTTCCATGATCGCGCGCGGGGTAAGCGCGCCGGTGCGGCCGACCTGGATCTCGATATCTTTGAGGATGGTGCGCGTCTGCTCGGCGGCGAACTTCCAGGCGGTGGCCCAGCGCGGGGCGCGGCCGACGAAGCCCAGCCGCTGCTGCCAGGCGAGGTCGTTGAGCTTGTACACGACGCCGTCGATCTCGTAGTCGAGCTTTGGCCGGGCAGCCCCGATTTCCGCCTGAAACGCCGCGGCCTCGCCTTCATTCGCGAGCAGGCGGGAGAGGGGGTTCACCGCGAAACCCCAGCCGCGCAGGCGCTCGAGGAAATCCCAGTGCGTGGTGGCGACGGCCTCGCTCGTCTCGCCGACCGCATAGGCAAAGAGTTGCAGCGCCCGCCCGGCGGTAACGCGCGGATCCTTTTGGCGCAGCGAGCCTGCGGCCGCGTTGCGCGGATTGACCGGCAGGACGATCGCGCCACCCAGTTTTTCGCCGGCGGCGCGCCTTGCCTCGCGGGCGGCGATCGCAGCTTCCTGCTTCGCCAACAGGGCCGTGAAATCGGCG
>JAQGHV010000128.1 GCA_028288785.1 Rhodospirillales bacterium | reverse complement strand
TCGGAGCCGAAGCCACGCCGCGCGGGTGGCACCACAGGCGGCCCACCGTCCTCGCGCCAGTCGATAACAACAAGCGGGGCACCGTTCTCGGCCCGCCGCAAGCTCCAGCGGAGTTCAACCCGGCCCTCTGCCGCCGACAAGGCACCATGCTTCGCAGCGTTGGTCGCCAGCTCGTGGAAGGCGAGGCCGAGTTCCGCCGCCGCGTCGGCTGGCAATCTTACAGGCGGACCGCTCATCTGCACGCGGCCCGCCAGGCCATCATAAGGTGTGAGGGCCTGCTCCGCGACCTCCGCGAGCGGCGCTCCCTCCCAGCCGCCCCGCAGCAGCAAATCGTGCGAGCGGGCAAGGGCCTGCAGCCGGCCACTGAAGGCGGTTTGGACCTCCTCGGGCACCTCGGCCCGACGCAGCGTGTGAGCTGCGACGCCCTGCACCGAGGCCAAGGTGTTCTTTACCCGGTGGCCCATCTCGGCAAGCAGAAGCGCCTGGCGCTCCTCCTCGGCCCGTCTGGCGGAATTGTCCCTGAAGACGTTCAGAAAGCCATCTGGGTGCCCGTCCTCGCCCAGCAGCGGCATCATCGACCCGCTGGCCCAGAAGCGGCTGCCGTCCTGCCGAAGGTGCCAGCGCTCGTTGGGCGCACGGCCCTCCTCAAGTGCGCGGCACAGCTGGCGGAGGAAGACCTGCTCGGCACGATCCTCGGCCGGGAAAAGCACTTCGCCCGAGCGGCCCAGGATTTCGCTGTCCGGATAGCCCACGATTGCGCGGGCACCACTATTCCAACCCGTGATCCGCCCTTCGAGGTCGAGCGTGATAATCGCATAGTCGGTTGCGCTGTCGAGCACGCTGCGCAACCGCAGGGCTTCGGTCCTTAGCGCCAGGTTCTCCGCCATCAGTTCCGTGACGTGTTGTTCTGCGTCCACTCCTGCACCCACATTTTTCGTGCGGCAGGCCAGCCGGGGCACGAAAGGCTGGCTGTACGGCGCGGCCCTCCCTCTGCTTGTCTGTCCAATCTGGCCTGGTGCCCTTGATGGCATTCTGCATTCCCGACTTGCCAAGAAGTCAAGAGTTCTACGCATTGACATGCTAGGAGACTGTCCGATGCCATACACAGTGGGTCAAAGCTGCTGATCTACCAGCCATGTCGGTTTCGTGCGCAACCTGTTGTTGTGCGCAGCTTGGCGCCGGCTCATATTCTTTCCATCGCCTGCCGAGCCTTTCCGGCGCGGGCGACTGAGAGAGACCAGCACTCCCGCCAAATCTTTCGCTCGGGAGCTATCCGTGGCCTCTTCGCAATCCGCCGTTCCTGCACCCCGCAATCGTCTGCTCGCCGCACTGCCGGCCGAGGACCTCTGCCGTCTGTGGCCGCAGTTCGAACTGGTTGAGCTTGAACTACGCCACGTCCTTATTGCGCAGGACGAGCCCGTGACCGCGGTCTACTTCCCCGAAGCGGGCTGGGTTTCGATGATTTTGCAGTTCTCCGATGGCCGCTCCGCCGAGGTTGGCCTGGTTGGCTCCGAGGGCATGGTGGGCCTGCCGCTTCTGCTTGGCAGTGACAGCGGTACTGCCACAGCGATGGTCCAGGCCGGTGGTCCGATGTTGCGGCTGAGGGCGGATTTGTTTCATCGCGCCCTGGAGGAGAGTCAGGCGCTGAAAACGATCCTTCTGCGCTACTCCCTCGCGTTCCAGCAGCAGGTCACCCAGACGGCGGCTTGCAATGGAAACCATACTCTGGATCAGCGCCTCGCACGTTGGTTGCTGATGGCGCATGACCGGGTGGAGGGCGATGACTTTCCGATGACGCAGGAGTTCCTCGCGGTGATGCTGTGCGTTCACCGCCCCGGCGTCACCGTGGCCGCGAAGCTGTTCCAGAGGGCCGGCCTCATTCGGTACCAAAGCGGCCGCATCACCATCATGGACCGTGAGGGCCTCGAAGAGGCGGCTTGCGAGTGCTACGGCACCGTTCGCCGCCAGTTCGAGAAGCTCCTGGGTGTCGCAACAGGCTGATCCCGGTCTGCTCAGGGTTTTTACGCACGAACTGGCGACGCCGAGCTTGAATCCAGACCGAAAAATTGCCGGGCAACTCACAAGGGAGGCTGCCCCTCGGTGCGGAGTGCCTGTCTCGCGGCTACGGTTGCCTCTCCAATCGTCCTAGCATGCAGTTCCCACTCCTGAGGCGAGACGCCGCTAAATTCCTCGGGCTGCGAGTTCCCGTTCCATTGACCGGGTGCCCCAGGTTGGCCTTGCCTCGCGCCTCCCTGCACCGATCGCTTCTACACCGCTTGGGCGCTACAGCCTCCGGTCGGAGGGAAGCAGCGAAGAAAATGCGCGCCGCCGCAGAACTCGGCGTCGATGCAGCACCGGCTGCAAATGCCGCCGAATGATTGAACGTCGTTCCGCCAGAGCATGCATCCCGCCAGCACAAGTCGCGTTGCCACTCTGACTGTGCCTGGGGGGACAAGGTTGCCGCCAGAACGCATCGCCTCCCAACTATCAGGACAGCGACATGGCGCCGACGCCAAAATCCGTCATCGAGCAAGTCCTCGTCGTCACCGGCGGCAGCAGCGCGGCCGAGCGACTCGGCTGGCGTGCCCTGCGGCAGCGGGACGCCGCTTTGTTCTCGGCGCACGGCGGGCTGCTCTCCGGGGTGCCGCTCGCGATCGATCGCTTCGTGGCCGAGACGCACCAAGTGGCCAAGCGGAAGACGCCGGATGCGGCGCCTGCCATTCGTAACCTGGCACTCATCAGCGTGGCTGGCTGAGTCGGCTTATGCGACGCTGGGCCGAACCTGAAAGAGGC
>JAQGHV010000123.1 GCA_028288785.1 Rhodospirillales bacterium | reverse complement strand
GTCGTCCGCGGCCATGACCGCATCAAGCTGACCGCTCTGTCGGTAAGCACCGGCATGGCACAGAGGCCCACCGCGACCCTGCAGCTCGATGTCGATGGTGAGGACCTCACCGGCGTCGCGATTGGTGACGGGGCCGTGGATGCGACGTTCAACGCGATCCGCCAGGCCTTCCCACACGAGGTGCAGCTGAAGCTCTACGCCGTCCAGAGCGTAACTGGCGGCACCGACGCGCAGGCCCGCGTGACGGTTCGCTTCGAGGAGAACGGCAAGCTGGTCGATGGCCAGGGGTCGGACACCTGCACCATCGTGGCCTCTGCGCGCGCCTATGTGCACGCGCTGAACAAACTGCTGGTGAAGCGTGAGCGGACTGAGCCGGCGGCGTTGAGCGCCTGAAGAAGGCCGGGGAAAGGAATTTCCCCGGACCCCTTTCTTTATATTTGATTTATTGGGGCTGTCTGGAGCGCGCGCGTACACCTCCGCCGACGAAGCGCTGGTTGGCGGCACGGGCCAGGAACCGATTCTCAGGAACCGATTCTATGGCACTGGCTGTGGAGCCAGCGCTGACTTGTCGCCGCAGCGCTACCCGGCAACTCGCCCCAAGTCGCAAAAACAAAAGAATGGGGTCCGGAGGAAATTCTTTTCCCCCGTTTTGCTTTGTCGCCGCGGCACTCGCCTCAGCGCGACCGCCTACCGCTCCGCCGGCGGGATCCCCACCGTGCTGGGGTCGGCGGCAGCGCCGTCAGCGTGTTCCCCGGCGCCCAGAAGCGCAGCGGCGCCAACTGCACCGGGGGCCCCCCGGCGTCTGCACCAGCACCCAGCTCTGCCCGGTTCCGGTGTCGTGCATGACGATGACGGGCGGCGAGCCGGCCGTGGCCGTCACGTGGTAGCGCCCGCTCGGCTGCGGCTGTGCCCAGGCCAAGCCCGGAAATCCAAGGCTGGGCAGGCAGAGGAGGGCGAGGGCGAGACGGCGCACCTGGCTACTTCGGACAAAGGAGTGCGAAGGCTGCCGCAACCGCATCGTTTTGACCATCGATCCGCTTGACGCGGCACGCTCCCTCCCCTCCATACCGCCTCATGGCCGCACCCCCTCTTCTGCTCCTCGCCGACACCCGCCTCGCCTTCGGCACCACCACGCTTTTGGGAGGTGCTTCGCTGTCCGTCTCACCCGGCGAGCGCCTGGCGCTGATCGGGCGCAACGGGTCGGGCAAATCCACCCTGCTGCGCATCGCGGCGGGCTTGGCGGAGGCCGATTCCGGCACCCGCTTCCTCCAGCCCGGCGCCACCCTGCGCTACCTGCCGCAGGAGCCCGACCTCGCCGGCCACGCCAGCGTGCTCGCCTACGTCGAATCGGGGCTGACCGGCGGCGATGACGTGTACCGCGCGCACTACCTGCTCGAAGCCCTGGGTCTGACCGGCGCCGAGCACCCGGACACGCTTTCGGGCGGCGAGGCCCGCCGCGCGGCGCTGGCCCGTGCCCTCGCACCCGAGCCCGACATCCTGCTGCTGGACGAGCCGACCAACCACCTCGACCTTCCGGCCATCGAATGGCTGGAGACGGAGCTTGGCCGCCTGCGCAGCGCCATTGTCACCATCAGCCATGACCGGCGCTTCCTCGAACGCCTGTCGCGCGCGATGGTGTGGCTGGATCGCGGCAACACCCTCCGCCTCGAACGCGGTTTTGAGCATTTCGAAACCTGGCGCGACGAGATCCTCGCCGTCGAGGAGCAGAATGCACAGAAGCTCGCGCGGCAGATCGTGCGGGAGGAGCATTGGCTGCGCTACGGCGTGACGGCCAGACGCAAGCGCAACGTGAAGCGGCTCGGCGATCTCCAGGCGTTGCGCCAGAAGAAGCGCGATCGCCAGGGACCGCAGGGCAATGTCCGCATGGCCGCGAGCGAGGCGGAGGGCTCTGGCAACCTCGTCGCCCTGGCCGAGAACGCGAGCAAATCCTTTGGCGACCGTACGGTCATCCGCGAGGCCAATGCGCGCATCATGCGCGGCGACCGGATTGGCATCGTCGGCCCCAACGGCGCCGGCAAGACGACCCTGCTCAAGATGCTGACCGGCGAGCTGGAACCCGACAGCGGCACCATCCGGCGCGGCACCGCGATCGAGATGGTCACGCTCGACCAGAAGCGGGAGGCGCTGCCGCCCGAGACCACCCTCTCGCAGGCGCTGACCGAGGGGCGTGGCGACCAAGTGTTCATCAACGGCCAGCCGCGCCATGTCGTCGGCTACATGAAGGACTTCTTGTTCCTCCCCGAGCAGGCGCGCACCGCCGTCTCGGTGCTGTCGGGCGGCGAGCGCGGGCGCCTCATGCTGGCGCGCGCCTTCGCCCGGCCGTCGAACCTGCTGGTGCTCGATGAGCCGACGAACGACCTCGACCTCGAAACCCTGGATCTGCTGCAGGAGTTGATCGCCGAATACGGCGGCACCGTACTGGTGGTGAGCCATGACCGCGACTTCCTGGACCGCACCGTGACGGGCATCCTCGCCTACGAGGGCGATGGGCGCTGGCAGGACTACGCCGGCGGCTATTCCGACATGATCGTCCAGCGCGGGCGTGGCGTGGAAGCCCGCGCGGCCGCAGTTGCCGGGAACCGCCCACGTGGTGCGACCGCCAACGCGGGCGCCGCAGCCGCGCGCAAGATGACGTTCAAGGACAAGCACGCACTCGAAGCACTGCCCGGCCGCATCGACAAGTTGACAGCCGAGATCGCCCTGCTGCGCCAGAAACTCGCGGACGGGGCGCTGTTCACGCGCGACTACGCGGCCTTCAAGCGCTTCACCAACGGCCTCGCGACGCGCGAGAAGGAGCTCGCGGAGGCCGAGGAGGAATGGATGCGACTCGAAGCGATGCGCGAGGAAGTCGAGGCATGAGCGACACCGCGCTCTCGCCTGCCGAGGCCGCCATCGTCGCCTCCGGCTTGCCCTTCACCGCGAAGGAGCTGCCCTCGCTCATCCGCGAGGTCGCCCGCGCCTTGCCCGCCACCGATGCGACGGTCGCCACCGCACTGCTGAAGCTGCGGCGGCGTGGCTATGTCGGGCGCCTGGCGGACCTTGCGAGCCGCGCCGGCATCGCCTGGGCGCGGCGCGAGGATATTCGCGCCGCCGCCGAGACCATCGCCACCATTGATGCCAGCGATGACACGCTGCACGCCGCGCTCGATGCCGCGCTGCTCCCGCGCCTGCGCGATGCCGGCCGCACGCCGGAGGCCGCCCTCGACGCAATTGCCAGCGAGATCGCCGAGACGGGCGGCGCGTTGACGCCACCGCGCCTGCATGAACTCGCCACCGCCATCGCCATCGCGCACGCGCATCCAGACCCCGCCGGCTTCGCGAACGCGGCGCGGGCTGCGGAAGAGTTGCGCCGCGCTGAACGCCGCAACGTCGACGTCGCGGCCCGTACCTCCAAGCGCGAGGAAATCCGCCGCCTCCGCGCCTGGGAACAGAGCCTGGTGCCCTTCCAGCCGGTGCCGGACCTGCTCGGGTGCACGGCCAAGGAAGCGCTGCGCTGGGTCGCCGCCGGCCTCATCCCCGTCGCGCGGCGCCTGCCCGGAAAATCTGGCGAGCGTTGGGAATTTGACCCCGCCGAGCTCGCCCCGCTGCGCGCCGAAGTCCCGCTATGGCGCACGCGCGAGACCACGCCCGCCGCCCCCGCGATTTCGCAGGGCAGGGGCGCCAACGCGGCCATCGCGAGGGTCGCCGCACTCGATCGCTACGCCGCGCATTTCGCGACCGCGCGGGCGCTGGTCCGGCGCATCACGCTGGTCACCGGCCCGACCAATTCGGGCAAATCCTACCTGGCCTTGAACCGGCTCGCCGAGGCGCAGTCGGGCCTGGCGCTAGCACCGCTGCGCCTGCTTGCACATGAATTCCGCGAGGCACTCGCGAGCCGCGGCATCCAGGCTTCACTCACCACCGGCGAGGAGCGGCTGCTGGTGCCCGGCAGCAAGCACATCGCCGCCACGGTGGAGATGTGCCCGTTCCGCACGCCCGTTGATGTCGCGATGATCGACGAGGCGCAGATGCTGCACGACAGCGACCGTGGCGCCGCCTGGACGGCCGCCATCATGGGCGCACCGGCGCGCGAAGTGTTCGTGCTGGGAGCACCCGATTGCATCCCGATGGTGCGCCGGATCGCCGCTCTCTGCGGCGATGCGCTCGATGAGGTGAGCTTGGAACGCAAGGGACCGCTCAACGCGGCGCGTGCGCCGGTCAGCCTTGGCGACCTTCGCGCGGGGGATGCGCTGATCGCCTTTTCCCGCCGCGAGGTGATGGATTTGCGTGCCGAGTTGATCCGGCGCGGGCGCCGCGTCGCGGTGGTCTATGGCGCGCTCAGCCCGGAGGTGCGCCGCGCCGAGGCCGCGCGCTTCAACGCCGGCGACGCCGACATCCTGGTCGCGACGGATGCTATCGGCATGGGGCTGAACCTTAACATCCGCCGGGTGATCTTCTCGAGCCTGCAGAAATTCGACGGTACGGAGCGCCGCGACCTCAACGTGCAGGAGGTGAAGCAGATCGGCGGGCGCGCCGGTCGCTACGGGATGCATGAGGAAGGGATCGTGGCCGTCCTCGCCGGCGCCGGGTCGCCGGAGGTGCTCAAGCACCTGCTGCTCTCGCCGCACGGGAGCCCGCCGGAGTTGCGGCCGCTGGTTCAGCCGGATGCAGACATCATCGCCGCCGTCGCGGCCGAGATCGGGTCCACCAGCCTGTTCGGCGTGCTCGCGCGGATCAAGCGCGCGGTGCTGCGCAAGGATGATCCGAACTACCGGCTCGCGGACCTCGAAGCGGCCATGTCGATCGCGACGGCTATCGATGGCGTGACACGCCTGACGCTGTTGGAGCGCTGGACCTACGCGCTGTGCCCGATTGATCTACGCGACAACGGCGTCGCGCGGCTGTCACGATGGGCGCTGGAGCATGGCGCGGGGCGCACCGTCTCGCCGCCCGAGGCCGGCAAGCTGCCGCCGCCGGACCGCGTCAGCGGGGACGAGCTGCAGCGCGGCGAGAAGGTGCAGAGGCGCTTGGTCGCCTGGCGCTGGATGGCCCAGCGCTTCCCGGAGGCCTACGCGGAAACAGCAGAGGCGGAAGCCGAGACGGTGCGCCTCAACGGCTGGATTGAGGACGTGCTGCGGCAGCAAAGGCGTCAATCGCAGCGTTCCTGAAGGATGAACGCTGTTTCTGTGTCCCCGAATGCCGGGCGTCCAGTTACGTTCGCGGCCCGCTGAGCGGGCCGCGTGTCCGCACGTGGCGGGTCACAGTGACCCGCCCACCCTTCACACCTCGGTCAGGTACACATCGATGATGTCGGAGAGCAGCTTGATCGCGTCCGCCTTCGAGCGCTGGAACGCGTTGCGCCCCACGATCGAGCCATTGCCGCCGCCGGCATGAATCGCGCGCACGTCGTCGAGCAGCGAATCCGCACCGCGGGCCTCGCCGCCTGAGAACACCACCAGGCGCCGCCCGTTGAAGCAGGCCTGCACGATGTGCGCGATGCGCTTGGCGGCGTCATCGACCTCGACCGGATGGCTCTGATAGGTCTTCTTCGCGGCATCGAGGCTGATCGCCGAGGTCGGCGGCTTTACCTTGATGATGTGGGCGCCGAGCAGGGCCGCCATATGCGCCGCGTAGGCAGCGATATCGAGCGCGGTCTCGGCCACCTTGTCGAGGTTCGGGCCGCGCGGGTAGGACCAGACCACCACGGCGAGCCCGGCTGCCTTGGCGTCCTCCGCCATGTCGCGCAGTTCCTCCATCAGCTCGAACGCGTATTCGCTGCCCGGGTAGATGGTGAAGCCGATCGCGGAGCAACCCAGCCGCAGCGCGTCGCTCACGCTGCCGGTGATCGCCTGGTCCTTGCTGGTCGCCAGGCTGTTGGAGCTGTTCACCTTGAGGATGGTCGGGATGCAGCCGGCGAAGGTCGCGGCCCCGGCTTCGATCGAGCCCAGCGGCGCGGCGTAAGCGTTGAGGCCCGCCTCGATCGCCAGCTCGAAATGATAGTGCGGGTCATAGGCGGCGGGGTTGGGGGCGAAGCTGCGCGCCGGGCCATGCTCGAAACCCTGATCGACCGGCAGGATCACCATGCGCCCGGTGCCGCCCAGGCGACCGGCGTTGAGGATGCGGGCGAGGTTCGCCTTGGTGCCGGGATTGTCGCTCTCATACCAGGAGAGGATCTTGGCGACACGGGGGGTGAGTTTCATCAGGGCGGGTCCTCTGAATGGGGCTGGTCGGGCCGATAGCGCAGGGCGACCGTGCTGTCACGGGTAAGCCCGCTCCAATGTGGAGAAAGCACGCGCCAGGACATGTGCCAGATCACCATGAAGTGAGTAGAGCACCCGCGCGCAGGCCCTTGTCAGTCATTGCAATATCGATATATCGTCGGTTCGAACCTCTCCCCCGGACCAAGGAGTGAGTGATGGCGAGCATCTATCTCGATGTGCCCTTCGTAACCCAGCTGGGCTATGGCCCGAACAACGCGATGAATGACCCCACCGGCTGCTGGTACTGCTCTGCCTGCATGCTCGGCTATTATTTCGAGGCCGGGCCGCGGCTCGGTGATCCCACGCTCTGGACCTCCGCGGGCCACAAGCCCATCAACGACACGACCGCGCTGCAGAAGAACGAGAACCTTGCGCAGGTCGCATATCCCACCGGCAATGCCTGGACCATCGATGCGCTCGCCACCCTGCTGCGCGGCTACGGACCGCAGCTCATCTCCTGGACCAAGACGAACGCCGCCGGCGCAACCTACGGCCATTGCTCCGCACTGATCGGGGTCGATGACGCGAAGGTCCAGGCCATCATCCATGATCCGGAGAACGCGCCGAACACGCGCATGACGCTGGCCAAATTCAACTCCCTGTTCATGTGGAGCATCCCTGACTCCATGCTGCGCAAGAACATCGCGCAGCACTCGCCGCGCCTGAAGCCGACCACCTAAGGGGCCAGCCGATCGGGTGATCCCGGCTCAGGCCATGCCGCTCCGGTCGTTCAGCCGGGCCCGGAGCGCCGCGCGAGCCTGAGGCTTGGCGAGGTTCCAGTCGAACAGGTCGAGCGATGGCGGGCGCACCGGCAAGATGCGCGCGCCGACTTCGGCCGCGCACGACAGCAACCCTTCGGCCGGCTCGGACAGGATGATGAGCTTAAGGCCATGGCGCAGCGCGGCAAGGGCGTGGCCGGAATCGGCGCCGCAATCGAGGGCCGCCGGCGCATGCCCCTCCACCATTGCCGCGAACCAGGCGGGGCCGAGAAAGCCCGCCGCACCCGGTGCCGAGAGCAGCAGCAATCCGCGTGGCCCGGCGGCGTCGAGCGCGGCACGGGCCTGCGGTCCGCTGTAGATCGTGACGGCCGGAAGCTGCCTCATCGTTGACCACTGGTAGTGCGCATGCGAAGGCTTGAACAGGGATAGGTCAGGGGTTTGGGTGAGCGCGGATAGTGTGAGCATGGAGGCGGCGGTAGCGCGTCTGGAGCAAGCGGTCGCCGCCCTCGGCGCGGCAGTGGCGCGTCCGAAGCAGGCGGCCCACGCCGAGGGTCCGGCGCTGCCCGAGGACATGGTCCCGAAGGCCGAAGTTCAGGCGCTGTCCGCCCGGCTCGATGCCGCGCTCGCCGCGCTGCATGCGGCTTTGATGCCCGAGCCCGCGCTGGTCAGCGAGGAGGACTAGCCCTTTGGCCCAGGTCACGATCCGCATCGGCGGATACAGTCATCCGGTCGCCTGCCAGGACGGTCAGGAAGAACACCTTCAGGGCATGGCCGCTGAGGTTGACCAGCGCATCGCCACGCTGAAGGCCATGGGCCTGCAGCTGGGAGAGACGCGCATGCTCGTCCTCGCCGCGCTGCAACTGGCCGACGAGGCGTCCGACCTGCGCGAGGAACTCGCCGCGCTGAAGGCTTCGCCGGCCGTAGCATCCGAGTCAAACGACTCGGCGATACCGGCGGACCCCGCCTTGGCAAGCCGGCTGGTGGCGGTCGCGGAGCGGATCGAGGCCATTGCAGGCGAGCTTGCCGCACCCTAGATTATCGGGGCGGGGCTGCCCGGTTCGTCAGGCAAGTAACCCCCAGGGCCAATAAGCATCTCCCGGGAGCTGGCGCTGGTCGGATCCTGGTCCGACTATCTGGTGCCCACCTGCATTAGCAGGCCTTGGGAGGGTTCGAGTCCAACGGCCATGGTGGCTCCGCACTTCTCTGATCTCGACGCTGCCAAGCGGGCGGCGCGCATTGCCGCACGCGGCCGGCGCACGGGCGATCCGCTGGTGGCCGGGCGCGCGCTCGCGGAGCATGTGCTTGGCGCTGAGTTGGTGCCGCCTGGCGCATGCGTGGCGGGCGTCTGGCCGCTGCCAGGGGAAATCGACCTGCGCAGGCTTATGAATGGGCTGTTCGAACGCGGGCATGCCCTGGCGCTCCCTGTGACGCCTCCCCGCGCGCTGCCGCTCGAATTCCGCGCCTGGAGGCCCGGTGACGCGCTCGCGTACGGACCGATGGGCACACGGTTCCCAGCCGATGGCACCGTTGTGACGCCCGACGTGGTGCTGGTGCCGCTGCTGGCTTTCGACCGCACCGGCGGGCGGCTCGGCTATGGCGGCGGCTACTACGACCGCACGCTGGCCCGTTTGCCTCATGCCCTGGCCATCGGCTTCGCGTTCGCCGCACAGGAAGCACCGGAGGTCCCGGTGGGGCCGCATGATTTTCGCCTCCGCATGGTGGCGACCGAGGCGGGCATCATCCGCTGCGGCACGGATTGATAGGGATACACGCGTGAGAATCCTATTCCTGGGCGATATCGTCGGCCGCTCCGGCCGCGACGCGGTGGAGGCCGAACTTCCGGCCCTGCGCACCCGCCTGTCGCTCGACCTGGTGGTGGTGAATGCGGAGAACGCCTCGCATGGCTTCGGCCTGGCGCCGGAGATGGCGCGTGCGCTTTTCGCGGCGGGGGCGGATGTGCTGACGCTCGGCAACCACGCCTTCGACCGCAAGGAGATCATCCCCTACCTCGATCAGGAGAAGCGGCTGATCCGGCCGCTGAACTACGCGCCGGGAACGCCAGGCAAGGGCAGCGTCATCGTCGACCTGCCCGGGGGGCGCCGCGCGCTGGTGCTCCAGGCCATGGGCCGCCTGTTCATGGAGCCGCTGGACGACCCCTTCCGCGCGGTGCAGGCCGAGGTGCAGAAGCACCCGCTCGGCAGTGCGGTGCAGGCCATCATCATCGACATCCACGCCGAGGCCACCAGTGAGAAGCAGGCGATGGCGCATTCCTTCGACGGGCTCGCGAGCCTTGTCATCGGCACCCACACCCATGTGCCGAGTGCCGACGACCGTATCCTCACCGGCGGCACCGCGTTCCAGTCCGATGCCGGGATGTGCGGCGATTATGACAGTGTGATCGGCATGCAGAAGGGCGGCGCGAGCCTGCGCTTCTGGCGCAAGGTGCCGTCCGAGCGCCTGGCGCCCGCGGATGGCGAGGCCACGATCTCAGGCCTGTTCGTGGAGACGGACGACACGACCGGACTGGCACGCCGCGTGGCACCGTTGCGAATGGGCGGAGCGCTCAGGCCGGCGATGCCGTAGCGGCTACGCCTTCTTCTCCTGCTCCGCGAGAAGCGCATGCAGGCGGTCGATCTCAGCCTGCAGCACTTCCACGCTCGGCGGCTCGCCGCGTGCCTCGCCGCGGGCGAAGGGCGTGAACAGCGACATTGCCCGCTCCATCATCTGCATGTTCTGCTTGCCGAGTTCTTCGAGGCCAACGGCAGGCGCGAAGGGGATCAGGCCACCGATGGTGCGCTCCATCGCCGTCTTCATCTGCTCCTGCTGGCGCGAAAAGCCTTCCATCGCGAATTCGAGATAGCGCGGCACAAGGCCCTGCATGTTGTCGCCATAGAACCCGATCAGCTGGCGCAAGAAGGGGGTCGGCAGCAGGTTATGCCCCTTGCTCTCTTCCTCGACGATGATCTGTGTCAGCACGGAGCGAGTAATGTCGTCGCCCGACTTGGCATCATAGACCACAAAATCGCGTCCAATACGGACCATTTTAGCGAGGTCTTCCAGCGTGACGTAGGACGAGCTCTCGGTGTTGTAGAGGCGCCGATTGGCGTATTTCTTGACCACGACCGGCGGCGGAGGTGCGGCAAGCGGGTCTGCACGATCGGCTGTTTTCTGCGCCATGGTAGCGGTTCCATTTCAGTCGTACCCAGATATTAGCCGGGCTTTGCTGCGCTGCGAAGAATTTATCCTCCCCTGGCGTAGTTTACTCGCCACGCTATCCTGGCGCCGAGAGGAAAGCCGCAAGGATGCCGTCACGAAATGCCAGCAGACCCGACGCTCGAGCAACTGGCGCAGGATTGGATTGCGCTCTGGCAGAGCGAGCTCCAGGCGCTTGTTGCCGACCCAACGATCGTTGGGCGAATGGCGAAGCTGGCGGGTGCGGCGCGTCCTGATGCAGCGCCGGGGCCCGCGTCCGCTGCCGTTCCACCTCGCGATGAGCGCGATCCGGGCGGCGGCGGCGAACCTGTCGCTGCCGACTGGCGAGCCCGCGAACGGGTCCTCCTGGATCGCATCGCCGCCTTGGAACAGCGCCTGGCCACTCTCGAAGGCGGGCCAAGTGGAGGCGAGCCGCATCGCCCAGGCCCTCGCCGCAAGCGGCCAAAAGCCTGAGGCACTGGCAGCCGCCGTACGCCGGCAGCTGATTTCCGAACATGGGGCGCTGGTGGCGGGCATTCGCGCCTACCGCGCCGCCGATCCTTCGCCCCCGCCCGAGCCGGTGCCCTGCCTGTGGCAGGAGGGCAGCAGCCAGCTGCTGGACTATGGCGGGGCAGGGCCGACGACGCTGTTCGTCCCCTCGCTGATCAACCGGGCTGAAATCCTCGACCTCGGTGCCGGGCGTTCGATGCTGCGGCATCTGTCCGCGCGTGGGATGCACCCGCTGCTGCTGGATTGGGGCGCTCCAGGCGGGGCGGAGCATGGCTTCACGTTGACCGACTACGTCCTGCGCCTGGAAGCCGCCCTGCTTGCGTTGCCGGAGCCGGTGGTCCTCGTGGGCTACTGCATGGGCGGGCTGCTCGCGCTCGCCGCGGCACTGCGGCAGCCGGATCGCGTTCCGGCGCTCGCACTGCTTGCGACGCCATGGGATTTCTCCACGTCGGGGGCCGCCGGGCAGGCAACGGCGAGGTTGCTCGATTTACTCGAACCGGTCCTCACGCTGGAGGGCACGCTGCCGGTGGATGCGATCCAAATGCTGTTCGCCCTCAATGAGCCGTTCGCCGTCGCCCACAAATTCCGAGCCTTCGCCGGGCTCGGCCTGAATGCACCGCGGGCGCGGCTGTTCGTGGCGATCGAGGATTGGCTGAACGATGGGGTGCCGCTGGCCGCTGCCGTGGCGCGCGAATGCCTGGGTGGCTGGTATGGCGAGAACACCCCGATGCGTGGCTTGTGGCGCGTCGCTGGCGAGCCGGTTCGCCCGCAGGATTGGAAGGGCCCCACCTTCCTCGCCGCCCCGCATCGCGACCGCATCGTGCCGCCGGCATCAGCCCGCGCGTTGGCCGGGCTGATGCCCGGTGCCGTGGTGCATGAAGCAGCGGCCGGCCATGTGGGCATGGTCGCGGGCACCGGGGCCAACGCGGCCCTGTGGACGCCGCTCGCGGAATGGATCGCTGGGCTGCGTCTGCCGCCCTTGTGATGGGCGGGGGCAAAGGCCCACAATGGGAGCAACCAGAGGGAGAACAAATCGTCATGTCGGACATCGTCATCGCCTCCGCGGCCCGCACTCCGGTGGGCAGCTTCAACGGTGCCTTCGCGAGCCTCTCCGCGCACGCGCTCGGCACCGTCGCCATCAAGGCCGCACTCGAGCGCGCCGGCATTGAGGGCGCCGAAGTGGACGAGGTCATCCTCGGCCAGATCCTCGCCGCCGGCTCGGGCCAGAACCCGGCCCGCCAGGCCAGCGTGAACGCCGGCATTCCCGTCGAGCACACCGCCTTCAGCATCAACCAACTCTGCGGCTCCGGCCTCCGCGCCGTCGCACTCGCGGCGCAGCAGATCGCCTCGGGCGACGCGAAGATCATGGTCGCCGGTGGCCAGGAGAGCATGACCCAGGCGCCGCATGCCCAGCAGCTGCGCTCCGGCCAGAAGATGGGCGACCTGCAGCTGGTGGACACCATGCTGCGCGACGGCCTCATGGATGCCTTCCACGGCTACCACATGGGCAACACCGCCGAGAACGTGGCCCAGAAATTCCAGATCACGCGCGAGCAGCAGGATGAATTCGCCTTCAACAGCCAGCGCAAGGCGGGCGAGGCGATGAAGTCCGGCCGCTTCGCCGACGAGATCGTCCCCGTGACCGTCAAGGGCCGCAAGGGCGATGTCGTCGTCTCCAACGACGAGTACCCGAAGCCCGAGACCACGATGGAAGTGTTGCAGAAGCTGCGCGCGGCCTTCGCGAAGGATGGTTCCGTCACCGCCGGCAACGCTTCCGGCATCAATGACGGCGCCGCCGCGATGGTGGTGATGAGTGGCGAGGAGGCCCGGCGCCGCGGCATCAACCCGATGGCGCGCATCGTCTCCTGGGCTACGGCCGGCGTGGATCCCTCGATCATGGGCACGGGCCCGATCCCGGCCTCACGCAAGGCGCTGGCGAAGGCCGGCTGGACGATCAACGATCTCGACCTGATCGAGGCGAACGAAGCTTTCGCGGCGCAGGCGTTGGCGGTGAACAAGGACCTCGGCTGGGACACGTCGAAGGTGAACGTGAATGGCGGTGCGATCGCGTTGGGGCACCCGATCGGGGCGTCCGGGGCGCGCGTGCTGACCACGCTGCTGTTCGAGATGCAGAAGCGCGGCGCCAAGAAGGGCCTCGCGACGCTGTGCATCGGCGGCGGCATGGGCGTCGCGATGTGTCTCGAACGCGACTGAGAGCGGCGGTTATGAGAGTGGCCGCTGGATAGTTTTCGCCCTCAGAATGCCAGGCGCGCGGTTGGTGCGCTTGGCTACCGGCCTCCTGGGCCGCTTTGCGGCCTGACGTCAAAGACTCGTGGCGTAGGAAGGTCGCAGCGACGACGCATCCTCCGCATGCGATTGATTCATCTCTGGCGTTTTCGGTTATCGCCTCATAGAATGCCCCATGATTTGGGTAACTGTAGAGGCAATCATGCTCGACACACCCTTCCTGAGCGAAGCCTATGCCGATGACGGTGCGGTCGAGACCGACCGCATCGCCGACCTTCTCCATCTCACGCGCCTTCAGCTCGCCAGCGCGGCGGGGCTATCCCGCGATGCCGTGTCCAAGACGGCACGTCTGCGGGCGCCCGCCACCCAGGCGCGGCTGCGCGACATGATCGAGATCCTCAACCGCACTCAAGGTTGGGCCGGTTCGCCGCAGATGGCGCTGGCCTGGTACCGCTCGCAGCCGTTGCCATCCTTCGGCGACCTCACCGCCGAGGACCTCGTGAAGCAGGGCCGCGCCGAGGCGGTGAAGCGCCACCTCTCGCGCATCGCGGAGGGCGGCTTCGCCTGATCCGGCTCACCGGCCGCGCCTATCGCGCGCATCATCCAGGCTGGGCCTGGGCACCGACATCGGGAGAGGGTGCGAGCCGCCATGGCGGCCGCTTCAACCCGCGTGGCACGCCGGCGCTTTACACGTCGCTGCATTTCGAGACCGCCTGGCTGGAAGCGCAGCAAGGCTTTGCGCGCAAGGCGCAGCCGATGACGCTCTGCGCCTATGAGGTCGATTGCGCCGACTTGCTGGACCTAGCCGACTATGCCGTCTGCGCGGCGCACGGGATCGACCCGCGCGACCTCGCCTGCGCCTGGGAAGACCTCGCCGACCGAGGGCAAGTGCCGCCAAGCTGGGTGCTCACCCGGCGCCTGATCGGCCAGGGCGTCGCGGGCATCCTGGTGCCGAGCTTCGCCAATGGCGCTCGCCCGCG
Source organism: Rhodospirillales bacterium (assembly GCA_028288785.1). Lineage (GTDB taxonomy): Bacteria > Pseudomonadota > Alphaproteobacteria > Acetobacterales > Acetobacteraceae > Plastoroseomonas. The sequence continues at coordinate 14,098 of JAQGHV010000123.1, read as the reverse complement.
CGACGTGAACGCCGTGTTCTGGCGCTGGGGCGAGGGGTTGCCGCACCGTGTGCGCGTCATCGACGATCACGCGCGGCTGACACGGATGGAGCCGCCGCCGCTGGACTGATGGGGATGGCGCGAACCACGGCGTTGTCCGGCCTCGGACGCACCGTATGGAAGACGGTCGATCCTCAATTCCGCTGAAGCGGCACCCGCATCGAAAGCGCCCGTCGCCACCGCGTGGAAACTGCCACCCCAAGCTTGCAGTCCTGGGCATGCGGATGATGGAGTCGACCGCGCTCAAATCCGCTGCGGCAGCACCCGCATCGAAAGCACCCGTCGCCCACCGCACGAAAGCTGCCGCGCCGCGCTTAACCTCCTCGGACATGAGAGTGATGGAGTCGACCGCTCTCACATCGCTGAAGCGGCACTCGCATCGAAGCACCCGTTGCCCATTGCGCTAAAGCTCGCCACCCGCGCGTGCCGTCGCTGGACACGCGGGTGATCGAGCCGAGCGCGCTCAGATCCGCTGCAGCGGCACCCGCGCGGCGAGCACCGCGCCGACCACGGAAAACGCCGCCGCTGTGTAGAACATAGCTCGGAACGCACCGACCAGCGCCTCGCGCAGCGCCAAGGCCTCGGCGCCTGGCAGGCTGGCGACCAAGCCAGGCGCTGCGATGACGCGGGCGAACATCGCCGCCACCTCGCCACCCGCGAGTGCCAGGCCGCCGAACAGCACCGCGCCGAGGATGGCCGTACCCGTCGCCGCACCCAGATTCCGCGAGAACTGCACCGACGCCGCGGCCGCACCCAGCCGCGCCGACCCGGCCGCCACCTGCACCGTCGTCTGCCCGACCGGAAACGAGGTCCCGAACCCCATCGACGTCAGCCCGAGCAGGACCGGTATCAGCCAAATCGGCGCCACCTCGGCGACAGTGCCGATCAGCACCAGCATGGCAGCGGCGACCAGAAGTCCAATCCGCGGCCACAGCATTCCGCGCCCGGTCTTCAGCATCAGGCGCCCGGCGATGACAGCGCCCAGTGCGCCGCCGACCGAAAGCGGCAGCAGCACCAGCCCAGCCTGCCCAGGCGACAACCCCCGCACCGCCTGCAGGAAGATCGGCAGGAAGGCGATGCTGCCGACCAACGCCCCATAGACACAGGCACCCATGAGGTTGCTGCGCCAGATCGAGGGCTCGGCCAGCAACGAGATCGGCAGCAGCGGGTCGGGCGCGCGCTTCTCCCACGCGATCAGCGCGACCAGCGCGGTCACGGCGACCACGCCAAGCCCGACCGCCAGCGGGGCCAGCGCCGCATCCATCCGCCGCGCCTGATCCAGCGCGATCAGGGCCGATGCCACGGCCAGGATGAACAGGCCCAGGCCCAGCCAATCAAAGCGCAGCGGGTGCTCGCGGGTCGGCGGAACCCGCGCCAGGCGGAGCGCCAGGACGCCCGCCAGCACCGCCAGCGGGGGTGCGACCAGGAAGATCGACCGCCAGCCGAAGTGTTCGGTCAGATAGCCGCCGCCGACCGGCCCGAACGCCGCCGCCGAGGCGAAGATCGAAGCGATATGCCCCTGGAACCGGCCTCGCTCGCGCGGCGGCAGGCATTCGCCGATGATCGCCATCGCAAGCGTGAGCAACCCGCCACCGCCGATGCCCTGCACCACCCGCCCGGCGATCAACACTGGAAAGGTCGGTGCCACCGCGTTCGCCAGGCACCCCGCCAGGTTCATCCCGAGCGCCAGGTACAGGATGTTGCGCCGCCCATAGGCGTCGCCCAGCTGCCCGAACACCGGCGCGGCGCAGGTGCCGGCCACGAGGTAGGCGACCACGACCCAGGACACCCGCTCGACCGCGGAGAACTCGGCGGCGATGGCCGGCAGCGCGGTGGAGGTCACCGTCTGGTCAACCGCCGCGAGAAAGATCGCCAGGGCGATCGCGGGAAAACCCATCAGGAACGCGCGGCGGCGTGCCTCGACGGCTTCGGGTTGGGTGGGGAAGCTGTCCATGCGGCTGTCACTTGGCCCCGAACCGACGCAGTTCCACCCACATGGGCTAGACCACCGCGCGGAGGATGAGCGGACTCAAGTACAGGGGCACGGCAGGTCCCAGCGTACGAACGCTCCACTTTCAGCGAACATCCCCGGTGCCCGTCTGGCGACGATGAAGTGCAACGCGCTACGGTATCCGTGCGTGTGAAGGAAACGTCTCGGCGAACACCGAAGGATGAAGCAACCTGGGGCCGCGATCGTCACAGCGCGCCGACGCGGCCCATCTCCAGGAACTTCTCCCGCCGGCGGGCGCGGAGCGTGGCGCCGTCCAGGGCGGCCAGCGGCTCCAGGACCTCGTCGATGCGGGCGCCGACGCTCGCGATCATGGCCGCCGCGTCGCGGTGGGCGCCGCCCAACGGCTCGGGCACCACGGCATCGATGATGGCCAAGCGCTTGAGGTCCTCGGCGGTCAGCCGCAGGGCCTCGGCCGCGACGGAGGCCTGCGCCTGGTCGCGCCACAGGATGGAGGCGCAGCCTTCCGGCGAGATCACCGAATAGATCGAGTGTTCCAGCATCAGCACCCGGTCCGCGGCGGCCAGTGCGATGGCGCCACCCGAACCGCCCTCGCCGATGATGGTCGCGATGAAGGGCACCGGGGCGTCGAGGCCGGCTTCGATGGAACGGGCGATGGCCTCGGCTTGGCCGCGCGCCTCGGCATCTATTCCGGGGAAGGCGCCCGCGGTGTCGACGAAGGACAGGATGGGCAGGCCGAAGCGGCCGGCGAGTTCCATCAGGCGCCGCGCCTTGCGGTAGCCTTCGGGGCGCGCCATTCCGAAATTGTGCTTCACGCGGCTTTCGGTGTCGTCGCCGCGCTCAGTCCCCAGCACCATCACGGCGCGGCCGCGGAACCGACCCATGCCGCCGAGCACCGCGGCGTCATCGGCGAAAGCGCGGTCACCGGCGAGTGGGGTGAAGCCCTCGATCAGCCCCGCGATGTAGTCCGAGGCGTGCGGACGTTCGGGGTGGCGCGCGACCTGGGCCTTCTGCCAGGGCGTGAGCTTGGCGTAGGTCGCCTGCAGCAGCTTGTGCGCCTTGTCGCGCAGGCGCCCGACCTCGTCGGCGACATCAATGCCGCCGGCGTCGGTAGTGCGGCGCAGTTCCTCGATCTTGCCTTCGAGTTCGGCGATGGGTTTTTCAAAGTCGAGGAAGTGGCGCATGGCGGGGAGGGGTTAGCGGAAATCGGCGCCGTGCGTAAGGCCAGGTCGCGAGGTCGCGATTACTGCGATATCGAAATAGTAGTCTTGCGGAACGAACGTACCCGACCTTATCGTCCGGCTCGCTCAGGTCCGGGGCGTCCCCGACCCTTACGCCCGCGGCTGAACACCGAACCGATCCCGCGGGGGGCCTTAGGAGAACGATCATGGCCGTGCCCAACTACGCCGCCTGCAATGCAGATCCGACCGTCTTCAAGACGTGGCTCGCGACCAACATGTTCCATCCTGGCTACATCCAGAACACAACCCACGGCTCCGACCGCGCCTGGATCGAATGCCAGCCGGCGATGAGCGGCATGGGCGTTCCGCTCGGCGTTACCGACACCGCCGATGCCGCCTGCGGTGCCTACAAGGGCGTGAACATGCCTGGTGGCGCCAACGCCACCGCGCTCAACTGCTATGTCTGCAACTATGTCGCGCAAGACCACCGCTCGGTCACGCTCGGCGACCAGGCCAATTTCATGGTCACCACCACGATGAACGGTTGTACGCTCGGCATCGGCCGCGGCGGCGGCGGCGCCGTCACGGTCACCCACGCGAATACCGGCGGCAAGATCCCGGAACAGCGCGCCCAGGTCTTCCTTGGCCAAGGAACCCAGGACGTCTCGCTGTTCGAACCGACGGAATACCGCAATTTCGCGGTCGGCCGTTCGATGAACATCTTCACCTTCGGTTGCCGCGAGGCGGGCACCTGGAAGTTCTACTTCCAGCTCTTCGAGAAGCTTGCCGGCAACGGGCAGTTCAGGCTCTGGGGCGTGTTTCCGATCCTGCAACAGCAGTTCAATCCGGATTTCGCGCGCCCTCCCGGCGTCTGAGCCTCACGCCAAGGGGTGATGTTCCTGGACCAGGGCGCGCAGCCGCTCCTCCAGCACATGCGTGTAGATCTGCGTCGTCGCGATGTCGGCATGCCCAAGCAGGATCTGCAGCGAGCGCAGATCCGCCCCGCGCCCAAGCAGATGACTGGCGAAGGAATGGCGCAGGACGTGCGGGCTGACGCGCGAGGGATCAATCCCCGCGACCAGCGCCGCCTCCTTCAGCAGCAACCCGAGTCCCTGCCGCGTGAGATGCCCGGTCGCACCGCGAGCAGGAAACAGGAAGCGCCGGGTCTTCTCGGTCGCCGGCTTGGCGCCCTTCCGCGGCGCGACCTTGCCCGTATGGGCGGCGAAGGCGAGGGAACGCGCGCGGGCGGAAACCGGCACCAGGCGTTCCTTGCCGCCCTTGCCGCGCACCGCGATCAGCGGCGCCTCCCCGGCGCCAGGCCGAAGTGCGGTGAGCGGCAGCCCCACCAGCTCCGAGGCGCGAAGGCCCGAGCAGTAAAGCAACTCGACGGCCGCCGCCGCCACCGGACCGCGCCCCGCCGGCAGGCTTTCGGCGCCCTCGATCAGCTGCACCACCTCGGCCTCGGTCAGCGGACGCGGCAGCAGGCGCGGCAGCTTGGGCGCTTCGAGCAGCTCGGTCGGGTCATCGGCGCGAACTCCCTCGCGGGCGAGGAACTGGTGGAACTGCCGCAGGGTGGATAGCCGCCGCGCGGCGGTACGGGCCGCCAAGCCCTGGGCGTCCAGCGAAGCCAGGTAGGCGATCAGCGCCGGCGCATCGGCACCGTGCAACGGATGACCCAACGGGGCCACGAACCGGGCGAAATCAGCAAGGTCGGCGGTGTAGGCGGCCAGTGTGTTGCGCGCCGCGCCGCGTTCGGCCGCAAGCATTTCGAGGAAGGCCTCAGCGTGCTGCACTCAGCCGCCCCCTGGCCTGCAAGCCCTAAAGGGCGCCGCTGCCGATGCGGTGAGCCGAGCGCCTGCCCCGCGCCTGAACCCTAACCCTTCGGCCTGCCCCGCGGGCCGCAAGCCCGAACGGGCGCCGCCGGTAGTCCGGCGAGCCAAGCGGCCACCGGCCGCGCCCGGCACCTGAGGGCACAAAAAGTCGCAGTGATGTCTGCGGTCATTTTCCATGACCACAGACATCACCGCGTTTGGAAGCGATCATTGGGGAGGACGCGTTCGACCGGCCGAGGCTCGACCGAAGGCGGGAAGGCGCCGATCGCCAGCACACCCACCACGACCACGGCGAGTATCAGCAGCACGATCAGCACGAAGGGGCTGCGGAACATGAACCTCCAGGGCGCTGCGGCGTGGCTCCCGCTCGCGCGGCGTTGTGCTAGCTTGCAAGACCGTGTCGCGCAACCTCGCCCTTGAACTGCTGTCGGACGCCGTTCCGCTGCCCGAAGCCACCGGTGCCATCCTTGGCGCCGGCGCGGCTCGGTCGGTCGTGCTCGTGGGCATGCCTGGCGCGGGGAAATCCGCCATCGGGCGGCGTCTCGCACAACGATTGGGCCTTCCTTTCCGCGACGCAGATACCGAGATCGAGGCCGCGGCGGGCATGCCGATCACCGAGATCTTCGCCCGCTACGGCGAACAACATTTCCGTGACGGCGAGCGGCGCGTCATCGCGCGGCTGCTTTCCGGCCCCGCGATCGTGCTCGCGACCGGCGGCGGCGCCTATGCCGATGCGCGAACCCGCGCCACGGTGCGGTCTTCCGGCGCGGTGGTCCTTTGGCTGCGCTGCCGCCTGCCGGTGCTGATCCGCCGCGTGGCCGGGCGCGAGCACCGGCCGATGTTCCTCAACGCCGATCCGGTCGAGGTGCTCGAGCGCCTCATGGCCGCCCGCCACCCGCTTTACGCCGAGGCCGATATCATCGTGGATTGCTCCGAAGAAAGTCCCGAACACACGACCCGCCGCGTCGCGGAGGCGATCGCCGGCTGGGTGCCGGAGCGGCGCCTGCCGGTGGCGCTGGGCGAGCGCGCCTATGACATCCTCGTGGGCCCCAACCTGCTCGCCCGCGCCGGCGCGCTGATCGCCCCGTCCATCCCCGCCAGGCGATGCGTCATCGTCACCGATGAGTCCGTTGGCACCATCCACCTACCGGCGCTGCGGGCGGGGCTGACGGCGGCGGGCATCGCCATCCTGGCGGAGATCGCGGTGCCGCCGGGCGAGGCGTCCAAGAGCATGGCCATGCTCGCGGATGTGCTGGAACGCATGCTGGCCGCCGGCGTGGACCGGCGCTGCGCGGTTGTGGCCTTGGGCGGCGGCGTGGTGGGCGACCTCGCGGGGTTCGCGGCCGCGGTGGCGCTGCGCGGGCTGCCCTTCGTGCAGGTGCCGACGACGCTGCTGGCACAGGTCGACAGCAGCGTCGGCGGCAAGACCGGGGTGAACCTGGCGTCGGGAAAGAACCTCGCGGGGGCCTTCCACCAGCCGCGCATCGTGCTGGCGGATACCCGCGTGCTCACCACGCTGCCGCCGCGCGAATTGCGCGCAGGCTATGCCGAGGTCGCCAAGCACGGGCTGCTGCAAGGCGCGCTCTGGACCTGGTGCGAGGCGAACGGGGCGAGCGTCATCGCCGGCAACCAGGACGCGCTGGCCCATGCGGTCATCGAAAGCTGCCGGCTGAAGGCCGCTATCGTCGCCGATGACGAGCGCGAGGAGAGTGCCGAGGGCGGCCGCGCCCTGCTCAACCTCGGCCACACCTTCGCCCACGCCTTCGAGGCGGAGTGCGGCTATGGCGGCGAGTTGCTGCATGGCGAGGCGGTCGCGGTGGGCCTTGGCTTGGCCGCATCGCTTTCCGCCAGGCTCGGCCATTGCGCGCAGGAACTGCCGGGACGGGTGATCCAGCATCTGGCCGATCTCGGCCTGCCGGCGCGCATCGCGGACCTGCCCCGGCGCTTCACGGTTGAGGCGCTGCTGGGACGCATGCGGAAGGACAAGAAGGTGCGCGACGGCGCGATGCGCTTCGTCCTCCTCCGCGCCCCCGGTGACGCCTTCACGAGCAGCGACGTGCCGCCCGAGGCTGTCGCAAAACTGCTGCGGGACGAGGGCGCCGAGGGCTGAGCCCTCCCCGCCTGGACCGCTACGCTGCACTGCGGCATAAACGGGGTTGACGATTATTCTGGAGGCTTCATGCCCCTATCCGCCCCCGCCGAGCGTGACCTGCTGCACCTGCGTGACATCGAACTTCGCGGCTACCAGCGCGCCGATGGCCTGTTCGACATCGAGGCGCACCTGACCGACACCAAGTCCTACGGCTTCGCCAATGATGGCCGAGGCTGGATTGAGAAGGGCGAAGCGCTGCACGGCATGTGGATACGCCTCACGCTCGATGAGGACATGCTGATCCACAGCTGCGAGGCCGCATCCGACTTCACGCCCTACCCGATCTGCCCGCAGGCGGCGCCCAATTTCGCCGCGCTGGCCGGGCTCAAGATCGGACCGGGATTCAACCGCGCGGTGAAGGAGCGGGTTGGCGGCGTGCTCGGCTGCACCCACCTGCGCGAGGTGCTGGGCCAGGTCGCGACAGTCACCTACCAGACCCTCTACCCCGTCCGGATGAAGCGCGAGCGTGAGGCCCGGGAACGACGCGCCGCCGAGGGCCTGCCGCCGGAGGTCACCGCGCCGCGCCTCAACGCGCTGATCGGCACCTGCCTCGCCTATGCGCCGGACAGTCCTGTCGTGCTCAACCGCGAGGCCGAGAACGAGGCCACGTCGCCGCCCGGATCCTGACAGCGCCTTCGCTGCACCCCATGCGGTGCCGGGCATCCATTGCGTCTAGACTGGCGCAATGAACGAATTCCGATCGCTGCGCCGCGCATTGCTGCTGGCCGCTTCCGCCTGGGCGATCACCACCAGCGCCAGGGCACAGCGCGAGGCGCCGGAGACCGATGACGAGACCGAGCGCCGCGATCCGCCGGCTCTGCCGACTCCGCGCCCGGTGCGGCTGACGGTTGGCGGCCCCCCGTCGACCCTCACCGTTCAGGTCATGCCGGACGAACGGCGCCTCGTCCTCAGCTTCGAGACCGAGGGTGCCGCCACCGAGACGATCACCCTGCCATCCTGGTACGGCTTTGCCCGCGTCTTCGCCGTCATGCCGATGCGGGGCAGGGAGGTCGTGCTCGCCAGCTTCGAGGGCAACACCGGCACCGGCGACTACCAGGAAATCGCCGCGATCATCGGTCGCGAGGATGGCGGCGCGCTGCGCATCCTGGGGCTGGAGACGCTGCGCTACCGCAACTCCGGCACCTGCGACGGGCAGAGCCTGTTCACCGGCCGCTTCACAGCGCAGCCCGATGGAGTGGGCCTGCGCTACGACGTCTTCGCGCGGGGCTTGCCGAGTGCCTGCCCGCCACGCCGCGCCGGCGCCGGCTGGCGGGAAGAATTCGGCACCACGCTGCGCTGGTCCGGCACCGGCGTCCTGACGCTACCGGTCCGACGAGGGCAGGCGGGGCGCACGCGCATCCGGGTCGAGGCTGCGCGCACCAGGGCCTATGCTTGGTTGCGCGCGGCGCAGCGCGTGATGGTCACCGCGCAGGACGTGGCGCGGCTGGGGTTGATGGAGACGCTGGGGGAGTAGTCCGGCGAGGACCGGGCCGCGGCGCGGTGCTCGGCTCGTTTGCGCAGTGCAGCGCGATCGCCGCGTCTGGCTGCACGAGCATCTGGATGTCGTCCGGCGTCGACCAGATGAACACGGATTGGTTCTCGTCGCCGCCAATCTGTCGCGTGGCCCCGAAGCCGCGTGTGATCCAGCGGCGCAGTTCGGGTGCGTTGTGCGGGTCTTCCGCCCGGATGCTGACGCAGCGCAGCCCGGTTCGGCCAAAGCCGAACACCACCCGGAATGCCGCGCCCTCAGCCTCGATGCGACCGCCAACGCGATAGTCCAACCCACCCTGGCGGCGCCGTTCCGCGGGCGGCAAGGCCCGCGCGGCACCGCGTGAGGCGGCGATGACGGCCGCCTCGTTCATGCCCCAGCGGGTGTATTCCCAATGCGCCGAGGCGGGTGTTGCCGTCAGCAGCACGAGGGCAATCAGCCCCGCCCGTGGCAATGCTTGTACTTCTTGCCCGACCCGCAGGGGCACGGAGCATTGCGCGGCACATTGCCCCAGGTCGAGGGGTCGTCTGCATTCAGGGAACTCGACGCTGGCCGCGTCGCGACGGCCGCACCATAACCCTCGCCGCCCATCTCGAAATCGCCCTGGCCGGGGTCGGGGTGGCGCATGTCGGTGACGCGGATCGGCTCCGGCATCGGCAGCGGCTCCTCCGGGCGCAACTCGATGCGCATGAGCAGACCGGTCACCCGCTCGCGCATTTCGGCAAGCATGGTGTTGAAGAGCGCGAAGGCCTCGGACTTGTACTCGTTCAGCGGGTCGCGCTGGCCGTAGGCGCGCAGGCCGATGCCGTGGCGCAGATGCTCCAGCGCCAGCAGATGCTCCTTCCACACCTGGTCGAACACCTGCAGCAGCAGGGATTTCTCGACCATGCGCATGATCTCGGGGCCGACATCGGCGGCCTTCGCGGCCATATGCCGGTCGGCCGCATCCATCAGCCGCTCGCGCACCGCCTCGTCGTCGATGCCTTCCTCGCGCGCCCATTCGGCCACGGGAAGGTTGAGGCCGAGCGTCTCCGTCACGGTCTTCTCGAGCGTCTCGAGGTCCCATTGCTCGGGATAGGCGTTCTCGGGGATGGCCTTGGAGACCATCTCGTTGATCGCCTCGCGGCGCATTTCGGCGGTGGTCTCGGCGACATCCTCGGCGACCATGAAGGCGCGGCGCTGGGCATAGACCTCGCGGCGTTGGTCGTTCATCACGTCGTCGTATTTGAGCAGGTTCTTGCGGGTGTCGAAGTTGCGCGCCTCGACCTTCTTCTGCGCCCGCTCGAGCGCCTTATTGATCCAAGGATGGACGATCGCCTCGCCTTCCTTGAGCCCCAGCTTCTGCAGCATCCCGCCCATCCGGTCGGAGCCGAAGATGCGCATCAGGTCGTCTTCGAGCGAGAGGAAGAAGCGGCTGGCACCCGGGTCCCCCTGGCGCCCCGAACGGCCACGAAGCTGGTTGTCGATGCGCCGGGACTCGTGGCGCTCGGTGCCGATGACGAAGAGGCCACCGGCTTCCAGGACGCGCGGGCGCAGGGCCGCAATCTCCGCCTTGTGCTTCGCCAGCGCCGCCTCGAACTCCGGACCTTCGCCGGTCTTGGCGTCGTGGCGCGCGAGCATATCGGCGTTGCCGCCGAGCTGGATGTCGGTGCCGCGCCCGGCCATGTTGGTGGCGATGGTGACCGAACCCGGCCGCCCGGCCTGGGCGACGATCTCGGCTTCCTGCTCGTGGTAGCGGGCGTTCAGCACCGCGTGCGGCACCTTCTTCTGCTTCAGCAGTTTCGAGATGATCTCGCTCTTCTCGATGCTGGTAGTGCCGACCAGGCAGGGCTGGCCGCGCGTACGCGCCTCGTCGATCAGCGTCGCCACCGCCTCGTATTTTTCGGTGGCCGAGCGGTAGACCTCGTCATCGCCGTCGGCGCGCGCGACGGGGACGTTGGTGGGGATCTCCAGCACTTCGAGCTTGTAGATTTCCGCGAACTCATCCGCTTCCGTCGCGGCCGTCCCCGTCATGCCGGCAAGCTTCGGGTAAAGTCGAAAATAGTTCTGGAAGGTGATGGAGGCGAGCGTCTGGTTCTCCGGCTGGATCGTGACGTGCTCCTTTGCCTCCAGCGCCTGGTGCAGCCCGTCCGAATAGCGTCGGCCTTCCATCATGCGGCCGGTGAACTCGTCGATGATGACGATCTTGTCCTGATGGACGATGTATTCGATGTCGCGGTTGAACAGCGCATGCGCGCGCAGCGACTGGTTCACGTGATGGACGATGGTGACGTTGTCGATGTCGTACAGCGTCCCCTCCTCGAGGATGCCGGCCGTGCGCAGCGCCTGCTCGATGGCTTCGGTGCCTTCCTCGGTCAGCGAGACGGTGCGCTGCTTCTCGTCCTTCTCGAACGCCGCGGCGTCCTTCACGATCTCCTTGATGACGAGATCGACGCGGCGATACAGGTCGGAGGTGTCGTCGGTGGGGCCGGAGATGATGAGCGGCGTGCGCGCCTCGTCGACCAGAATGGAGTCCACCTCATCGACGATCGCGTAGCTGAACTCGCGCTGTACCATCTCGTCGAGGCGGTACTTCATGTTGTCGCGCAGGTAGTCGAAGCCGAACTCGTTGTTGGTGCCGTAGGTGACGTCGCAATGATAGGCGTCGCGGCGCTGGTCGTCGCTCAGTCCGTGCACGATGGTGCCGGTGGTCAGGCCGAGATAGCCGTACAGCTTGCCCATCCACTCCGCGTCGCGGGCGGCGAGGTAGTCGTTCACGGTCACCACATGCACGCCCTTGCCGGGCAGCGCGTTGAGGTAGACGGGCAGGGTGGCGACCAGGGTCTTGCCCTCGCCGGTCTTCATCTCGGCGATCTTGCCCTCGTGGAGGACCATGCCGCCTATCAGCTGCACGTCGAAATGGCGCATGCCGAACACGCGCTTGGCGGCCTCGCGCACCGCGGCAAAAGCCTCGGGCAGCAGGTCGTCCAGGCTCTCGCCCTTTTCGAGGCGGGCGCGGAAGGTCGCGGTCACGCCACGCAGCGCGTCCTCGGACATGGCTTCGAACTGGGGCTCCAGCGCATTGATCGCCGGCACGCGCGCCCTGAGGCGCTTCAGCGCGCGGTCGTTCGAGGAGCCGAACAGGGAACGGGCAAGGCCCGCAAACAGGTTGACCATAGGGGCAGGGGCTCTCCAGCCGGGCGCTGGCATCGCGCGTGGCTCAGATAGGGGTGCGGGGGGGCAAGGTCAATTCGGCCCCGCTTGTCGGGCGGTGGCAGTTCGGCCATGGTCCGGCGCATTCGCGACAGAGGTTTTTCATGCCGAGGCTTGCCGCCCTTTTCTTCCTGCTCGTCCCTGGTTTCGCCCTGGCGCAGACCCCGACACCCGTACCGGCCACCACTCCGCCCGATCCGGTCGTCGCACGCGTCGATGGCGAGCCCGTGCTGCTCTCCGAGGTCACCGCGATGGCCCGCACCCTGCCGGAGGAGCTGCGCAACGCGCCGCCGCAGCAGGTCTATCCCCTGATTGTCGACCAGATCGTGACGACGCGCGCCATCGTGGCCGCCGCCCGCCGCGCCGGACTCGACCGCGATCCCGAGGTGCGCGCCCGCATCCGCCGCGCCGAGGAGCAGGAGCTCGCCCAGGCGCTCATCGCCCGCGAGATCGCCTCCCGCGTCGACGAGGCCGCTGTGCGCGCCCGCTATGACCGCGAAATCGCCGCCCGCCCCGCCGAGGAGGAGGTCCACGCCCGCCACATCCTGGTGCCGACCGAGGCGGAGGCCCGCGAGGCGCTCCGCGAGGTCCAGGGTGGCGCTGACTTCGCTGCCGCCGCATCGCGCCGCTCGAGCGGCCCCGGCGCGCGGGAGGGAGGCGACCTCGGCTTCTTCAAGCGCGGCGACCTGGTGCCGGCCTTCGCCGAGGCCGCCTTCGCCTTGCAGCCTGGCCAGGTCTCGGCCGCCCCGGTGCAGACGAATTTCGGCTGGCACATCATCCGGGTCGAGGAGCGCCGCCGCGCCGCTGCGCCGCCCTTCGAGGAGGCGCGCGACGCCATCCGCCAGCAGATGTTCGAGGGCGAGGTGAACGCCTTCGTCGAGCGCATCCGCGGTGCCGCGCAGGTCGAGCGGTTCAACCTCGATGGCGGCCCAGTCCGCGCGACCGACACCGCCGAGCCGCCGCCGCCCGCCGGCCCACCGGCCCGCGGCCCCACGCCGCGCCGCTAAGGATCCCATCATGGCCGAACATCCCGCCTCGCCGCTTGCGCTGCCGCTGCCGGAAATGCCGCCGATCGCGGGGGTAACCCTGGGGGCCGCGCAGGCGGGCATCCGCTACAAGGCGCGGGAAGACGTGACCATGATGGTGTTCCCCGCCGGCACCACCGTCGCCGGCGTGTTCACCAAAAACAAGTGCCCGGGCGCGCCGATCGACTGGTGCCGCGACGCGCTGAAGGGTGGCAAGGCGCGGGCGCTGGTCGTGACCTCGGGGAACTCCAACGTCTTCACCGGCAAGGCCGGGCGCGAGACGTGCAGCGAGACGGCGAAGGCGATGGCTGGTCTCGCGGGCTGCAAACCGCGCGAGGTGTTCCTGGCCTCGACCGGCGTGATCGGCGAACGGCTGCCGACCGCGAAGCTGACCGCCGCGCTGCCCGGCCTGCACGCCGCTCTGGTCGAGGATGGCTGGCCTGCCGCAGCGCGCGCCATCATGACGACGGACACCTTCCCCAAGGGCGCCGTGCGCACGGCCCGGATCGGCGATGTCACAGTCAACATCGCGGGCATCGCCAAGGGCAGCGGGATGATCGCGCCGGACATGGCGACGATGCTGAGCTTCCTCGCGACCGACGCGAAGATCCCCGCCCCCGTGCTGCAGAAGATGCTGGCGAAGGGCGTGGGGCCGAGCTTCAACTGCGTGACCGTCGATAGCGACACCTCCACCTCCGACACGGTGCTGCTTTTCGCGACCGGTGCCACGAAGCATCTGCGAGTGCCGGCAGAAGGCGGTGCGATGCTGCGCGATTTCGCCCGCGCGCTGAACGAGGTTCTGATGGACCTGGCGCTCATGGTGGCGCGGGATGGTGAGGGCGCCCAGAAGCTGGTGCGGATCGACGTGACAGGGGCGGTGACTGCACGCTCGGCGCATAAGATCGCCATGAGCATCGCCAACTCGCCCCTGGTGAAGACCGCGATCGCCGGCGAGGACGCCAATTGGGGCCGCGTCGTCGCGGCCGTCGGCAAGGCAGGCGAGCAGGCGGATCGCGACCGCCTGGCGATCTGGTTCGGCGATTTCCGCGTCGCGCACAAAGGCTTGCGGGATCCGTCCTATGACGAGGCGAAGGTCTCGGACTACATGAAGGGCGAGAAGATCGACATGCGGGTCGACGTCGGCGTGGGGAGCGGATCCTGGACCGTGTGGACCTGCGATCTGACGAAGGAATATATCGCGATCAACGGCGATTATCGG
>JAQGHV010000097.1 GCA_028288785.1 Rhodospirillales bacterium | reverse complement strand
CCCTGATAAAGGGTCTGGCCGAGTTGGTGGAGACGCCGAGTACTGCCCCCGGGTCCGCAACGCTTATTCCACGCAACGTTTATCACCATAGCCGCAAGCGGCAGGACCCATATAGGCCATCGCCGCGTGGATTGCGAGGGCGTAGGCGCCCCGATTTGCTGGCCCGCCGCCCTGAGGCTATTCCAACTCCCCGCTTTGAGACTTGGAGACGACCGCATGCCCTTGAGCAGCGAGCAGCAGGCCGAGATCGACCTGACCCGCGCCGCGCCCACCGCGACGCTGCGCCCGACCGTGCCGGCGCTCGAGGCGATGCTGTTCCATGCGTCCCCGGTGCTCGACCACGGCTTCGTCCGCGTTGTGGACTACATGGGCGACGATGCCGCCGTGGTACAGGCGGCGCGCGTCTCCTATGGCCGTGGCACGCGCGCGGCCAACGAGGATCGCGGCCTGATCCGCTACCTGATGCGCCACCGCCATTCGACGCCGTTCGAGATGTGCGAGATCAAGTATCACGTGAAGCTGCCGATCTTTGTCGCCCGGCAATGGATCCGCCACCGCACCGCCAACGTGAACGAATATTCCGCGCGCTACTCCATCCTCGACCGTGAGTTCTACATCCCCGCCCCTGAGGCGCTCGCCGCGCAGTCGGCCGACAACCGGCAAGGCCGCGGCAGCGTGCTGGAGGGCGAGGAAGCGACCCGTGTCCTGGCGCTGTTGCGCGAGGATGCCAGCCGCAACTACGACCACTACGCCTGGATGCTGAACACCGACGATGCCGGTCGCGTGCTCGACCCCGGCCGCCAGGGCTTGGCGCGCGAGTTGGCGCGGATGAATCTGACGCTCAACGCCTACACGCAATGGTACTGGAAGACGGATCTCCACAATCTGCTGAACTTCCTCAGCCTGCGCGCCGATGCCCATGCCCAGCACGAAATCCGCGTCTATGCGGATGCCATGCTCGACAGCGTCCGTGCCTGGGTGCCGCATTGCTTCGAGGCGTTTACGGATTATCGCATGGGCGCCGTGACGCTCTCGGCGCAGATGCTGGACATCGTGAAGCGGCTGCTGGGGGGCGAGCCGGTCGAACAGGCGGCGAGCGGATTGTCGAAGCGCGAATGGCGCGAGCTGATGGCGATGCTCGGGCGGGACGCCTGAGCGCCAAGCGGGCCCCCGCGCGTAAGGCGAAAATCCCGCCGCGCACGCCCGGCGTGCGGTGGTGGGCGGTGGCCGCCATCGCCGCGACCGTGCTGATCGGACTGCCCCTGGCGCACGCCTTCATCGGTGAACTGGGTGCGGTGCTTCTGGGCACCTTCATCGGCGGTTTCGCGCTTGGCCGCGCCACGTCCCGTTGATGCGCGATCGCGGCTCGCCATGCGGCCGTTGATGAGAGTGGCGCTCGTCGTCGTTGGTTTCGCGGCGCTGGTCGTCCTTATCGCGAGGAACCTGCCGCCCGCCTGGGACCCGCGCACGCCGCTCGATCTCACGGCGGCACCGAACTGGTTGGCCGCGAGCAAGCTCGCCTGGATGCGGCGCGATCCGCAGGCATGCTTCGCGGCCTTCGCCACCTCCGCCATCGTGATCACGCGAGTGCCGGACCGGCCCTCCACGACCGGCTGCGAAATCGAGAACGCGGTGCGCTTGGCCAGCACGCTGCGCACCTCGCCACCTTCGCCGACCGTGACCTGCGCGGTGGCCGCGGCCTGGACGATGTTCGAGCGCCACACCCTCCAGGCGGCCGCCCGCGAGCAACTTGGGCAGGAGGTCGTGGGCATCCGCCATCTCGGCACGCAATCCTGCCGCAACATCGGCGCCGGCGCGGTGCGCAGTCAGCACGCGACGGCGAACGCCATCGACGTCGCGGGCTTCATCCTGCGCGATGGGCGGGAGGTGCGCGTCGTCGCGGACTGGCACGGGCCGCCCCGCGACGCTGCCTTCCTCCGCGCGGTGCGCGACGGCGCCTGCCGCTGGTTCCGGGTGGTGCTCAGCCCGGACTATAACGACGCCCATCGGGACCATTTCCACCTGGACATGGGACGGTGGGGCGCCTGCCGTTAGTCGATGGTGATCTTCGGCCCCGTCGCCACCGCCGCACCCTCCAGCTTCGCCCAAAGCCGCGCCGCGATGGCGCGGTAGGTCGCCGCAGCGGCGCTCTCCGGCCGGGCCGCCACGATCGGCGTCCCGGCATCCGCCAGCTCACGGATTTCGAGGGTGAGGGGCAACTCGCCCAAAAATTCGGTGCCAAGGCGCGCCGCCTCGGCGCGGGCGCCGCCATGGGAGAAGATTTCCGAGCGGTGGTTGCAGTTCGGGCAGCAGAAATAGCTCATGTTCTCGATCAGCCCGAGCACCGGCACACTCACCTTCTCGAACATCCGCACGCCGCGCCGCGCATCGATCAGCGCCACGTCCTGCGGCGTCGATACGATGACCGCGCCCGCCAGCGGCACCCGCTGGCTCATGGTGAGTTGCGCGTCGCCGGTGCCAGGCGGCATGTCCACCACCAGAACGTCGAGCGGCCCCCAGGCGACCTGGCCGAGCATCTGTTCGAGCGCGCCCATCACCATCGGACCGCGCCAGATCATCGGCGTCTCCTCCTCGACGAGGAAGCCGATCGACATCGCCTTGAGGCCCCAGCGGGTAAGCGGGATAAGGCGGTTGCCCTCGCTGCGCGGCTTCTCCCGCGTGCCCAGCATCTGCGGCAGGGAAGGGCCGTAGATGTCGGCGTCCAGCAGCCCGACCTTCAGCCCCTGCGCCGCCATCGCGACGGCGATGTTCACAGCCGTGGTCGATTTCCCGACGCCGCCCTTGCCCGAGGCGATGGCAATGATGAAGCGTGTCTCCGGCATCAGCATCGGGCCCTGGCCGGCCGGCGCGTGCGGCGTGCGCCTCGGCGGGGCGGCCGGCGTGGGTTCGCGGTGGGCGGTCAGCACGACCGTCGCCGAGAGCACGCCGGGCACCGCGGCCGTCGCGCGTTCCGCCGCGGCACGCACCGGCTCCATCCCGGCGGCACGTGCGCGGGGGACTTCCAGGGTCACCTGCACCATGCCGTCGCGGGCCAGAACGCCTTGCACGAAGCCGCCCGCGACGATGTCCTGGCCGGTTTCGGCATCCCGCACCGTGGCGAGCGCGCTACGCACTCGGGCTTCCAGAGTTTCACCCATCGCTTGAAAAATCCCTGATCTCGGACAATATCCCGATCAACCGGGCGTCCCCATGATGACCCGCGCCCTACATGGTGGGGCGCGACGAGACAATCACCCCATTCAAACGGGCGCGGTTGACGCCCCGGGATGCGGCTGGAACACCAGCACCTATTCGTTGGCCCCGAACCGGGCCGGCAGCGGAATACGAGAGCGGAGAGACACTGCCCGATGCCCTGGAATAACAGCGGCGGCAACAGCCCCTGGGGCAACCCACGCCCCCAGGGCCCCTGGGGTGCGCCGCCCCCGCCTGGCGGCAACAACCAAGGCGGCGGCAGTGGCCGTGGACCGGACCTCGATGATCTGATCCGCCAGGCGCAGGACACGGTGCGCCGCTTCCTGCCGCGGCGCGGCGGTGGCAGGGGTCTCGGGCTGCTCGCGATCCTGCTGATCGGCGGCTGGGGCCTCACCGGCTTCTACCGAGTCGAGCCCGACGAGGTCGGCGTCGTCACGCGCTTTGGCGCCTTTACGGGTCGGCTCGCGCCGTCCGGCCTGAATTATCATCTCCCCTGGCCGATCGAGGCGGCGGCGACGCCGCGCGTCACCACGGAAAACCAGATCTTCATCGGCTTCCGCCCGAGCGATCCCACCGCGACCCGCGCCGTCGCCGTCCGCGACGTGCTCGAGGAGTCGCTGATGCTCACCGGCGACGAGAACATCATCGACATTGATTTCGTGGTGCGCTGGCGCATTCGCGACGCCGGCGAGTTCCTGTTCAACACCCGCAACGTCGAGCAGACCATCAAGTCCGCGGCCGAGAGCGTCATGCGCGAGGTCATCGGCCGCACGCCGATCCAGCCGGCGCTGACCGAAGCGCGTGGGCAGATCGCGGAGTCCGTGCGCGCGGGGACGCAGACCATCCTCGACCAGTACCGCGCCGGCGTCATCGTGACCTCGGTCGAGTTGCAGAAGGTGGATCCGCCGGCTGCCGTCATCGAAGCGTTCCGGGATGTGCAGCGCGCCAGTGCCGACCGTGAGCGCCAGCGGAACGAGGCCGAAGGCTACCGCAACGGCATCATCCCCGCCGCGCGCGGCGAGGCCGAGCAGATGATCCAGGCCGCGATCGGCTTCCGCGACAGCCAGACGGCGCGTGCCCGAGGCGAAGCGGGGCGCTTTGTCGCGGTGCTGACCGCCTACGAGGCCGCGCGCGACATCACCGTCCGCCGCATGTACCTCGAGACGATGGAGGAAATCCTGCGCCGCAATCCGACCGTGCTGGTCGACGACCGGTTGCAGGGGCTGGTGCCCTTCCTCCAGTTGAACGATCAGGGCGCGCCGCGCACCCCGAGCGCCCGCCCAGGTGAACCCGGCACCAGGCCACCGCCGCTGCCCGCCGCGCCCGCCGGTGCCATCATGAATACGCGCCCGCAGGGAGCCACACGATGAGCCGTTCCTTCGCCGCGATCGGCTTCATCGCCATCGTGCTGATCGTCCTTGCCACGTCCTTCTTTACCGTGCACCAGACCCAGCACGTGCTCGTCACGCGCCTCGGCGAGCCCGTTCGCGTCATCAGCACGCCAGGCCTGCGGATGAAGATTCCCTTCATCGAGACAGTGATCTCCTTCGATCGCCGCCTGCTCGACTTCGATGCGCAGGGCACCGAGGTCATTCTCAGCGACCAGCGCCGGCTCGTGGTGGACAGCTTCACCCGCTATCGCATCACCGATCCGCTGCGCTTCTTCCAGGCCTCAGGCGGTACAGAGAACGGCATCCGCCTGCGCCTGCAGCCGATCGTCTCCTCGTCCATCCGCAACGTGCTCGGCAACGAGCCGCTGCTTGCGGTGCTCTCGAGCGAGCGTGCCCGGGTCATGGGCGAAATCCGCAACCGGGTGAACGAGCAGGCGCAGGGCTTCGGCCTCGAAATCGTCGATCTGCGCATCCGCCGCGCCGACCTGCCGGAAGAGAATACGCAGGCCATCCTGAGCCGCATGCAGTCGGAGCGCGAACGCGTCGCTCGCGAAGCACGCGCCGAGGGTGCCGAGCAGGCGCAGCGCATCCGTGCCAACGCCGACCGCGAGCGGACGGTGCTGATCGCCGAGGCGCAATCCTCCTCGGAGATCCTGCGCGGCGAAGGCGAGCGCGAGGCCATCCGCATCTTCGCCGAAGCATTCCAGCGCGATCCTGTCTTCTACCAGTTCTACCGGACCATGCAGGCCTATCGCGAAGCCTTCTCCGGCGGCGAGACGCGCCTGATCCTGACGCCGGACAGCGAATTCTTCCGCTACCTGCGCGAAAGCCCCGCGGGCAACGCGCGCTGAAGATGTGGGGGGAGCGATCTCCCCCCGCGCTTCGATGTTTCTGGCCGGCGCTTCACGAGAGTCACGCTTCGTTGCAGCCCGAGCCTCTTCCCCTGGGCGCCATGCGGCACAAATGTAACGCCGCCAACAAATCGAGGTGGCTTCCCTTGCGCATCACTCCCATTGCCCTTGCCCTTGCTTTCGCCTTCACGGGCGTCGTCCATGCGCAACCCGCGCCCGTGCCGCCTGGACCGGTGCCGAACGCGCCGCAGCCAGCGGCCCTGCCGAATGCCCCGCAGAGCTTCGCGCCGCTCGCCCGGCAGCTGCTCCCTGCCGTGGTGAACATCTCCACCTCGCAGAACGTGCAGGCGCGCGCAGGCCGCCCGGATGCGCCGGAGACGCCCCAGGCGCCGCCGGGCAGCCCGTTCGAGGAATTCTTCCGCGACTTCTTCAACCGCAACCGCCCACCGGGCGGACCTGGTGGCCCCGGCGGTCCCGGTCCCGATGCACAGCGGCCGCGCCGCGCACAGTCGCTGGGTTCGGGCTTCATTATCGACACCTCCGGCCTGGTGATCACCAACAACCACGTCATCGATGGCGCCGACGAGATCAACGTGATCCTGGCCGACAACACCTCGATCCGCGCCGAGCTGGTCGGGACGGATACCCGCACTGACATCGCCCTGCTGCGCATCCGCACCGACCGGCCGCTGACCGCGGTGCCCTGGGGCAATTCGGACGAGGCGAGCGTCGGTGACTGGGTGCTGGCGATTGGCAATCCGTTCGGCCTCGGCGGCACCATGACCGCCGGCATCGTCTCGGCGCGCGGCCGCGACATTCGCCAGGGCCTGTATGACGACTTCATCCAAACCGATGCGGCGATCAACCGCGGCAACTCCGGTGGCCCGCTGTTCAACATGCGCGGCGAGGTGGTCGGCATCAACACGGCAATCTACTCGCCGACCGGCGGCTCGATCGGCATCGGGTTCTCCATCCCGTCGAACCTCGCACGCAACATCGCAGCCCAGCTGGCCGATGGTGGACGCGTGCGGCGTGGCTGGCTCGGCGTGAACATCCAGCAGGTCACGGAGGAGATCGCCGAGAGCCTGCGGGTTCCCGGGGGCGCCCGCGGTGCCCTCATCGCCCGCGCGCAGGAAGGTGGCCCCGCCGCCGCGGCCGGCATCCGCAGCGGCGACGTGGTGCTGCGCTTCAACGGCGCCGAGGTGCGCGACATGCGCAGCCTGCCGCGCATCGTGGCGGATACGCGGGTTGGTGCCACCGCGCCGGTCGTCATCTGGCGCGACGGCCGCGAGGAAACAGTGACCATCACCGTGGGTGAATTGCCCGTGGAGCAGGCCGCCGCCGCCGGGCCGGCGACGCCCCCCGGGCAGCCGCCGCGCCCCGCGGAACTCGCTGGCCTGGGCCTACGCGTGGCACCTATCTCGGCGGAGCTACGCGAGCGCTTCTCGCTGCGTGCCGAGCAGCGCGGCGTCGTCATCGTCGAAGTGGCGCCCGACAGCCCGGGCGCGGAGCGCGACCTGCGCGCCGGCGACGTGATCGTGGAGGTTCAGCAGGAGCGGGTGAACACGGTCGCCGAATTGCAGGAGCGCATCGAGCGTCTGCGCCGGCAGAATCGGCCGAGCGCGCTGCTGCTGATCGAAAGCGGCCAGGGGCAGCGCTTCGTGCCCCTGCGGCTCGGCGCCTCGCGGCCGGCACCGTGATGAATGGGAGGAGCGGCCTGCGGGCCGTTCCTCCGTTCTTCCTGTTGGCGGCGCGCAGCATTCAGACTGACGTCCAATAGCAACAGCCCTGCGGATGACCGCTCAGGGTGGGGGCGTACATCCGGCTGTGGCTCGATCATGTGCCCCTCATCCCACAATGCCCCAAGCGACGAGAGCACTGCCTGCGCAAGAGCGTGCGGCGGCTCGGCGGAGTCGAGGCGAAGCACCGGCGCTGTCTGGGGGACGAGCCATTCCTCATCTGCGACCCGGCTGCGCTGCTCCCAGCCTGCCGTGTCGTAGGCATCAGCCCAGGCGAGGAACTCGGCGGTCGCCAGCTCCATGTCGCCGTCCGGCCCGACATGGTGGCCATGGCGGGCGTGCTCACGCCGCCGGCGCCGCTGCATCCGGAGCGAGGGGTCCAGGCGCAAGGTGACGATGAGATCGTACAGGGGTTCGAGGGGCTTCCCGCAGCCGGTCGCGGAGCCGGAAAGCACCCGGCCTCCGCTCTGAGACACCCGCTCCGTCAAATGGGCGAGCCGCTCCGCCAGTGGGCGCTTTGTCGTGAATGGTGGATTGGTAGGCATCCAGTAGAACCAATCCGCATCCAGATGCGGCACGGCGAGGTGGCAAGCCACCAGCGCCCCCAGCGTCGTCGTTCTTGAGCCGGAAGCACCAATGATGTGTATGCGGGGCATCTGGCCCTCCGAGAGATGACGGGCCGCCGGATGGGTGCAGGCTGATACTTCAGCTATCGAGCATCCGCTATGGGCGGAGGGAGAACCGCTCCGGGTCGGGATCGGTCATCGATCAAGGCCGCTGGTATCACCCACGAGCTTGCTACATTCCGCAGAAAGAACCGCGCAGCGCGAGCCATCAATCCCCTCGCGGCAGGGCCGTGATCAGCGGCGCCCGCCGCCGAGCAGGCCCCTCAGGATATCGCCCGCATTCGGCGCGCGCGGGGCTTCACCAGCGGCCGCCGGCGGCGCGGTTGGTGCGGCGCCCTGACGGCCGCTGCGCGCCGCGAGGAGTGCCGCCGCGCAGTCGGGAAGGCCCGGCGGCGCGCCACCCAGAGCCTCGGCAGCGCCTTCCAGCGTCCGGTCGGGCGTGCGCTGTGTACCGAGCAGGGCATTCAGTCCGGCCGCGGCGGCGGAGGCGGCATCGACCCGCCCGAGGCGCGGCGCCGCCAAACTCCCTGTCACCGGAATCGGGGCACGCAAGTTGATGATCCCCGTGCGCAGGTCCGGCAGCAGCCGGAGATCGATCCGCTCATCCGCAAGGTTGATGGTGCCGGTGGCCCCAACCCGCCCCAAGGCGCTCTCGGCAAGGAAGGTCTCGGCGCGCAAGGTGCCGCCGGTCGCCGGTGCGCGAACGGCGAAGCAACGCAACGGAAGTCCCTCCGCCGGGATGCCTTGCGGCACCAGTACGCGCAGCAGATCAGGCGGGATGCCGGCAAGCAACGCCGGCGGGATGCGCCCATCCACAAGCGCAAACGCGACATGTCCATCAAGCGAAGCGGCCAGCGCCCGCGTATCAGCGCCGGTGCCGGCGACCGCAATATCCAGGTCGAGGTGCCCGTTGCCGAACCGCTCGCCAACCACCGGTCGCAACGCCGCCAGATCAAGCCCGTCGCCGCGCAGCGAAAGCCGGGCGAGCGGCGGGGAAGCGTTCGCATCCGCGGCGATGCTGCCTGTGACTGCGCCACCAGCCGTGGTGACTGCGATGGGCTCCAGCGCCAAGCGGCCCTCGCGCAGCACGAGGTGGGTGGTGACGGAGCGCAGCGGCAAGTCGGCGTTCACGATGAGCGTGCCGATGGAGAGCCGAAGGTCGGCATCGACAGCGCGGAGCACGTCCAGGTTGAAGGCGATCTCCGGGATAACCCGGCGCGGCCCCTGCGCAGGGGCGGGAATAGGCGCTACGGGAGTGGGCGTCGGTAAGGCTGGCGCAGCAACGGGCGATGACGGGACGGGCGCCATGAGAGCAGCCAAGTCGAGGCGTTCCGAGGTGAGCGTTCCCGCAACCCCAGGTCGCGCCCCAAGCGTCACGGTGAGCCCACCCGCGACGTCGCTGCCGGAGCTCGTCACGCGCAGGTCGCCAATCGCGAACTGCCCCGGCGCCGGCATCGTGATGCGGCCGTTCGCGGCAACGTCCCGCAAGGGAGGTGCCCGCACGCCAGCCAGCGCCGCAAGCGATGCGAGTTCAGGAATGCGCGCTGCGGCCGTCAGGTCCAGCCCCGCGCCGCTCGGCAGCGTCCCGCCGATCCCTTGGAGGCGAAGCTCGGCATTCGCCGCCGCCAACACCAAATCGACTGCCATCGGTGATCCCGGCGCGCTCTGCTGGAGCGATGCGAGCGTGCCCGCGGTGCCACGAAGCGTCAGCGGCACCGTCCCCAGCGCTCCCTCAGCGGCGAGGCTGATGGGCGTGTCGCCCGCCTCCGCCGACGCCGTCAGGCGTTGCAGCACGAGGCCGGGCCGAAAGGCGCCGAGATCGGTGGTTCCCAGCGCAAGCCGCAGGCTATCCACCACCTGCGTTCCGGCAGCCTCATGGGCGGCGACGCGGAACTCGATGCCGGTGGCCGGAGGCAAATTGGCCAGCTGCGGCACCAAGGACGCGACGCGCGCCAAGCTGTCGAGCGTGCCTGCGGCGCTTCCGCGCCAACCACGCAGGCGACCGGGCTCGGCGATTGCGCCCTCGATCGCAAGGTTCATCCCCTCGGCTTCGGCCGCCAGCCGCAGGGGCCACGGCGAGCTCGGCGCCATGAACTCGGCAACGGTGCCGGTCTCGCCCTGCAAGTGCAGTGCAGCACCACGCAACCTGATGCGGGCATCATGCGCGAGGCCGCGCGCCGAGGCCCGGGTGGTCAGCTGCTCGATGAGAACAGTCTGCACCGCGCCACTCACCCCATCGCGATAGGTGATCGTACCGCCGGTGAGCGTCAGCGCCTGAAGGCCGAAGGCGAGCCCCGCGCTGGACTCACGCGATGGCGCCGGCACGCTGTTGGCCGGCGGCGGACCAGCTGGCCGCGCAGCTGCGAACAGCCAGTTCGGCCGCCCTTCGGCATCGGTTTCCAGCAACAGCCGCGGCTCGACCAGGGTGAGGCTGCGGATGTCGATCCGGCGCGACAGCAGCGGCAGCAGTGCCAATCGCAACTCGATGCGCTTGGCCGTCAGCATCTCCGGCGCCGACCCACCGGCCGCATTGGCGAGCGCAATATCCTCGATCGCGATGGTCGGCACGATGGAGGTGGTGAAGGAAATCGGCCCGCTCAGCGTGAGGCGGCGGCCGGTGGCGGCTTCCACCGCCGCCGCCACGCGCGGCTTCAGCGCTTCGGTGTCCAGCGTCAGGATCGCCACCGTGGCGCCCAGCACGGGCACAACAACGATGATGGCGAGAATGATCAGCAGGCGGCGCCAGATCCGGCGTGGTTTGGCTTGTGACATCGGCGACCCCGTTCTTCGCATGAAGATAGGGTCGCCGTGGCGCGATGTCAGGCGGCGATCTCGACGAGGACCAGTTCGGCATCCTCCTGCGCGGTGATCGCGATTTCGCGCTCATCGCGGATCGCCGCACCGTCGCGGGCCTGGAGCGCCACGCCGTTCACCGTGACCGCGCCCGTCGCCGGCACCAGGTAGGCGGCGCGGCCCACGGCGATCGCCTGGGTCAGGCTTTCGCCCTTCTTCAGCGTCGTGGCCATGACGGCCGCGTTGGCGTTGATATGAAGCGCATCGCCCGCCGCATCTTCCGGCCGGCCCGAGGCCAGGACTTCGAATCCGCCAGTGCGGGCGGTCTTCGGGAAAGCCTTGGCGCCCCAGCTCGGCTTGGCGCCGCGCTCATCCGTCTCGATCCAGATCTGGAACAGGCGGGTGGTCACCGGCTCCTTGTTGTACTCGGCGTGGACGACGCCGCTGCCGGCCGACATCACCTGCACGTCGCCCGCTTCGGTGCGGCCCTCATTGCCGAGGCTGTCCTGGTGGGTGATCGCACCCTCGCGGACATAGGTGATGATCTCCATGTCGCGGTGCGGGTGCGGATCGAAGCCCTTGCCGGCGGCGATCTCATCATCGTTCCAGACGCGCAGCTTGCCCCAGGAGTCGCGGCGCTGGTCGCGGTAGTGGCCGAAGGAGAAATGGTGATTGGCGTTGAGCCAGCCGAAATTGGCTTTGCCGAGGCTGGCGAAAGGGCGGTGCTCGATCATGGTCTGTCTCCGATGCCGCGCCACTGGGGCGGCCTTGGGGGATCAGATGGGATGCGCGCGACCGCCACGCCATAGCGGCGCGTCCATGGCCGTCATGGCGTGCCGGTGATGACGGGCGTCGCGCCTAGGAAGCGTCCGACATCGCTGCCGCCACCCCGGCATCACTGCAACGATCTACCTTAGCGGCACATCAGCACGGGGATATCCGCATTCTCCAGCACATGGCGCGTGACGCCGCCCAGGATCAGCTGGCGCAGCCGCGAATGGCTGTAGCCGCCCATCACCAGCAGGTCCGCCGCGAAATCGCGGGCTGCGCCGAGCAACCCGGCGCCGACTTCACGGGTCATCGGCTTGAAGGTGGTGATCTCGGCGGCGATGCCGTGCCAGCGGAGGTAGGTCTGGATGCCCTCAGCGGGCGGGCCACGGCGCTGGTATTCCGCCGCAGTCAGGATGCGGACGGCGTTGGCCTTGTGCAGCCAGGGCAGGGCGGCAGCCACCGCGGCGGCACTTTCCGCGGTGCCGTTCCAGGCGATGCAGACCCGGCTGCCGATATCGGCCGGCGCCTCCCGCGGTGCGATCAGCACGGGGCGGCCACTGTCGAACAGCACGGCGTGCAGCGCATCCGAGGAGGAGACGTCCTCGCCGGCTTCCGGGTGAGGAACCACGGCGATGTCGTACAGGCGCGATTGCTGCGCCACAACCTCCTCCTCGCGCCCCGCGACGGAGGAGAACGAGAGCGTCGGCGTGTCGGCCTTGGCCGCGGTGTCGGGGTCTTCCGCGAGCGTCACGCCCGAGGCGGCGGACGCGAATCGCTCGAACAGGCCACGCACGCGGCCGGCGCGGTCGCCGCTTTCGCGTTCGGTGGCGGCCATCATCTCCTCGATCATGGCGCCGGACAGGCCTTCGCCCGCGAGAGGCGCCACGTCGCGCGCATCCACGCGCACATGCAGGCAGTGGACATGGGCCTGCCAGATCCGCGCGGTGATCAGCGCGGTGGCGAGCGCGGATTCACCGGCGGCGGTGCCGGTGAGCGGCAGCAGCAGACGACGATAGGCCATGGCGCTTCTCCGGTTGGGCAAGTGTTGGCGACTATCGCGAGAGGTGCAGCGGAAAGGCAAGCGTTTGCAGTATACCAACGCCGCGCGGCGCCCGCGACCGGAGCGCGATGCGCCGAGGCGGCATCGCCGATAAGGCTGAATCCCGCGACCGGACATAGGCTGGAACACGCTGCTTGGCCGGGCGTTAACGCAGCATGGCCTGGCCCGCCGGGAGTGCGTGTGCCGCGGCCAGTAGCCCCTCATCCGTCGCTTCAAAGCGATGCCACGAAACGGTGCCGGGATCTGCGTCGGCGGTCCGCGCCAGGACGGTGGCATCGGCATCCGAAGCGTCCCCGCGGCGCGCAGCGATTCGGGCAAGCAGCACCGGCAACGGTGCTTCAAGCCAGATGCCGGTAAAACCGGCGCCGGCGCGCTCGGCCACCGCCGCGATCGCGGCGCGAATCGCGGGGTCGTACCAGACGGCATCGGCGATGACGCTGTGGCCCGCCCTCAGCGCTGCCTCGGCGGAGGCGAACAGCGCCGCGTGGACCTTGGCGGACATTTCGGGCCGGTAGGCTTCGGCGGGAAGGCGAGTTTCGGCCGCGACGCCGTGCAACCGCTTCCTGATTTCGTCCGACCGCAGCACCAGCGCGCCAGGCGCCGCACCGATCTCCGGTGCCAGCGCACGCGCCAAATGCGACTTGCCGGAGCCCTGCAGCCCCCCGATCGCGATCAGGCGCGGCGGCGTTGGAGCAGGATAGCCGATGGCCGCCGCGCGATAGGCTTCGGGATCACGCCCGCTCCGTGCCTCCACATGTGCGCGGATCACTGCGCGTAGTGACAGGAACAGCGGCAACGCGCCCACAAACCCGCTATCGCCGGTCCCGGCCACGTAGCGGTTGAAGACGCGGTTCGCGGCGGCGCGGCCATGACGCCGCTCGAGGTCCATGAGCAGGAAGGCCAGGTCGTAGCCGGTGTCGATGGTCGCCAGATCCTCGTCGAACTCCAGCGCATCGAAGGGCGTCGGGCAGCCATTGAGCAGGCAGAGGTTTCCGAGGTGCAGGTCGCCATGGCAGCGGCGAAAAAAACCCTGCTCGGCCCGTTCACGCAGCAGCGGCGCGAGAGCGGCGAGCCTGGCTTCGGCGTGCCATTCATCCAGCGCGAGACCCGCCGCCACGCCCGCCGCGCGATTGCCCGCAATGACCCTGGCCATCGCGGCAGGCGCGTCGCCCGTGTGGCAAGGCGCCGCCGCGTGCAGCGCCACCACTGCATCGGCGATGGCATCGAGCATGGCGGGCGAGATCGCGGGCATCGCTTCGAGAAAGGCGTCGGGCGGCAGCGGCGCCATGCGCAAGACCCACTCGATAGTTCGGCCCTCGCCGCCGAGCCGCAGGCCGCCATCGGCCGCGCGCGTCACGGGCACCACATCCCGGTACAGGTCCGGCGCGCCGGGCGCGTTCAGCGCCAGCTCCCGGCGACAGAAATCCTCCCGCGCCGCGAGGGTCGAGAAGTCGAGAAAGCCCAGCGCCACCGCCTTCTTCATCTTCAGCGCCTCGGCCTGGCCCACATAGACCGCGCTGATATGCGTCTCGATCGGCGTCGCACCGGTGTGGCGGGCGAGGAATGCCGCCACCTCCGCCTGCGCCGCCGGGATCGTCACGGATAGAGGGCTTCGATCGACCAGCCATCGGCACCGCGATGAAAGACGCGGCGCTCATGCAGCCTGAACGGCATGTCGCGCCAGAACTCGATGCGCGCCGGCACCACCCGGAAACCCGACCAGAAATCGGGGCGGGGAATTTCGCCGATCGGATACTTCATCGTCACCTCGGCGACCCGCTTCTCCAGCGCAAAACGCGACTCCAGCGGGCGCGACTGCCGGCTGGCCCAGGCGCCGATCCGCGATCCCCGGGCGCGGGAGGCGTAGTAGGCATCCGCCTCGGCCGCGCTCACGGGTTCCGCCTGGCCCTCGACACGGACGCTGCGGGCGAGCGATTTCCAATGGAAGCACAGCGCCACCTGCGGGTTCGCCGCCAGCTCGCCACCCTTGCGGCTTTCGAGGTTGGTGTAGAAGACGAAGCCCCTGGTATCGACATCCTTGAGCAGCACCATCCGCGCCGACGGCGCGCCGGAGCGCGTGCTGGTCGCCAGGCACATCGCGTTCGGGTCGTTCAACTCGGAGGCCGTGGCCTCTGCCATCCAGGTGCCGAACAGGGCGATCGGGTCCTCGTCGGTGCGGTCCATGTGGTGTCCTGGGTGGCCTTTGGCGGTTGAAGAGGGTATGGCGCATGTGCCACCACACTCCCCGCACTACAACCAGGCGAGACCTTCGGCGCGATGAATGACGCGATGCCTCTGCCCACCTTGCCCACCGGAACGCTGATGCAGGGCCGGCGCGGGTTGATCATGGGAGTGGCGAATGACCGCTCGATCGCCTGGGCGATCGCGCGCGCCGTCGCCGCCCAGGGTGCCGAGCTCGCCTTCACCTTCCAGGGCGAGGCACTCGAGAAGCGGGTACGACCGCTGGCGGCGAGCGTGAACTCCGACATCGTGCTGCCCTGCGACGTCAGCTCCGATGATGACATGGACCGGGCCTTCGGTGCGCTCAAGGCGAAATGGGGCAAGCTCGATTTCCTGGTCCACGCCATCGGGTTCGCCGACAAGCAGTTTTTGCGCGGCCGTTTCATCGACACCCCGCGCGAGGCGTTCCTGCAGGCGCTCGACATCTCCTGCTTCTCCTTCGCGGCGACCGGCCGCCGGGCCGCGGCCATGATGAATCCGGGTGGCTCCTTGCTGACGCTGAGCTACCTCGGCGCCGAGAAATGGGTGCCGCACTACAACGTCATGGGCGTGGCCAAGGCCGCGCTGGAGGCCAGCGTGCGCTACATGGCGGCTGACCTCGGCCCCGATGGCGTGCGGGTGAACGCGATCAGCGCCGGCCCGATCAAGACGCTGGCCGCGAGCGGGATCGGCGATTTCCGCTACATCCTGAAGTGGAACCAGTACAATTCCCCGATGCAGCGTAACGTGACGCTCGACGAGGTCGGCGGCGCCGGCCTGTACCTGCTCTCGCCCCTATCCACTGGCGTGACCGGGGAGGTGCACCATGTGGATTGCGGCTACCACGTGATCGGCATGAAGCACCCCGACGCGCCGGACCTGACCATCGAGAAAGGGTAGCTTGGGGAGCCTTCCCCAAGCCGGCGCCCATCCATGTCCCACAACACCTTTGGCCATCTGTTCCGCGTGACCACCTGGGGCGAAAGCCATGGGCCTGCCATCGGCTGCGTGGTCGATGGTGTGCCGCCGCGCATCCCGCTGGCCGAGGCTGATATCCAGCCCTTCCTCGACCGCCGCCGGCCCGGCCAGAGCAAGTTCGTGACCCAGCGGCAGGAGCCGGACAGCGTCCGCATCCTCTCCGGCGTCATGGATGGGATGACAACCGGCACGCCGATCGCGCTGCACATCGACAATGAAGACCAGCGATCGCGCGACTACGCCGACATCAAGGACCGGTTCCGACCGGGCCACGCCGATATCACCTACGAGCTGAAGTACGGCGTGCGCGACTATCGCGGCGGTGGCCGCTCTTCGGCGCGGGAGACGGCCATGCGGGTCGCGGCCGGCGCCATCGCGCGCAAGGTTCTGGGTGCTGGCGTGGTGCTCCGCGGCGCGCTGGTGAACATCGGCGGCGATGCCGTGGACCGCAGCGCCTGGGATTGGGCCGAGGCCGAGCGCAACCAGTTCTGGTGCCCGGACCCAGCCGCCGCCATCCGCTGGGAAGCCATGCTGCTGGAGGCGCGCAAGGCCGGCTCCTCGCTCGGCGCCATCATCGAGCTGGAGGCGACCGGCGTGCCACCAGGTCTCGGCGCGCCGATCTACGCCAAGCTCGACGCCGACATCGCCGGCGCGCTCATGGGCATCAACGCGGTCAAGGGTGTCGAGATCGGCGATGGCTTTGGCGCCGCCGCGCTGTCCGGCGAAGGGAATGCCGACGAGATGCGGATGGAACCGGATGGGCGCGTGCGGTTCCTGTCCAACCATGCCGGCGGCATCCTCGGGGGCATTTCGACGGGGCAGGCCATCGTGGCGCGATTCGTCGTGAAGCCGACTTCCTCGATCCTGATGCCGCGCCAATCCGTGGATCGCTCGGGCAGCGACGTCGAGGTCGTGACCAAGGGGCGGCACGATCCCTGCGTGGGAATCCGCGCGGTGCCGGTCGGCGAAGCGATGCTCGCCTGTGTGCTCGCGGACCATCTGCTGCGCCATCGGGCGCAGAACCCCGATGCTCCCGACATTGCGCGGCTGCCACGTAACTGACGGTAAGGTGAATACTTGACGGCAGTACTCGGGTAACCGAAATTCCTGTTGCAGGGCAGCATGGCCGTCGTGACGACGCGTCGGGGTCGTGGCAGCAAGGAACATGCGCAGTGGATGATTTGACACCCACCGGCCAGGCGCTTTCCAGCTTCCTCCGGCTTTGCGGCACCCGGGTTTTCGAAAAGCGGCTGGCCGAACTGGGGCGGCGCACCCAGTCCGGTGCCCTGCAGGGACGCGCGGCGCAGCAGCGGCATGCGCTGGAATTCGCCCTCGCCCGTGTCGCGGATTCCTGCGGGTCCCAGCGTGTCGGCACTGCCGAGCGCCGCATTGGGGATTTCGCCCGCTGCGTGGCGACCCTCGCGGCCTCCCTGCCACCGCTGGCGCGTCGGCGCCTGAAGGATCTGGTCGAAGCCGCTCTCGATGGCGAGGCCACGCTGGTGCCGCTGTTCCACCTCGTCCGCACCGCGGAGCTGCACAAGGCGCGCGGCTATAGCGTGCGGTTCTGTGGCCTGCTCGACGAGGCAGCGCACGACATCACCATCGCGCGCGACGGCGTCGAGGCGGAGATCGCGTGCGAGACCATCTCGGCGGAAGAAGGCCGCCCGATGCACCGCGGTGATTGGTACGCGCTTGTCGATCGCATCAATCCCGAACTGCAGACCTGGCTCGCCGCGCATCCCGGCCGCTACCTGCTGAAGATGACGCTGCCCGAGGGTGTTACCTCCGGCGAGCATCTTGCCGAACTGCACCGCCGCATCTCGGACCTGCTGCAGGCGGAAAAGCGCCAGGACCACAGCGAAGGCGCCGTGCTCAAGCTCGACCCGCTGGTGCTGGCGGGCGCCCAGGCGACGGCGCCCGGCCTCTCCGCCCAGCTGCGGGCGCAGTTCGGGCGGGAAGCCCACCTCGCCGTCACCACCGGCGCCGAGGGGCGGGGCGTCTTCGTCATGGCCGCGCGCGCAGGGCGCGAGGATGAGGTGTCCGCCGCAGTGTGCCGGCGTATGGCGATCGCCGCGCCGACCCGGCTCTCGGGCCGTAAGCCGGGGATCCTCGCGATGTTCCTGGACGATCTGGACCGTGCGGAGTGGCGAGCGCTGCGGACCACACTCGAACTTGAAGGGGCCGCGCGCCGCTTCCTGACCGATCCCTCGGCGCGTCCTGTGGTCGCGATCACATGCGCCTCACGCATGGAGCTCTATGGCCTTGCCGAGCCTGATGCGGCGCCCGGCGGGGAACTGCGCTTCCGCAACCCGCTGCATCCAGCGTCCAAGAACGCGGCGCTGGCCGCGGCGGTGAGTTCATCCTTGTGAGCGCCGCACCCTGAAACCGCCCCGAGATCAGCGCGTTTCCGCCATGTTCACTCCTGCACATGCAGGCTGCGGGAACGGCATGCGGCCCCCGACGCAAGGAAGTGCCTGGTCATGAGCGAGATGGTTCTGGATCGAAAGCGCGAGGAGAAGCTTGCGGAGATCGAGCGTCTGCTGAACGACCCCGAAGCGCAGATGGACGCCCATCGTGTCTATGCGCTGCTGGCGGAGGTTGCACGCCCGGCCACTCAGGCCAGGTAGAGGGCACCGATCAGGAATTCCCGATTGCCTTCCGGGCCGGTGATCGGGCTTTCACTGATCCCGAGCACGCGCCAGCCCGGAAGTGCCGACCACCACCGTTCGATGACGCCGCATACCTCGATGTGAATGGCGGGGTCGCGCACCACACCGCCCTTGCCAACCTGTCCCGGACCCGCCTCGAACTGCGGCTTTATCAGCGCGCATGCGAAGGCGCCCGGCGCTGCGAGCGCCAACCCCGCTGGCAGCACCGTCCGCAAGCCGATGAAGGCGGCATCACAGACGATCGCGTCGATCGGCTCGGGGATGAGCGCCGGCGTGAGATGGCGCGCATTGGTGCGTTCCAGCACGGTCACCCGGGGATCGTTGCGGAGCCTCCAGTCGAGCTGCCCATGCCCGACATCGACCGCATAGACGTGCCGAGCGCCGTGATGGAGAAGGACGTCGGTGAAGCCGCCGGTGGAAGCGCCGATATCGAGAGCGGTGCGCCCTATGGGCTGGAGGCCGAAATGTGCGATGCCGTGGTCCAGTTTCAGGCCGCCGCGCGAAACCCAGGGATGATCCTCGCCGCGCAGGGTCAGCGGAGTCTCTGCGGTGACCTGGTGCCCGGCCTTGTCGATGCGGAGCTCGCCCGAGAACACCTTTCCCGCCAGGATCAGTGCCTGTGCGCGGGTGCGGGTCTCCACGAGCCCGCGCTCCACGAGTGCCTGGTCGGCGCGTTGCTTCGCCATCACGCACGACCTGGGCGGCGGGGCCATCGACGGCGCGAGGCAGGGTGCCGCCGGCAGCCGTGGTCATCCGGCGGTACCACAAGATCGATCGTCACGTCGCTCGGACCACGCCTGTTCACGCCCACCGTCAGCATGGGCGGAAGCTGACCGCGTCGGCCTGAGTGGTCAACCGGTCTGTTGCACGGGCACCACGATCTCGTTGTGGCGGAACGCGGCAGCGTCGATGGCGGGTCGTGGGGCCAGGAGAATGGCTCGCCGCTTGGTGCCAACCGCTTGCCGGCAAATCCTCGAGCAACCGTACGCGCTCCGCCAGGGCCTCCGGATTGATAGCGGAGGACGGCGTCCGTTCCGTGGGCATGGTGACGACCGCAACCCTGTTACCAAGCGAACAGGCGCCACCGGCCTAGGTCGTGAACTCAAAGTGGTTGATCCGATGCGGCTGTGTCTGATTCAGTGCTCCGATGGAGCGGAGGGCGCGATGGCGCGGTTTGATCTGAGCGAGTCGGAGTGGACCATTATCGAGCCCTTGCTGCCGGGTACGGACGGGCGGCGCGTGGGCCGGCCCAGACTGGACGACCGTCGC
>JAQGHV010000041.1 GCA_028288785.1 Rhodospirillales bacterium | reverse complement strand
CCGTCGCGCAGGCCCTGTCCCGCCGCATCGCGGCCGGCCCGGAGGATGCCCTAGCGGCGCGCCTGCTGCGCGATCGGCGGCTGCTCACGCGCCCGGCCGAGCCGCGCCGGCTCGACGATCCCACCCGCCCGATCGGCGCGGCCCTGGAGCTCGCAGTTTCGGATGCCGACGGCGGCGTTTTCATCGCCGGCTGGCTGCGCGACCCGCTGGGCCTGGTCAACGGCGGCCTCGCGCTGCGTGACCTGATGACCGGCCATTCCATCCCGATCCCTGCGCCGACGCTGCACCGGGTTCCGCGGCCAGACCTGACGGCGCAGTTCAGCAAGGCCACCCACGGGGATGCCGGCCCCCTGCCCGGCTTTCTCGTGCACCTTCCCGAGGCAGAGGCAATGACAGGCGGTCCGGTCGGCCAGTGGGGTCTCGACCTGCGACTCGCATCGGGCGAGACCATTCAGCTCATCGCGCCGCCGGGGCTGCTGCCGCCCGTTCGCGCCCGTTCGCTCGTGCTGCGCGCCGTCGATCCGCAAGGGCTGACGGAGCAGATCCTCGATGATTGCCTGACGCCGGCCGTCGCGCGGCTGCAACGCGCGACGCTGACTGGACTCGCCGCGCCTGAGATCGTCGAGGTCGGCGCGCGGCCGCGGAATGCGCAGGTCGCGATCGTCATCCCGCTCTATCGCAACCTGCGCTTCCTCCCGTTCCAGGTCGCCGCCTTCGCCTGCGACGCCGGTTTGCGCGCTACGGCGGAAATCATCTTCGTGCTCGATTCGCCCGAGCAGCGCGGCGCGGTGGAACACCTGCTGCGCGGCCTCCACGCGATCCACGCCATGCCGCTGACCCTGGTCGTGATGGCCGCCAATGCCGGCTATGCGGGCGCCTCCAACGCGGGGGCCGCAGCCGCCTGCGCTTCGGCCGAGCACCTCCTGCTCCTAAATTCCGATGTGATCCCGGAGCGGTCCGGCTGGCTCGCCGCGATGCTCGACCCGATGCGCCGCGACCCGCGCGTGCTGGCTGTCGGGCCGAAGCTGCTGTTCGAGGATGGCTCGGTGCAGCACGCCGGCCTGTTCTTCGCGCGCTACGGCGCCGCTGGCGATTGGCTGAACGGCCATTACGGAAAGGGCATGCCGCGCCAGCATCCGGATGTGCTGCGCGCTCGTTCGGTGCCAGGCGTGACCGGCGCCGCGCTTCTGGTGCGCCGCGAAGCCTTCGCCGAGGTCGGCGGCTTCTGCACTGACTACGTCATCGGCGATTACGAAGACAGCGACCTGTGCCTGCGCCTGCGTGCCCTGGGTGGCGACATCCGCTACGCCCCGGCCGCCGAGCTCTATCACTTCGAGCGCCAGTCCATCTCGGGCCATGTCGGCTACGCGGAGACGCTCGCCTGCGCGCACAACCGCCGCCTGCACCATCGCCGCTGGGACGCCTCGATCGCGGCCCTGATGGCGAGCTTCGGACACAAGCCGAGCGGCGCATCCGCCCTTCGCCGGGGGATCGCGGCATGAGAATCCTGATGCTCGCGCACAACCACCCGGAGCTTCAGCCCGGCGGCACCGAGACGATCGCGCGCAATCTCTTCCGCACGCTGCGCGACACCATTCCCGGCGTGACCGGCCTGTTCCTCGCCGCCACCACCGGCGCGCAGCGCGAGCCCAAGCCGGGAACGCTGCTGCAGGCCGCGCCTGGTGGGCAGGCCGACGAGTCACTGATGTGGCTGCCCCATTTCGACCGCTTCTTCCTGCGGCAGGCTGACACGCAAGGGCTGGCCATGGCGTTCGGCCCGCTCATTGAGAGCGTGAAGCCCGACATCATCCACATCCACCACCCGCTGCAGTTCGGCCTCGAGACCATCGCGCTGCTGCGCCGCCTGGCGCCGCGGGCGAAGCTCGTCCTGACGCTGCACGACTACTTCGCCATCTGCCCGCGCGAGGGCCAGTTGTTGCGCAGCGATGGGCGCCTCTGCTCCGGGCCGACGCTCGATGGCTGCCACCGCTGCCTGCCCACGAGCCCGGTCGCCGACCTGCTGCTGCGCCAGCTCAGCGTGCGCCAGGCGGCCTCGCTCGTGGACGCGCTCGTGTCGCCGAGCGAGTTCCTGCGCGACCGCTTCGTGGCAGCCGGCTGGGATGCGGGGATCACCGTGCTGCCCAATGCGGTGGATATCCGCGGCACGCCGGCACCGCATCGCGCCCTTCCCGAGGGCGGCGCACGCGACCGCTTCGCCTTCTTCGGCCATGTGAACCGCTTCAAGGGCAGCCTCGTCGCGCTCGACGCATCGGCGCGGCTTTCGGCGGGCGGTGTCGTACACGGGCTCGCGTTGCATGGCGGCGCCGCCCACCAATCCACTGAATTTATGGCCGAGTTCAAGGCTGCCCTCGCCGCCGCCCCAGCCGCGCGCCACCACGGCATCTATGACGCGCAGGACCTCTCGCGCCGGATCGCCGCGGCAGATTGGGTCGTCGTTCCCTCCATCTGGTTCGAGAACGCCCCCCTCGTGGTGTTGGAGGCCTTCCGCCACGGCCGCCCCGTCATCTGCGGCGACGCCGGCGGCATGGCCGAACTGGTGCGCGATGGCGTCGACGGGTTGCACACGTCGATCGGCGATGCCGAGGGCTGGGCAACAACCATGCGCCACGCCGTCGAAGAACCGGGATTGTGGGACCGCCTGGTCCAAGGCATCTGCCCGCCGCTCGGCCTCGACGCCATGGCGCACCAGCACTTCGATTTCTATCGCCGGTTGCTGCGGACCGGGGCTGTCCGTCCACGGCCGCCACAAAACAGGCTGCCCGCGAGCCGACTCCAACCAAGCCAGCCCGAGGCCGCAGCATGATCACGCAACTCCAGACACCGCTCGCGGAGAAGGCGGCCACCCTGCCCCGCCCCGGCGAAATCCAGGGCGTGGTCGACAACATCGCGGCCGGGCGCGTCTTCGGCTGGGCCTGGAACCCGAGCCAGCCCGACGAGCGCGTAAGCATCGAGCTGCGCCTGGGCCAGAAGACGGTGGCGCAGACTTCAGCCTCGCAGGAGCGCGCCGACCTCAAGGGTGCCGGCGTAGGCGATGGCTGCCACGCCTTCGAACTGCGCCTCACGCCCGAGCTGGTCGAGCACCGCGCCGAGATCTTCGTCGTCGCGCGCTCGGCGGATGGTCTCGAAGTGCCCCTCCCGATCCTAGGCGCCCGGCGCGCGCTGGCCGTCGTCCCCGGCGCAGCGCCCGGCGATCACCAGGCCAAGTCCCTCTCGCGCTCCGTCCAGATGATCGCGAAGGCTCAGCGGGAGTTGACCGACCGCCTGGGCGCGCTCGCCGAGCGCCTCCCTGAAACGGCCGTCGCGCCTGTCGATCTGGCGACAAGGATCGAGACACTCGAACTGTGGTGCCTGCGCCTCGATGAGCGGCTCGCCGCGCAATCCGGCGAGGCCCTTCCCACGTCACTCCGGCGCCGCATCGACCCCTGGCAGATCGTGCTCGGCTGCCTTGCGCTGGCTGGGGTGACGTGCGGGGTCGTGCTCGCCTGGATCGGCGTCTTCCCCGAAGGCGGAGCGCGGTAGCGGCGATGGCATCCACCAGCGAAACCCAGGGAGCCGCGCAGCCGACCGGCAGCGATGCGCTGGCCCGCCTGCGGGACCAGACCAAGACCGCGCTCACGCTGGCGCTGCTGCTCGGTGGCAGCGCGACACTGCTCACCTTCGCCACGATCGGGCTGAAGCTCGAGGTGTTCCGCCTCGTGGTGCCGACCGGCAGCATGCCCACGGCGCTCGGCCTCGGCATGGGCTTCCTGATCGTGACCGGGCTGCTCGTGCTGCTGGACCATCTGCGCGACCTCATCCTGCTCGCAGCCGGCAACCGCCTCGCGCGCACCATCTCGGGCCCGGTCATCCTGGCCGCCGCCGCCCGCTCGGCTGAACCCGCCGCTACCAGCGGCGCGCTGCTCGCCGACGTCGAGGAGGTGCGCCGCGCTATCAGCGACACGCTTTGCACGGCGCTGCTCGACACCGCTCTGGTGCCGGCGGCGCTGCTGGTCCTGTGGTGGCTGCACCCGTGGTTCGCCGCCCTCGCCGTGGTCTGCTGCCTGCTCGCCGCGGCCGCGAGCCTGCTGTCGGAAGGCCGCGCGCGGGTGGCCCTTGCCGCCTCCAATACGGTGGCGACTCGCAGCGCCGGCGGTGTCGCCGATGCCATGTGCTGCGCCGAAGCGGTCGAGGCGATGGGCATGCGCGGCGCGCTGGAACGCCGCTGGCGCGCCGATCTCCACCAGGGTAGCGAACGCCTGCGCGCGGCCCAGGAGTTGGGCCGCCGACTCGGCGCATCGGGTGCCACGCTCCAGGGTCTCGCGGCCGGCGGTGCTATGCTGGTCGGTGCGCTGCTCAGCCTGCGGGGCGAGGATCTTGGTGTCGGCCTCATGGCCGCGATGCTGCTGACCGGTCGGGTGATCGAACCCTTCGCGCGGCTCGGCGCGGCGACGCAGGATTGGGGCAACGCCACCGCCGCCTGGGCCCGCCTGAAGCACACCATGGAGCGGGCCGACGAGTCCCCTCTCACCGGGACGAAGTTCGCCTGCCTGGATGGGCGCCTGGTGCTCGACCGCCTCACCTACCTCCATCCCGGCACGCCGCGGCCGCTCCTGCGCGAGGTCGAACTCACGGTGGCGCCAGGCGAGATCGTCGCCATCATCGGGCCGCCTGGTAGCGGCAAGACGACGCTGCTCCGCCTCATGCTGGGGATGTTGCCCCCGACCGCGGGCGGCGTGTTCCTCGATGGCCACGCGACATCGCAGTGGGAACGCGAGGATCTCGCGCGGCACATCGGATACCTGCCGCAGGAGCCGAACCTCGGCGAGGGGACCATTGCCGAAGCGATTGCGCGCCTCGCTGTCGTGCCCGACATGACGGAGGTCCTGCGCGCCGCGCGCCGTGCCGGTGTCGATCGGATGATCGCCGGCCTGCCGCTCGGCTACGAGACGCGCGTTTCCGGTCTCACCGGCCTGTCGATGGGCCAGCGCCAGCGGGTCGCACTCGCCCGCGCATTGTATGGCGACCCGCGTCTGGTGCTGCTTGACGAGCCCACCGCTTGGCTGGACACCGCCGGCGAGGCTGCTGTTGAGGCCCTGCTCGGGCGGCTGGCCGCCGAGGGCGTCGGCGTCGTGCTCAGCTCGCATCGGCGTGGCGTCGTCGCGGCGGCGGGCCGGGTGCTGGTGATGGGCTCGGCGGGGACGCTGCGCGAGACAGCCGCGCAGATCGCCGCACCCGCGCGCCTCCGTGCCATCGACGCGAAGGGTGCGGCATGAGCGCGCGCACCGGAAATGCGAGCAGCTTTGCCGGGTCGGCCGGAGTCGTCGCCCTGTGCCTGGGCCTGTCGCTCGGCGTGCAATGCGCCCTGCTGGCCTCGCCGCTGCTGACCATGCACGTCTTCGACGGCGTGCTGCAGAGCCGCAACGACGACACCCTTTTGGCACTCTCCGTTGGCTTCGTGCTGATGGTCTCGCTGGGCGGCGTGCTGCGCTACCTGCGGGCGCGCCTCGTCGCCACCGCGACCGATCGTGCCGGGCTGCGGCTGCAATCGCGCGCGCTCGGCGCCTCGGTGCGCGGTTCCCTGGCGGGTGACCGGGCGCGTGGGCTGGCGGCACTCGGCGATGTCTCCGAGGTGCGGCGCATGCTCGGCGGCGCGGTCGCCTCGGACCTGCTCGACCTGCTGACGGTGCCGGCGGCCATTGCCTTCCTGTTCCTGCTGCATCCCC
>JAQGHV010000025.1 GCA_028288785.1 Rhodospirillales bacterium | reverse complement strand
AGCGACAGTGCGAGTGCGGTCGGCTCCACCCCGCCCGGCCGGCGCAGGAACAGCTCGTCGCCCAAGGCCGCGCGCAACCGCGAGAGCGCGTTGGAGACCGCCGATTGGGACAAATTGAGGCGTTGCGACGCGCGGGTGACGTGGCGTTCGCGCGCCACGGCGTCGAAGACGCGCAGCAGGTTGAGGTCGAGTTTTTCGGGGTCGGTCATTCGCGGGCGTGATGATGATCGTTTTGGATGCGCGTTGGAAGTGCCGGGCTCCGGCGCGCAGGTTGCGGCAACAGAATAATGGAGTTTGTCATGTTCCCGACCGTCACCCAGACCACCCCTTGCGCCGCGATGCTGCTGCGCGTCAGCCTCGGCGTGCTTTTCGTGCTGCATGGCGGGCTTCTGAAGCTCGGCACCTTCGGGCTCGCCGGCACGATGGGATATTTCGGCCAGATCGGCTTCCCGCCGGTGCTCGGTGCGGTCGTCGCCTTCGCCGAGCTGTTCGGCGGCATC
The DNA here is from genome assembly GCA_028288785.1 of Rhodospirillales bacterium. Taxonomy (GTDB): domain Bacteria; phylum Pseudomonadota; class Alphaproteobacteria; order Acetobacterales; family Acetobacteraceae; genus Plastoroseomonas. The sequence goes on along the minus strand of JAQGHV010000025.1, from coordinate 16,638 downwards.
GCGCTGATCCTCGGCGTCTGGACTCGCCTGGTAGCGCTGCTGTTCGTCCCGATCATGATTGGCGCCACGCTGCAGCATCTGCCGAATGGCTGGATGTTCGCCTCCCCGCGCGGTGGCTTCGAATTCCCGGTGCTGTGGACGGTGCTGATGCTGGTCCAGGCCGGCCTCGGCGCCGGCGCTCTCGCGCTCGACCCCGCCCGCCTGTTCGGTTCCCCCCGCACAGCCACGGCCTAACAAAACCCCAAAGATAAAAGAAAGGGGTGCGGGGGAATTCCTTCCCTCGCCCTTGCTTGTTCCGCGCCCGGCAACCACGGTCGCGCCATGCTCCGCCCCGCCCTGGTCGGCCTCGCCGTCTTCGTCGTGGCGCTGTCCACCACCATCCCGATGCCGCTCTACACTGCCTATGCGGGCCGGAGCGGCGCGGGTGCGGGCGGTCTGGCACTGGCTTTCGTGGCCTACGCGGGCACGGTCATCGTCACGGCGCCGTTGCTGGGCGCGCTGTCGGACCGGATCGGGCGCAAGCCCTGCATGATCCTGGGCCTGTTGCTGGCGGGCCTGTCGATCCTGCTGCTCATCATCACCCCGAACCTGACCGCGCTCGGCATCGCGCGTATGATGCAGGGCCTTGCGACCGGGGTGATCGCCGGCGCCGGTACGGCATGGGCGGCCGAACTCGGCATGAGTGGAGCGCGCGCGGCCGGCATCACCGCGGCCGGCACCGCCGGCGGTTTTGGTGTGGGCGGCCTGATGACGCTCGGCGCCTTGCTGCTTGCCCCTGAGGCAGAGCCGCCCTTCACCTATTGGCTGCACCTCGCGCTCAGCGCCGTCGCTCTGGCGGGCGTGGCCGCGCTGCCCGAGACCCGAAGTGGCCCACGCGGCGCGTGGTTCCGGCTACCAGCGTTTCCGCGCGGCACACTCGCGACGACGCTCGGCATGCTGCCGGCCTGGGGCACGACGGGGGTGATGCTGACCGCCATCCCCGCCGCGCTGGCTGCCCAAGGATCGCCGAGAACCGGCCCCTTCGCGGTCTGCGTGATGATCCTGGTGGGCGTGCTTGTGCAGCAGTTCTTGCGCGGGGTAGCAGCGCGCAGAGCGGTTCTCACGGGCCTCGCGCTGATGGCCTTCGGCGATGCGCTCGCAGTCTGGGGCACGCTGAGCGGCGGTGTGGCCCTGCTGCTGCTGGGCGGCGCGGTGATCGGCAGCGCCGCCTACGGCTTTTTGTTCCTGGGCGGCCTCTCGGCGGCCTCGTCGGCGGCCTTGCCCGAAAATCGCGCCCGCGCCGCGGCGGGGTTTTTCCTTGTCGCGCATATCGGCTTCGCGGTGCCGCCGCTGCTCACCGGCCTCGCCGTCGATGCGTTCGGTGCGGGGGTCGCGCTGCCGGGCCATGCGCTGGCCGTGACCCTGTTCAGCCTGGCGCTGGCGCCATTCCTACGCCGACAGCCCTTGGCGGGCGCGGAGCGACGCGGGTAGGGTCGCGGCAAAGAGAAACGTGAGGATACGTCCATGTTCACCCGCCGAAACTTTGCCGGGCTTGCCGCCGCCGGCCTCGCCGCGCCGGCCCTGATCCATCCCGGCCTGGCCCAGCCCGCCTGGTCGCCGACCCGCAGCATCCGCGTCTTCGTGGGCGCCGTCGCCGGTGGCGGCACCGACATCACGACGCGCATCGTCATGGCCAAGATGCAGGCGTTGCTCGGCAGGCCCATCGTGGTGGAGAACCGCCCCGGTGGCGCCGGCAACATCGCCAGCGAAGCCACCGTCACCGCAGCGCCCGATGGCCACACGCTGATGATGGGCACCATCGCGTCGCTGGTGATGAACCCGCTCCTCACGCGGCTCACCTTCGACATGATGACCGACCTCACGCCGATCGGCCGCTCGGTGGATGTCACCAACTTCCTCGTGGTGACGGCCGATCGTCCCTGGCGCAACCTGGCCGACTTGATCACCGCCGCGCGGGTCCAGCCCGAGGCGATCTCCTATGGCAGCTCGGGCGTTGGCAGCGCCGGGCACCTCGCGGGCGCGCTGCTCGAACAGCGCTGCGGCATCCGCACCGTGCACGTGCCCTATCGCGGCGGCGGGCAGCTCATCACCGATATTCTCTCGGGCAAGGTCGACTACTCGGTCGCGACCGCGGCGACGACCCTGCAGCATATCGAGGCCGGTCGCCTGCGCGCGCTGGGCGTGCCGAGTGCTGCGCGCAGCGCCTTGGCGCCGGACGTGCCGACCGTCGCCGAGGCCGCCGGCATTCCCGGCTACGAGATCCCCAACTGGTACGCGCTGCTGGGCCCGCGCGCGCTGCCGGAGCCCATCGTCACGCGCCTCCACGCGGCATTGGTGGAGTCCTTGCGCGACCCGGAGGTCGCCGCCGCCCTGAGCCGCCACGGCCTAGAACCGGTGCCGAGCACGGGTGCCGAACTCGCCCGTTTCATGCGGGAGGAGACGGCCCGCTGGGGCCCGATCCTGCGCGAAGCCGGCGCGAACGCGAACTGAGTTTGTGCCCTCAAGCGGCGGGCGCACGCTCCGCGTGCTTGCCTCGCCGGACTGCCGGCGGCGGCCAATCGGATGATTTTTGTGCCCTCAGGCGCCGGGCGCGACCTCCGGCGGCTTGGCTCGCCGGATTACCGGCGACGGCCGTTCGGCCTTGCGGCCCTGCTCTGCTGGCCGGTGGCCAAGGCGTGGGAGTGGCCGGAGCCCTCCGATGATCATCGACCAAGCGGGCGTCCGAGATGGCGTAGCTCCGGCGGCGCCCAGCGTACGCGAAAGCCCGACACGACCGGCCTCTCTTCAAGACTGATTGCCTGAACCTTGCCGCGACGGCTTGCCCAGGCCGCCGCCCACGCGCACCCTCGCGCAAATTCGAATACGGAGGAATATCGATGAACGGTGCAGAAAGCCTGGTCCACACGCTGCTTAAGGGCGGCGTCGATGTCTGCTTCTCCAACCCCGGCACCAGCGAGATGCACTTCGTCGCCGCGCTCGACCGCATCCCGGGGATGAAATGCGTGCTCGGCCTGCAGGAGAACGTGGTCACCGGCATGGCCGATGGCTATTTCCGCATGGCGGAGAAGCCGGCCTGCACGCTGCTGCATTGCGGCCCCGGCCTCGCGAATGGGCTCGCCAACCTGCACAATGCGCGCCGCGCACGCTCCGGCATCGTCAACATCGTGGGTGACCAGGCGACCTACCACCGCCCCTATGACGCGCCGCTGACGGCCGATACCGAAGGTTGGGCGCGCGGCGTCTCCGCCTGGGTGCGGACCAGCGCACACGCTACCGAAGTCGGCGCCGACGCCGCGGTCGCAACCCAGGCCGCGCGCACCTCGCCGGGCCAGATCGCGACCATGATCCTGCCGTCCGACACCTGCTGGGATGAGGGCGGCGTCGTGGCCGAGCCGCTGCCGGTGCTCGCCACCCCGCACGCTGACCCGCACGCCATCCGCAACGCCGCGCGCGTGCTGCGCGAGAAGCGCAACGTGCTCGTGCTGCTCGGCGGCCCGGCGCTTCGCGAAGGTGCCCAGAAGCTCGCGAACCGGATCCAGGCCGCGACCGGCTGCCGGCTCCTCGCCGAGGGCTCCAACGCGCGCGTCCAGCGCGGCCGCGGCCGGTTGCAGCTGGAGCGCGTGCCCTACCCGGTGGACCAGGCTTTGGCCGCGCTCGCCAGCGTCGAGCACATCATCCTGGTCAATGCCAAGGCGCCGGTCGGCTTCTTCGGCTACCCCGGCAAGCCCTCCAAGCACTACCCGGAGAACGCCGGCGTGCACGTGCTGACGCGCTACGAACAGCACGCCGAGGCGGCCCTCATGGCACTCGTCGAGGAACTCGGCGCGCCTGACGCCGCCATCCCCGATCCCGGCGCCCGTCCCGAAGCTGCCCGCGGTGCGCCGACGCCGGAAGGCCTCGCGCGCACCATCGCCGCGCTGATGCCGGAAAACTGCATCATCGCCGATGAAAGCGTCAGCTTCGGCCGCGGCTTCTACAAGGAGACCTTCGCGGCACCCGCGCATGACTGGCTGCACATCACCGGCGGCGCCATCGGCTGCGGCTTTCCGCTCGCCACAGGTGCGGCGATGGGTGCGCCCGGCCGCCGTGTCATCGCCCTGCAGGCGGATGGCAGCGGCATGTACACGCTCCAGGCGCTGTGGACCCAGGCGCGGGAGAAGCTGCCCGTCACCACCATCGTTCTCGCCAACCGCAAATACGCGATCCTGCTCGGCGAGTATCAGGGCGTCGGCGCCAATCCCGGCCGCACCGCGATGGACATGCTCGACCTCGGCAACCCCGACCTCAGCTGGGTGAAACTGGCCAACGGAATGGGCGTCGAAGCGGCGCAAGCCACCACCCTCGACCAGGTGGGCGACCTGCTCGCGCAATCCTGCGCGCGGCCGGGACCGTTCCTCATCGAGCTGGTGATCTAGACCATGGATATGGACCTGCGCTCCAAGCGCGTGCTGGTCACCGGTGCCTCCAAAGGCATCGGCCGCGCCTGCGCCGAAGCCTTCGCCGCCGAGGGGTGCGACATCATCCTCGTCTCCCGTAACGCCGAGGCACTCGAAGCTGCCGCCGAGGGCATCCGCAAGCAGCACAATGTCGGCGTCACCATCCACGCCGCCGACCTGTCCGAGGGCGCCGCCCGCAGCGCCCTCGCCGAGGCGCACCCGACCATCGACGTCCTGGTGAACAACGCGGGGGCCATCCCCGGCGGCCGGCTCGCCGACATCACCATGGACCGCTGGAGCACCGCCTGGGCCCTGAAGGTGATGGGCTACATCCACCTCTGCCAGCTCTACATGCCGCAGATGGAAGCCGCGAAATCCGGCGCCATCGTCAACATCATCGGCATGGCCGGCCAGGCACCCCGAGCCGACTACATCTGCGGTGCCGCCGGCAACGCCGCCCTCATCGCCTTCACCCGTGCCCTCGGCGGCGCCAGCCCAGCCCACAACGTGCGCGTTACCGGCATCAACCCCGCCGCCACCCGCACCGACCGCATCGTCACCCTCTCCAAAAACCGCGCCCAACAGAAATACGGCGACGAATCGCGCTGGGAAGAAATGCTGGAAGACCTCCCCTTCGGACGCCCGGCCGAACCCGAGGAAATCGCCTGGCTCAGCGTCTTCCTCGCCTCGGCACGCGGCGCCTATCTCAGCGGCACGGTCGTGGACGTGGATGGGGGCAACCTGTTCCGGAAGTGAAGGCAAGGCCAGGGGCGCTGCCCTGGACCCCGTCAGGATCGTGTCGATCCTCGACCTCCCTTTGTTGGTGCTTGGATTTGGGAGGGTGTTGAGGCTCGCCGGAGGCGAGCCGGGTAGCCGAGGGCGGTGCTAAGTCGGCGCTGCCCGACAGGTTCGCCCGCGATGCGCCGCCCTCGGCTAGCCGGCCCCCTTCGATGAAGGCCCAGCCCTTCCCAAACCAAGAACCAACACACGCAGGGGCCGGGGGATCGGCGCGATCCCCGGTGGGCGTCTGGGGGCAAAGGCCCGGGCCTTGCCTCATTCCGGCACCGTCGCCATCATCCACCCCAGCGCTGGGCAACATGGCGCACGGGGGGAATGCGATGAGGGTGTCACGGCGCGCTTTGGCTTTGGGTTTGGTGCCGTGTGTGGCGCGGGCGCAGCCGGTTTGGTCACCAGACCGGGCGATTTCCATGATTGTCGCGTTTGCCGCGGGTGGCGGCACGGATGTCGCGGCGCGGACCTTGGGTCGCGCGATGGAGAAGGATCTCGGGCAGTCGGTTGTCATTGTGAATCGCGCCGGTGCGGGCGGTGAGATCGGCTGGGGGGAGTTGGCGCGGGCGCGGCCGGATGGATACACGATCGGCTTCATCAACACGCCCAACATCGTCACGATCCCGATTGAGCGGCGTTCGCGGTACCGGCTTGAGGATTTCTCGCCGATAGCGAATATCGTCGATGACCCCTGCGGGTACTGGGTGAATGGCGACAGCCCGATCCGCACGCTTGATGATCTTGTGCGGGCGGCGCGCGCCGCGCCTGGCACGATCTCCTATGGCACGACGGGCGTCGGCTCCGACGACCACCTGGCGACGCTTGCGTTCGAGCGGATCACGAACACCCGGCTGCTGCACATCCCCTTCGCAGGATCGTCGCAGGTGCGGAATGCGATCCTGGCGCGGACCATCCAGCTCGCGGCGATGAACATCGCGGAGGGGCTGCCGGACCAGCGCGCGGGGCTGTTGCGGGCGCTGGGCCAAATGCGCGACGGGCGGTGGAGCGCGGCAGCCGAACTGCCAACCTTTCGCGAGCAGGGAATCGATATCGTGCAGAGCTCGATGCGCGGCGTCGCGGCGCCCGCGGGCATGCCGGCGCCGGTGCTTGCGCGGCTTGCCGGTGCGGTTGAGTTCGCCTTGCGGGACGCGGAGTTTCTGCGTTCGGCGGCGCAGCAGGATCTGCCGCTGCGCTACGTGGGGCCTGATGAATACCTTACCGCTCTGCGGGCCATGCGGGACGAGTATGCCGCGCTTTGGGCGCAGCATCCGTGGCGGGACTGAGGGCGGTCAAACTCGCTACAGATACATCGCCCGCACATCGGCGCTGCTCTCGCGGCCGAGCTTGTCGAAACTGGCCTTGATCCAGCGATCCGCGGCCTCGCGCCCGTATTGCCGGAGCGTGGCCAGGAATTCCCAGTCGCCGTTGAACTTGGTCGAGAGCTTGAAGCCGCGCATGCGGTCCTCATCCTCGATCACGTGGATGAACAGGCGCCGGTAGCGCGGCTGTTCCAGGCGGCCGGTGTCGAGCAGCCGCTGCACGAAATCGATCGCGCGCATTTCCGCCATCAGGCTGCCGTTGAAGGTGATCTCGTTCAGCCGGTTGACGATGTCCGATGCGTTGGTCGGGATCTCGTCGCGCACCAGCGGATTGAGCATGACCAGCATCAGGTCGGGCGGGCCGCCATGCTCATACAGCGGCCAGAGCGCGGGGTTGCCGAGGTAGCCGCCATCCCAATAGGGATCCCCGTCGATCTCGACTGCCTTGAACACCTGCGGCAGGCAGGCCGAGGCGAGCAGCGCATCGGGCGTGATCTCGCGGCGGGAGAAGATGCGCGGCTTGCCGGTGCGCACGTTGGTCGCCGAGACGAACAGCCGCGGTGCCTTCGCGGTCTCCCGCAGCATGGTGAAGTCGATGTGCTTCTCCAGCGCTTGGCGAAGCGGGTTCCAGTCGAAGGGGAAGGGGTTCATCTGGTAGGGCGAGAGCATCCGCGCCATCACGTCGAAGGTGCGGTAGGCGAGCGAATAGGTGAGGTCGTAGCCCCAGATCGCCTTCTCCAGCGGCGTCGACTGCAGCGGGCTCATGGCAAGCCCGGCACCAAGCCCGCGCCAGAATTTGTCCAGCAAGGCGATGGCACCGGGCGCGCCGCCCTCGATCAGCCCCTGCACCACCAGCGTGGCATTGATCGCGCCCGCCGAGGTGCCGGAAACGCCATCGATCTCGATCCGTTCATCTTCGAGCAGGCGCTCGAGCACGCCCCAGGTGAAGGCACCATGCGTGCCGCCACCCTGGAGTGCGAGGCTGACGCGCTTCTTCGGCGCCGGTGTCTCGCTCACGCCGAGGTCCAGCCTCCGTCGATGGACAGCGCCGTGCCGGTCACGCCACCCGAGCCGGGGCCGCACAGGTACAGTGCCATCTGCGCGACCTCATCGACCTCGATCCAGCGCTTGGAGGGCTGCTTCTCCAGCAGGTAGTCGCGCAGCGCGACCTCCTCGCTGACGCCATGCTGCTTCGCGAGCGGGGCGAGCTGCGCCTCGGCCAGCGGGGTGCGGACGAAGCCCGGGCAGATTGCGTTCACGGTGATCGGCGTCTGCGCCACCTCCTGCGCGACCACCTTGGTCATGCCGACGACGCCGTGCTTCGCCATCACATAGGCCACCTTGTTGGGGCTGCCGCGGAGGCCGTGCGCGGAGGCGATGTTGATGATGCGGCCCCAGTCGCGCGCCTTCATCCCCGGCAGCGCCGCCTTGATCGCGTGGAAATTGCTGCTCATGTTGATCGCGATGATCGCGTCGAACTTGTCGTCGGGAAAATCCTCGATCGGGGAGACGACCTGGATGCCGGCATTGTTGACCAGGATGTCGAGCGTGCCGAGCGCGGCCTCGGCGTCCTTGATCATCTGGCGCACGGCTTCGGGCTTCGACAGGTCGGCGCCGGAGTAGGGGGCCTCGCCGACGCCCATGAGCGCGCCGATCTCGGCGCGGGCGCGGGCGATCTCCTCGGGCTTGCCAAAGCCGTTGAGCATGACCTTGGCGCCGGCCTTGGCGAGCAGCTTCGCGATGCCGTGGCCGATGCCGCTGGTCGAACCAGTGACCAGCGCGCCGCGACCGGCGAGGAATTTTTCCATGGTCCTGATCCCTTGAAGCCGGAATGAGCCAAGGAGCAAGCCGGCCGGATGGGCCGCACGCTCTCTCCCTGTCGCACCCCTGATTTTCGGCCGCGCCAGCATGCGCGCGTCGAACGCTTAACGCACAAGCGCGCTGGAAGGCTACATGCCTCGCGGGCGGCATCAGGACCTCGTGCCAGCGGCGCGAGTGCCAAGGCGCCCAAACGGGCACCGCCTATCATCCAGGGAAGCCAAGCGGGCCGCAGATTATCGCGTCACACCCAAGGCGAGAGAAGGCGATACCAGCGGTCATTCTTTATGACTGTTGGTATCAAGGCGTCACTCGGCCAAGCGGCCATCCCGGAACACGATTCGGTAGGGATCTATCTCCACCTTCGCGAAGCATCCGGCGATCGCAAAGGGGTCCTCGGCGCACAGCTTCTCCACCGCGGCCCGGTCCACAGCCTCCACCACCCGCACGGACCCGGTGGAATTTCCCTCCCCATCCATCACCGGGCCGGCGAGCACCAGCATCGCGGCATGAGCCGAAAGATAGGCAATATGGGCATCCCGGACGGAGCGCCTGGTGGCGCCCATCCCGGGCAGGTCGGTGATTCGGACGGCGAAGAGCATGGGACACCTTCAAGGATGGGGCATAAGCCCCTAGTTTGAGGCCGTGGACGCCAGGACCCAAGACCCGACGGAGCCTTTGGCCCCCGTGCGCCCCGCGCTCGGCGGGGGACTGCACCGTTTCGCCAATCCTGGCCGCTTCCTGCGCATGACCGGCGCAGTCATGCAGTGGCTCTGGGGGGGCGCAATCCTCGTGCTCGGCACCGGCATCGTGTGGGGCCTCGCCTTTGCACCGCCGGACTGGCAGCAGGGCGAGACGGTGCGGATCATGTACGTCCATGTGCCGATGGCCTGGCTCGCGATGGGCGGCTACACCGGCTTGGTCGTCGTCTCCATCCTGTCGCTGGTCTGGCGCCACCCGCTCGCCGACCTCGCTGCGCGCGAGATGTCGCCGGTCGGCGCCGCGGTCACCGGGCTGTGCCTCGCCACCGGCAGCCTCTGGGGCAAGCCCATGTGGGGTACCTGGTGGGTGTGGGACGCGCGCCTTACCTCCGTGCTGATCCTGTTCTTCCTGTGGCTCGGCCACGCCGCGCTAGTCCGCGCCTTCGACGAGCCGGAACGCGGCGCGCGCGCCGGCGCCATCCTGGCCCTCATCGGCGGTGTCAACGTGCCGATCATCAAATTCTCAGTCGATTGGTGGAACACGCTGCACCAGCCCGCCAGCGTCACCCGCTTCGCCGCACCCGGTCTTCACGTGGACATCCTCTACCCACTGCTGACCTGCGCGCTCGGCTTCACGCTCCTGTTCGCGGCACTCATCCTCGCGCGCGCCCGCAGCGCCGTGATGGAACGCCGCATCCGAGGCCTGGAACTCGCCAGCGCCCGGCGGCACGATTCCGGCCGCGTGCCCCAAGGTGCGCCAGCATGACGCTGCACTGGTGGCACGTCGCGATCAGCTACGGTCTCACAGCCCTCGTCTTCGGCGGGTTGGCCGTCAACGCCGCGCTCCGTCACCGCGCCGCCCGCGCGCGCCTCGCCGAGCTGGACCCGCGCGCATGACCCGCAAACACCGCCGCCTGATGATCCTTGGCCTCTGCGCCCTCGGTATCGGCAGCGCCACCGCGCTCACCCTCACCGCCTTCCAGGACAACCTCGTCTTCTTCCGCTCCCCCTCGGACATCGCGCGCGAGGCTCCACCAGGCGGTCGAGCCTTCCGCCTCGGCGGCCTCGTCGAGAACGGCAGCGTCGAACGCACCCTCGGCAACGACGGACGCCCCAACGCCAGCTTCCGCGTCACCGACGGCGCCAACACCATCCCCGTCACCTACACCGGCGTCCTGCCCGACCTGTTCCGCGAAGGCCAAGGCGTCGTCACCCTCGGACGCCTCTCCCCCGACGGCACCTTCCGAGCCTCCGAAGTCCTGGCCCGCCACGACGAAGCCTACATGCCCCCCGACGTCGCCGACGCCCTCCGCCGCTCCGGACATTGGAATCCCAACCAAGGACCACCACCAGCGGCCAGCACGTGGAACACACGGAGCGGGTCGTGAGGGAGGAAGCAAGGCCGGGGGCTTTGCCCCCTGCCCCCCACCGGGGATCGCGTCGATCCCTGGGCCCCTGCGCTTGTGGTTCTGAGTTGGGAGGGCTGGAATTTCATCGATGTTGGGCCGGGTTGGCGAGGGCGCGCGTCAAGGGAGTTCTCCTTGGTCGAGGTTCCGCCACGCGCCCCCTCGCCAACCCGGCTCGCCTCCGGCGAGACTCAACCCCTTCCCGAATCCGAGAAGCAGCAAAGGGAGGTCCAGGATCGACACGATCCTGGCGGGGTCCAGGGGCAGAGCCCCGGCCTTGCTCCCTCCCTCAAGGAACCCACCCCGCATGATTCCCGAGCTTGGTCATTATGCGTTGGCGTTGGCGTGTGTGCTGGCGTTGGTGCAGGCGGTGGTGCCGGTGTGGGGGGCTCATGTTGGGGCGGCTCGGGCGATGGGGGCGGCGCCGGCTTTGGCGGTGGGGCAGTTGATTGCTGTGATGGCCGCCTTCGGGGCGTTGTTGTGGTGTTTTGCGGTGAATGACACAACGGTTTCGAACGTCGTGGCGAATAGTCATTCGGCGAAGCCGCTGCTTTACAAGTTGAGTGGCGCCTGGGGGAACCATGAGGGGTCCATGGTGCTTTGGGTGCTGATTCTGGCGTTGTGTGGCGGGGCGGTTGCGGGGTTTGGGCGTAGTTTGCCGACGGCGTTGCAGGCGCGGGTGATTGGGATTCTGGGGTTTATCGCGCTGGGGTTTTTGGCGTTCATCATCTTCACGTCGAACCCGTTCGAGCGGGTGTGGCCGGCGGCGGTTGATGGGAATGGGTTGAATCCGATTTTGCAGGACCCGGGTTTGGCGTTCCATCCGCCGCTGCTTTACCTCGGCTATGTCGGGTATGCGGTGACGTTTGCCTTTGCGGTGGCGGCGTTGCTGGAGGGGCGGGTGGATGCCGCTTGGGGGCGCTGGGTGCGGCCTTGGGCGCTGGCGGCGTGGAGTTTCCTGACGCTCGGCATCGCGCTGGGGTCGTGGTGGGCTTATTACGAGCTGGGTTGGGGCGGGTTCTGGTTTTGGGATCCGGTGGAGAATGCCTCGCTGCTGCCGTGGCTGGCGGGGGCGGCGCTGCTGCACTCGGCGATCGTGGTCGAGAAGCGGGAGGCGTTGAAGACCTGGACGGTGCTGCTCGCGATTTTGGCGTTCGCGATGTCGCTGCTTGGGACGTTCCTGGTGCGCTCGGGCGTGTTGAATTCGGTGCATTCATTTGCCTCCGACCCGTCGCGCGGCGTGTTCATTTTGGCGCTGCTGATGGTCTATGTGGGCGGCGCTTTCGCGCTGTTCGCCTGGCGGGCAGGGCGGCTTTCGCCGATCGGAATTTTCGCGCCGGTGTCGCGGGAGGGCGCGCTGGTGCTGAACAATCTGCTGCTTTGCTCGATCCTGGCGGTGGTGCTGGTGGGCACGCTTTACCCGATGTTCGCGGACCTGATTTTAGGGGTGAAGATATCGGTGGGTCCGCCCTTCTTCAACACGGCGACGGCGCCGCTGGCGGCACCGCTGATCGCGGCGATGGCGGTGGGGCCGATGCTGTCCTGGAAGCGCGCCGGGCTTTGGGGCGCGTTGCAGCGGCTGTGGTGGGTGATGCTCGGCGCGTTCGGAGTGTGGCTGGTCGCGCAGATCGTGCTCGGCGCGCCGGTGTGGCCGGCGATCGGGTTCGCGGCGGCGGCGTGGCTGCTGCTTGGGGCGGTGGCGGATGTTACGGACCGGAGCGGCGTGTTCCGCACCAGCCCGCGGAACGCGTTCAACCGTGCGCGCAACCTGCCGCGCGCGGCCTGGGGTGCGGCGCTTGGCCATGCCGGAATGGGCGTGACCATCGCCGGGCTGGCGGGAATGGGGCTGGCGACCGACGCGCTCGTTTCGCTGCGGCCGGGCGAGACTCATCGACTTGCAGGCTATGAATGGCGGCTCGAGAGCGTGCGCGACGTGGCGGGGCCGAACTGGTCGGCGCGGCGCGCGACGGTGACGGTGTCCCGCGACGGCGCGGTGGTGACGGTGCTGGAGCCGGAGCGGCGCTGGTTCCCGGTGGCGCGCATCAACACGACGGAGGCCGCGATCCACACCAATGTCGTTCAGGACCTCTATGCCGTGATGGGCGATGAGCGGGAAGGTGCGGCGGTGCTGAGGCTGCACCGCAACCCCATGGCGCCGTGGATCTGGATCGGCGCGCTGGTGATGGCGTTGGGCGGCGGCCTGTCACTGTCTGACCGGCGCACCCGCGTCGCCGCACCCGCACCTAAGGGAGCGACGTCACCGGCATGAGCGAGGTAGCCAAGACATCGCGCCGGCGCTGGCTGCTATTTGCGCCGCTGGGCGTCGCGGCGGGCTGCGGCGTCGGGTTCTACGCCATGCTGAACGGCATGCGCACGGGCAGCTTTGATCCGCGCGGCGTGCCATCCACGCTGGTTGGTCACCCGCCGCCCGACTTCACGCTACCGGCGATGGAAGGCATCGACCGCCCGGCGCTGGAGGCGGCCGATCTGCGCGGACTCGGGCGCCCAGCGTTGGTCAATTTCTGGGCGAGCTGGTGCGTGCCCTGCATCGTCGAGCACCCGCAGCTCATGCGCTTGGCGCGCCAGGGCGTGCCGGTGTTCGGCGTGAACTACAAGGACCAGGCGCCGGCCGCACAGGCGTTCCTCGCGCGCCACGGCAACCCGTTCCAGCGCCTTGGGGTCGATGCGCCGGGCCGCGTCGCGATCGACTGGGGTGTCTATGGCGTGCCGGAGACCTATCTCCTAGACAAGGACGGGCTGGTGCGCTGGCGCTGGGCCGGGCCGATCACGCCCGAGGTGTTCGAGCAGGATCTGACGCCGCTCCTGCGACGCTACGCGTGATGATGCGCGCGCTGCTGATCCTGTGCGTGCTGGCGATGCCCGCGCTCGCGGCGGTGGGCAATCCCGAGGACCGGCTGCGCGATGCGTCGCAGGAGGCGCGCGCCCAGGCCATCGGGCGCGACCTGCGCTGCCTCGTCTGCCAGAACCAGTCGATCGAGGACAGCGACGCCGCGGTCGCCGCCGACCTCCGCCGCATCGTGCGGGAGCGGGTGGTTGCCGGCGACGACGATGCCCGCATCATCGACTTCGTGCATGACCGCTATGGGGATTTTGTGCTGCTGCGCCCGCCCGTGAATGCCGCGACCGCGCTGCTCTGGGCAACGCCCGTGCTGGCGCTGCTGGGCGGGATCCTCGCCATCCGCACCATGCGCCGGCGCGCCGCCACGGCGCCCGAAGCCGCCCCGCTCACCGAGGCCGAACGCTCGCGCTTGGCGCAACTGGACGAGACGCCGCGGGCATGACCTGGCTTCTGATACTGGGCCTTGCCGTGCTGGCGCTGGCGCCGCTCGCGCTCGCCTTGCTGCGCCCTGCACGCACCCGCGGCCGGGTCGAGGCGGATCGCGCGCTCTACACCGCGCAGCGCGCCGAGATCGACCGTGAACTGGCCGAGGGCCGCATGGATGAGGCCGCGCATCGTGGCGCCCTGCTCGAGGTGCAACGCCGCCTTCTCGCCGCGCCGAGCGAGGAGACCGCCGCCGCGCGACCCAGCGCGATGCGTCCGCTGCTTGCCGCCCTGACGCTGGTGCCGCTGCTGTCGATGGCCGTTTACCTCGTGGGCGGCGTCCCCGAGATGCCATCCGCGCCCTATATCGAGCGGCGCGTGCAGTTGGCCCAGGAGGAGGCTCTGTTCACGACGCTGCGCGACCGCCTCGCGCGGATGCCGGCGGACAGCGCCGAGCTTCGCCAGGGCTTGGTCCTGCTCGGCAATGCGGAGAGCGGGCGGGGGCGCTTCGCCCAGGCTGCGGAGGCATGGACCCAGGCGCTCGCGATCCGCTTCGATGCCGGTCTAGCGGCGGATGTCGCCGAGATCGAGATCGAGCGCGGCCAGGTGGCCGCCGCGGCACGGGTGTTGCAACGCGCCCTCACCGAAAGCCCCGCCGATCCTCGACTGCGTTTCTTGGGCGGGTTGGTAGCGGCACGCAGCGGACAGCCGGAGGTGGCGCGGGCGAGCTGGCAGCGGTTGCTTGCGGATGCGCCACCGGATGCGCCTTGGCGAGGCGCCGTCGAGCGCCAATTGCAGGCGCTGCCGTAAGTCCCGCCGTGGTCGGCGGTTACTCTCTGGCCGCTGCCGCGTTCCCCGGTGGCGCTCGGTTTTCACACCTCGTGCGGACCGCCATTTGGCGGGCCGTCGATAAAGGCGCGAGCGTCCCTGCGCAGCTTTGAAAGGCCACCCTGCTTTGCCCCGCCCACCCGGCATAGAAATCCTGCCCTGGCTGGCGATGGCTGCCTTCGCCGCCGGCTGCGGAATGCGCATGCTGGACCCCTTGCTGCCCATGGTCGGCGCAGAGTTCGGCGTCAGCCTCGCCGCCGTGTCGGTCGTCATCGCGGCCTTCTCGATCGCCTATGGAGCGGGCCAGATTGTGGTCGGTCCGGTCGGCGACCGCCATGGCAAGCTGCGCGTGGTCTGCGCCGCGGTCGTGCTCTACGGCATCCTCACCGCCGCGACGGTGCTCGCGACCAGCCTCAGCCTGATGGTGGTCATCCGTGCGATGACCGGGCTTGTCGCCGGCGCGATCATCCCGCTGGCGCTGGCCTGGATCGGCGACACCGTGGACTACGCGGACCGCCAGGCGGTGCTGGGCCGCTTCCTCACCGGCATGGTCATGGCGCAGTTGCTCGCCGCACCGGCGGCCGGCGTGCTCGGCGAATATTTCGGCTGGCGCGCCGCCTTCCTGCTGTTGGGCGTGCTCTCCATCGGCTGCGTCGTGCCGCTATCGCTGCGTCTCGGCCGCGGGTTGTGGCAGCGGCCGGAAGGGCCGGCGCCGCGCGGGCTCGGCCTGTCCGGCTTCCAGAACCTTCTGAGGCGCCCGGCCGGGCGGCGGCTGCTGCTGGCCGCGACGCTCGACGGCTTCCTGCTGTTCGGTGGCGCCTTCCCGTTCATCGGCGCCTTCCTGATTGAGGATTTTCACCTGTCCGCAGCCGAGGCCGGCGTCGCCGTCGCCGGCTTTGGCGTGGGTGCCTTCGCCTATACCCGCGCGGCGCGCTGGCTCGTGGCCCGGCTTGGTGAGGGTGGCCTGGTGCTCGCTGGCGGGATGTTGCTCGCGGCGATGCTGATGGGCTTCGCAGTCGCGTGGCACTGGGCGGTGGTCGTGGCCTGCCAGGTGGTGGCTGGGCTCGCCTTCTTCATGTTCCATGGCGTGCTCCAGGCACGCGCGACCGAGGCACTGCCGGAAGCGCGCGCCACCGCGGTTTCCGCCTTCGCCATGGCGCTGTTCCTGGGCCAGAGCCTTGGGTCTCTGCTGTTCGGCGCGGTGATCGCGGGTGCCGGCTACCCCGCCGGCTTCGCCCTCGCCGCCGTTCTGGCGGCGGCGCTGTCCGTGTGGATCAAGACGCGGATGCTTACCTCCACGGCTATGAAGCACGGCCGTTGAAGTAAACCGCAGGGAGCGTCCGGTAGAGCCCGAGCGCGTGACACGCGCCTCACGCCACTCGACCTATCGGTCCACGCGGACCGCAAGCCCGAGCGGGCGCCGCCGGTAGGGTGCCCGGCGCTTGAGGGCCTAAGCGGCCTTAAACGCCTCAAAAAAGCCGGTCGGCTTCAGGATACGGTTTTCCATGTGCTGGATGGCGCCGAGTTGCGCCGCCTTTGTGAGGTACGCCTGCCATTCCGGGGATGCCGCCATCGCCGAGCGCCGCTTCTCGCGGTCGCCCTGGTCGGCATAGCCCCAGAGGTGGACGACGCTGTTCAGCGCCCCTTCCACCGTGGTGTACCAGCCGAGGCAATTGCCCAGGTACTTCTTCTGGATCGGCCAGGCCTCGGCCTCATAAAGCGCAACGAACTCGCTCATGCGGTTCGGGATGCAAGTGTAGATCCGCAGGTCGACGATCATGCCGGCACTCCGAACGCGCTCGCGAGCCTGACGAGCACAGCTTCCTCGGCCGCGGAAATCCTGCTCGACAGGCCGAGAAAGCCGCCAGTGGCCTCGGCCACGCGGCGCGCCCGGCCCAGCACTTCGCGCTTGAGGCTGTCGCGCTCGGCCGGCGCCATGGCCGCCGTGATCGCCTGCACATAGCCGCGCCAGGCTTCCGCCAGCGAAGGCGGCGGCGGCGCCACGAGCCAGGCATCGAGCAAGCCGCGCGCGTCGGGATGCGCGTCGAGCCCACCCTC
>JAQGHV010000376.1 GCA_028288785.1 Rhodospirillales bacterium | reverse complement strand
GTCATGGCTGGCCAGCAGTGGTGCAACCGTGGCGGGAAGGGCGTGCATCATCCCTGGCGCGGCACGAAATTGTAGTCACTGTCCGGCGCGAAGCGGCGCAGCCGTTCCAGGAATTGCGCCATAGCCTCAGCTTCGGAGGCGGCATCAGGGCCGGCGCTGGCATCATCCACGAAGCCCGCTCGGTGCAGCGCGGTCATGGCCCGGTCGACATCCACTGCATGTGGTGCGCGATAGACACGGAAGCGCGGCGCCGCTGGCGCGCGATCCTCGAAGTGGCCGGACACCGCGTCCACCCAGGTTACGCTCGCCGCCCCCATCGCGCGGAGCTGGTCGTCGAACAGCCCGTCCTGGCTCGGGTTCCGCTTCAGCAGCGCCACATGCTGACGGCCGCGCATTGCCATGGCCGCGATATGGGCGGCGGTGCCGGTCGCCGTGATGATGTGCGTGGCGTTCCAGTAGAGGCGCAGCTGCTCATCCAGCGAAAGCTTTTCCGGGTAGATGATCGCATAGCCCTGCGCCTCCAGGCTGCGCTCCAGCGCCTTCTCTCCGAGCAGGGGCCCGCGATCTTCGCGCAGTCGCGCGCGGGAGAGATAGATGCGCGTCGGCGTCGTCGGGCCAGGTATGTCGCAGATGGCCTGGACCGAGCGTCGCACGAAATTGCGGAACAACGGGTGGCTCGCCGCATCGCTCGGCCGAAGGCTGAGCAGCTGGCTCGGCACCAGCAGTTCCTCCACCTGCATGGGGCGGGTCGCGACGCGGTGATTGGTAATACCGCCGAAGATGCGCAGCAGGTTGACCACGTAGCTGTGGTCGGGGCTGGTCATGAACTGGGCCTGGCGATCAGGGCTGCGGAAGTCGAAGCCGCCGGGGCCAAGCGTCGGGATGTACGCGGTCAGGAAAAGCAGGCCGTCCACGGGGCCGCCGGCACGTTCCGCCGCCCATAGCCGCCCCAGGCAATCCATCAGGAAGTGCCCGATATGCGCGTAGATGTGGGCCGCGGCGAAGATCCAGCGGCCGGGCAGAGGCTCATAGGCGGCGAGTGGCCCGAACGGCGCATCCGGCACATGTGGTCGGGTGAGCTGGATGGCGTTCGGCACGATGCGCCCTTCCGGGTCGAACACGCCGCCACGCATGGTGCGCGCGAATTCAGCGGGCGCGTCCGGGGGCTGCGGCATGTGCGGCATGACCAATGCACCGCGGATGATTTCGATGCTTGGGATCGGGCTTATCGGTCGCTGGTAGTGCAGCGGCACCTGCGCGCGGAGGTCGTCATTCCAAGCCTGTGCGGCCGCGCCCGGCACCAAGTAGCCTTCCGGCACGGGCGCTGCGTCCGTGCCAGCTTCACGCAGCAGCGGTCCGGCTTCCCAGGCGGCGCCGAGCGCTGCGCCGACCATCGCCGGGTGCCGGCCGGAACGCTGCAGGGCCGCCGTCCACCGCTGACCGGCGAGCGCGAAATTGCCACTCTCGGTGGCGATATCGGCGGGCAGGCGCAGAAGTGCCGGGTTGTCGGGGAAGAATGCCAATGCCTCCTCCCAGGCAGCGTCCGCCTCGGCGTTGGCACCGGCGCGGTACAGAGCCTCGACATGACGCAGCCAGGGGGTTACGGGCTCGGGGCGTGCTTCGAAGCGCATCCAGCGCGTATAGCTGCGTGGATTGCCCGCGGCGACACGGCGCCAGCGCAACGCCGCCACCAGCCAATCGGAGCGTAAGGTCGCCACTTCGGCGGCGATGATCAGGGGCACGATGTTCTTCAGGCGCAGGTTGAGCGCCCCTGCGATCACCGCCTCCGCGTCATCGAGGCGACCGAGCTTGGCCAGCGCCATGGTCTGGAAGGCGGGCAGGTCGGAGTCGAGGGGGTTGGCCGCACTCAGCGCCGCGAAGGCTGCCGCGGCCGTCTCGAAGGCACCTTCCGCCAGCAGGCGCGACGCCGACTGAATATCCGACGCAGCGATGGTGGCGGCGCCGCCTTCGATCACGCCGCTCATATACGCCGCATCGCGGTTTCATCGGCCATCAGCCCGGCCAGCGCATTCCGGTCCATGCCCGGCCCGGCGCCATCGGCGGACAGTGCGATGAAGAACTCATGCGCGCCATGATGGCGAAAGGCCGCCTCGCGCAGCGTCGTCATGCCGACGGCGCGGAGGTCCTCGATCAGCAGCCTGAAGCTGGAGGGAACGAAGCGCCAGCAATGCACGTCCACGTACTCCGGCGAGGTGCGCACATGCTCGGCGAGTTCCATCGCCTTGTCGAGCGTTCCGGCAAAGGCCGGCGGCCGCATCTCCTGCGCCGACCATCCGATGGCGCCGCCGCGGAGCACGTCGTAAGCGACGCTCGCCAGAACCGCCATCGGCGTCGGCCGCGTACGCTTCTCCTCATGGGCCTGCAACACGTCGCCCAGGAAGGTCAGAGGCTGGATGAGGTCGAAGCAGAAGCGCTTGTCCGGCACCGCGAGCACCAGCCGCCCGCCGGGCTTCAGGTAGGCCGCGCAATCCGCCAGGAAACCGATCAGGTCGGGCGTGTGCTCGATGACATGGCTCGCCAGGATGAAGTCGTAGGCCTTGCCCGGCGGGATCGTCTCGGTCAGTGGGCGGCCATTTGTGACGTGGTCGACCACCTCGATGCGCCCGATATCGACATTGACGGTCGCCGCGTATTTGGCGCGGAGCGTGGCCTGGGCTGCGTAATCAACCGTCTCGACGTTGAAGCCTTCCGATTTCGGCAACAGCGGGTTGTAGCTGGGCCCGATCTCGAGGCCGAGACTGCCGGGCGTCAGCATGGACAGGATGGACTGTCGGCGCGGGACCGGGGCTGGCGCCGCGAGGCTCGCACGCGCCGGCATCGCGGGCGGCCTCGGCGGCTGGGTCATGGCTCCGAAGGCGGCGCGCTCGATGGCCGTCCATTGGTTTGCACTGCCATAGCTGCTCATGACCGCGTCGGCTGCCGCGAGCACCATCTCCTGGTAGCGGCCGTCATCGAGCATGCCGATCGCCTGGCGGATCTTGTCGCCCCATTCCAACTCATTCGCGAGCAGCCCCGTGCGGCCCTCCGCGATGGCCTGGCGGAAGGTGAAGGTGGGCGATGCGATGGTGAGCGTCGCCACCGCCGCGGCCTCGAAATACTTCAGCTCGGATTTGCTGTTGGTGAAGACGTTGTCCTGCAGCGGCGTGAGGCTGATCTCGGTCGAACCCACCAGGCGCTGCAGGCTGAGGAAGTCGGTAAAAGGATGCACTTCCACCCGGTGATGCCAGCGCTCCAGTGCCGGATGCGGGTCGAGCATGCCGGCCAGGCGCACGACGACGCGCGGGTCTTCGGCCAGCAGCGCGGCAAGGCTTGGCGCGACGATCGCGAAATCCCGCGCATGCGAGGGCGAGCCGCTGAAGTAGCCGATGTGAATACGTCCATCCCGCGTCCAATTGCTGTCGCGCTTGGCCGATACGATGGCGCGCGAGACCGCTTCCTGTTCCCGGTTGAGGTAGTTCGGCACGATCGCGACCGGGAGGCCGCTAGCGCGCGCGATCTGCTCGCCGAGGAAGGCGTTGGTGGTGATCGCCCCGTCGCACAGGCGCAGTGCCGCGGCCATGCGCCCGATATAGGAGAACCAGTAGTCCCAATTCCCACCCGCGCCGGTGTCCTGGTCGAGCGAATTCATCACCAGCTCGATGTGCCTGATGTCGCAGACCAGGTCGTCGACATCGAACAGGATGCGCGCCCCCCCGGCCCGCGCCCGCGCCACCAGCTGCGCCACCGGCGTGTCGTAGCGAACCCGGCCGAGGATCAGCACATCCGCCGCATCGGCCACGCGCGCGAGCCGCTCGCCATCGGCCCGGCAGAACCAGGCGGCGCCGGTGTCCTCGCTCACCGAATTAACCGTCTGCACCATGTTGTAGCAGCGGTAGCGGAAGGTGCTGTTGTCCGGCTCGGTGTAATAGTAGGCGATGCGGCGCCGGCGTGCGGTCAGCGCCTGGAAACGCTGCTCGAAGTCATCCTGCCAAGCATCACTGTAGCGCCGCGCCAGCGGCAATCCGACGAACATCGCTCAGCCGGCCTCAAGCCAGTCGAGCGTGGACGCGAAAGCCGCCGTCCAGCAACGCTGCAGGCCCTGCCGCGCGTGGTTGGCGGCGCGGCGTTCGGTATCGCGCGCGAGTGCCACGCCGGCACGCAGACCCTCGACCAGGGCCGCGACACTGGGCTCGGCGCAGATCAGGTTCTCGGAATACGCGTCGAGCGCCTGCTTGCCACCAAAGCTGTTGGTCACCGCCACCGCGCCGCAGGCGACAAGGTCGAGCGGCGGGTAGCTCGGGTGCGGCGTCAGCATCAGCGACAGGCCAAGATCCATGCGCCTGACCATCGCGACGTAGCGGTCCCAGGGCAGCCCCTCGACCACTGTGACCGGAACGCCACCCGGCAGGCTCAGGCGCGGCAGGTCCCGGCCGACGAAATGAAAATGCCAGTCATCCCGGGTGAGTACGCCTTCCGCGAGGGCGGCGCCGAGCGCCTCCATGCCCCGAAGATACAGGTTCCGCGGGTTGTTGGGTCGCGCATAGAAGAAGAAGTTCAGCCGCTGCCGCACGGTGCGATCCGGATAGTAGGCCGCCTCGGGAAAAGCCGGCTCGAACCAGTGGCCATGCGTGTCGAGCCCGTCGATCCCGGTTGCAGCCAGGTGATCATGCAGCAGCCGCGTGTTGATGACGCGGCGGAGTTCCGGCGTGCGCATCACCTCCTGCGCGCGGAGCCAGTTATCGCCAAGCGGATAGAACATCCGCTCGTCCTCCTGCAGGATATAGGTGACACGTTCCGGCGAAATGGACCCCAGCATGTTGGCGGTGGACCACCAGGACGTTGTGAGAAAACTGTCCTCCGAGGCGACATCGATCGGCTTGCCGCCCTCGAACATCGCCGCGTTGCGAAATTCAACATGCTCGGGCGGCACGACGCCAAGCGTGCTGAGCAACGCCGCGACATTGTCGCGCACCGGCTCGGCGCGCAGCGTGACGATGCGCAGCGCTGCGCCGCGCCGGCGTGCCCAAAGCGCCGCCAGGATGGTCGCGGTGCCGACGCCGCCGAAGAAGCTGTCCGCGGCGATGCTGTCGGTCACCAGCGTCAGCCGCGGCCGAAGGCCATGGTCGATGGCAAAGATCGGCAACGGCCGCAGCGTCGTGAGGCGCTCCGTCAGGATATCAGCGGTGGACACCGGCGCGGTGGCGTCCCTCCCGGCCGCATCGCTCTGCTCGAGGAGCGCATCGATCATGCGGGGCTGCGGCTCAGCCGGGCCGTCAGCCGGGAGATGCCCTTCGGTGTGCCGCGCCGGGCCAGAGGCGTTGGGTGAACGACCCAGGAGCAGGACCTTGATTGCATCGGCGGGCGCCAGGCCACGTTCACGCAAGCGCTTCATGCGTGCCGGGAGCCGGTGCGGCGTTACACCCCACCAGACGACGCGAACCCCGGCGGTCAAAACTCGCCCGAGCATCGGAGGCATACCGGAAGCGAGGTGGTGCACGATGCCGCTCGCCCGGGCCGTAAGGTCCCGGGGCGGCGCGTCAGCCGCGCGGTGCCCCCTGGCGTAATCGGCTCGCAGCGCCTCGATCTCCGCGAGCTGTTCGCGCGCGGTGCGCAGCTGGTTGCCGAGCATGCTGGAGGCCTCGTGCAGACGCTGGACCAGCGCAGCCCCGGCCGCTTCATCCATCGTGACAACGCTCTTCGCGTGCGGCACGTCAGCGAAACGGGGGCTTTCGGCGCCTCGGGCGCCAGCAGTTGCTTCGGCCATGCGTGGTGAACCTTGAGATTTCACATGGATCGCCGCCACGGCGCCGATGACCCGTCACTAGTCCGCACCGGCGAGGGCTACAACCCGTACTGGCTGTCTTGTGATGCTGGCGCGCTCGATGCGGTTTGGACTCCACTCGCATGGAGGCTCCCGCGGCTGGTTAATCCGCCCGATCCGCGCCAAGCTTCGTGGCCTACCCAGCCCAGCGCACCAGGAGCCCCCCGCATGGCCAGCATCGCCTTCGCCACCCCGCCCCTGCCCGAGGCCGAGCCTGGCTCGCAGGGCATCTCCGCCACCCGGCTCGCCCGCCTGGGCGCCGCGCTGGAGCGCGAGATCGAGGCCCGCCGCCTGCCCGGGTGCGTGGTGGCCATCGCGCGCCACGGCAAGCTGATCCACGCCGCGGCGCATGGCGCTTTGGACCCCGAGAGCGGCCGCGCGATGCCGGCCGATGCGGTCTTCGCCATCGCGTCCATGACCAAGCCCATCACCGGTGCCACGGCACTTTCCCTGATGCAGGAAGGCCGCCTGCTGGCGACCGACCCGGTCGCCGAATACCTGCCCGCCTTTGCGAATATCCGCGTGGCGGTCGAGACCCAGGCCATGCTGTCCGGATCCGGCCCGCTGGAGACCCGCCCGGCAACCCAGACCATGACCGTGCTGGACGCGATGCGGCACACGACCGGCTTCGTCTATGGCGGCGCAGGGCGCGGCAGCACCAGCGTGCACAAGTCCTATCCGGGCGGTTCCGGCCTGCTCCAGGAAGGCCCAACCTCGGCCGAGGGCGAGGCACTGCTCGCCGGCCTCGCGCTGCGCCATGAGCCCGGCACGGTGTGGGAATATGGTTTCTCCACCGATGTGCTCGGGCTGGTCGTCGAACGCGCGTCCGGCCAGCGGCTCGGCGATGCCATGCGGGAGCGGATCACCGGCCCCCTCGGCATGACGGAGACCGGGCAGACGCTGAACCTCGCCCGGCTCGAGCGCTTCGCCAAGCCCTTCGCGCAGGACCCGCTGTCGGGCGCGGCGCAGAAGGTGCCGCACTACACCGTGCCGCCGGCGATGGATCCAGGCGGCACAGGCCTTACCTCAACGGCTTCCGACTACCTGCGCTACGCGCAGATGCTGCTCGACCGCGGCCGCTGGGAAGGCGAGCAGGTGCTGGCGCCGCGCATCGTGGATTGGATGACCTCGGACCACCTCGGCGACGGCGTGCGCAACACCATTGCCAGCTTCGATGCGTCACTCGCGGGGTATGGTTTTGGCGCGACTGTCGCGGTTCGCACCCGGCCCGGCGTTGCGGGGCTGCTCGGCAAGCCGGGGCTGTTCGGCTGGTCCGGCGTGCATGGGACGAATTTCTGGGTGGACCCGGCGTCCGGCCTCGCGGTGGTCTTCATGGCGCATGTGCCAGGCGAGCTGCGCAAGCGCTACCGCCGGCTGGTCAATGCGCTGGTTTATCAAGCGCTCGAAGACTAGCCACCCGCCGCAGCCAACATCAGGGAGGAGAACCGTCATGGACCGTCGTGCAATCGTCGCCGGTGCTGCGGTGCTGGCTGCCGCCGGCGCAGCCCAGGCCCAGGCCCAGGCGCCTGCGACCCCGCCAAAGACCTTCGTGCTCGTGCATGGCGCCTGGGGCGGCGGCTGGATCTGGAAATACACCGCTGATGGCCTGCGCCAGAAAGGCCACCGCGTCTTCACCCCGACCCAGACGGGCCTCGGCGAGCGCAAGCACCTGCTCGCCCGCACCATCTCGATCGACACCTTCGTCGATGACATCCTGGGCGTGCTGGAGGCCGAGGAACTCACAGACATCATCCTCGTGGGCCACTCCTTCGGTGGCTTCGCGGTGACGGGCGTGGCGGACCGCATGCCCGAGCGCATTCGCCACCTGGTCTACCTGGACGCGTTTCTGCCGGAGAATGGCGAGACCGCCTTCTCCGTGCTGCCGCCGGGGATCGAGGAGGCGCGGCGCCGCACCGTGGCCGAACACGGCGGTGGGGTAGCCCTGCCGGTGCCGCCGCTCTCGGCCTTTCCGCTGCCCGATGACGTCAGGCAATGGTTCGGCCGTCGCCTCACGCCGCACCCCTTCGGAACCTATGATACGCCCATCCGGCTGAAGGCGCCGCCCGGCAACGGAAGGCCGGTGACCTATGTGTCCTACACCAACCCGGCTTTGGCCTTGATCGAGCCGAGCCGCGCGCGCGCGCGGGCGAAGCAGGGGCCGGACTGGCGGTTCATGGAACTGGACGTGCCGCATGACGCGCAGGCGGCGATGCCGGCGCAGATCATCGCGCTGTTGGAGGGGATGTAGGACTGGTTGGCCGGGCCGCGTACCGGCGTGACGCGCTTGGCCTTGCCGTCCCTGCACAGATAGGTTTGCGCATGGCCGAGGCGACTCGCATGACGCTCACCCTGTCAAAAGACCTGGCGGAGCTGCTCACCGAAGTGGTTGCCACAGGCGATTATGCGAACCGGGGCGAGGTGGTCCGCGATGCTTTGCGGCAGTGGCAAGAAAAGCGAACTCAAGCACAGTTCGCCACGCCGCTGCGCACCCGCGGCAAGGAAATCTGGATCAAATAGGCACTCGGCGCCGGGCACCCTTGGGTGACAAGCCGGCGCCGACCTTCTGGATCAATCGCCCATAAGAGGTCAGCTGCCGAGCTTGGCAAAATTCGCACGTACCGCGCGCCGCGCTGGTGCAAGTGCCGCCGCCTGCACATGCGCCGGCGAAGCGCCGCGCATCATCGCCCGTCCGGCAGCAAAGGCGCCGTTCGCGAAGGCCCGCTGCTTCTCCGCAGCCATGCCGGCGAGGGTCGCGCCAGCCTTGGGGTCGCTGAGGAGCTTCGTGCCACGCGTCAGGAACACCATGCCGGCGCTCCAGGCGAACAGGCCCATGGACCAAGCGGAAGGTAGGCTCGATTTCTTTGTCATGGCTTCAAAATGGCCCCGAACCCGCCGGTCGCAACGCAGGGTTCAATGTTGTGATCGACGCTAGGGCGCTTCGGCAAAGCCGCGAACGATGCCCGCCGCAAGCGCCACGGCGGCCGCGCTGCCCGCGACGCATCGGCTCTGCAGCAACTCGATGCCCATCGTACCCAGCTCCGGCAGGCCATCCCCGGTTCCGAGCCAGGCTAGCCCCTCGGGCAGCGGCGCGGTGGTGCTGACCGTTACACCGAGGCCGGCGAGGGCCAGGGCAAAGCAGCCGGACTGCGTCGCGCTGTTGTAGGTGACCCGGGACGCACGCCCAATCCCCGCGAGCGCGTTGAGCGC
>JAQGHV010000363.1 GCA_028288785.1 Rhodospirillales bacterium | reverse complement strand
GCCCGCCGATCACGCCGACCAGCACCAGAGCCATGTTGGCCATCAGAAGCTGGCCGGCACGCCAGGTCTCGCCGTGCCACCAGCCGGCGGCCCCGCCGAGCATCAGCGCATCGCCAGCCCAGAAGCCCAGTACCAGCAGAGGCGGGCCCGCCAGTCGCAGCTTGCCGGCCTTGACCAGAGCCGGCAGCAGCAGCAGCGTCGCTGGCAGCCCCGCCAGAGCGATCGGTGCAGCCACCCCGATGGGCAGCGGTGAGCCCCGCAACAGCGCCACACGACCGGCGAGGAATACCGCCAGCAGCGCAACCAGCGGCACACCGGCATAGCCGCGACGCCCGGTCCAGTTCGGCACCGCGGTCAGCAGGAAGCCGATCATGGCGGCGGCGACGAACCCCGCCAGCATTTCATGCCCGTGCCAGCGCTGCAGCGGCAGCGGACCTTCCGGCACGGCGAGCCCCGAAACCGCCGCCACCCAGAGCCCCACCCCAAGAGGCGCCCATATGCCGGCCAACAGGAAGAACGGTCGGAACCCGTGCGCCAACAGGGCCAGACCCGTGGTGCCAACATGAGCCAGCGCCGGCGTGGGCATGCCCTGCTGCTTCACGCGGCCGGGTCCATCGCGCCGGTGCCCGGTCCCTCACGGTCCGGTACGGCTTGGCCTGCTGCGAGCGAGGTCGCCAGCGCGGCCTCATCCAGCCCCTCCACCGGTACCTCCCGCGCCAGGTCACCGGCAAAGGCTCGCCACTGGTCCTGGTTGCGATAGGGCACCGCGATGAGGACCGGGACCGACGCTTCGACTGCCTGCGCGATGAGGTCGCGGAACCCGCCGCCCTCGGCTTCGGTCTTGCCGAACTTGTTCAGGATGAGGACATCGGGCCGCTGCTCAAGCGCGGTCGCGACCAGTTGCATCGCCCGGAGCAGCGCGCCCAGGTCAAGGCGGCAGCCGCGTGCATGCGGCCCCCGGTCCCGCGAGATGGGGATGGTTTCGCCGCTCGAAAGCTCCTCGAGCGACATGTCGCAGACGGCCAGGTCAGAGCGCCCGTCGTCGCGTTGCACGACGCCGGCCAGGCGGCAGCCCGCCGCCTCGAGACGCCGTGCCGTGCCGCGCAAAGCACGGTCCGCGGCGGCGCTGTCGGAATAGACCAGCACGATGAGCGTGGTGCGTGCCGGTGTCATGCTGACCTCACGCGAGGCAGGAGGGAGGTGCCGCGGCAGGTCGCTGGCCGCCCGGAAAGGCTCGGCCAGAATGCGCCCTGAACCGTCGGACACGTCAATTGTCTCAGCCGCCAACAAGCCCGGCGCCAGACCAAGGACGCGGTCAAGCGCTGCCTCGAAAGCCATGGTTCCGGTCGGGAAGCCGGGGGCCGGGTTGATGGCGTTCATGACGGCCGCCGCACCGGCTCTGGCTGGCCGTGGTCATGCCCTTCATGCCCACAGCAAGCATGGGCGTTCGGCGCGGGGAAAGCCCGTGCCAGGATGGCCTGCAAGGCGGCCGCGCCCGGCTGCGGCGAATTGGCCATCTTGCCGACCAGGTCGAGCCAGACCTCCTCGGTGCCATAATCGAGCAGCTGACGGACGGTCGCCGCGACATAGGTCCCCGGCGTCACGGCGTTGTCGGCCGCGGCGCTCCTGACCCGCAACAGCAGGGCCTCATCTGCGAGGGTTGCGAGCAGTTCCTCGGCCGCCGCCGCATTGGTCAGGCCGCCCAGAAGAGTGCCGAGCATCGCCGCCTCCTACTGCACGAGGGGCGAGGTGGTGCCCGCGATGTCGAAGCCGCTGATCCGAGCCTGCCCCGCAAGCAAGGTCAGATACTGCGCGGCCGCGCGGCGCGAGGAACTCGCCTCCAGGTATGTCGCGATACGGTCGCGAACCTGCGCGAACGGCAGCACGGCGCCAGCCGACTTGCGATCCAGCCGCAGCACATGCACGCCGTAGCGCGTGCGCACCACCTGCGGGCAGATCTCGCCCGCTGCCAGCGGCAACAGGGCGGCCTCGAATTCCGGCGTCGTATCGCCGCGCGCGACCTGCCCAAGCCGGCCGCCTTCGGCGGAGGATGGGCAGGCCGACAGCGCCTTCGCGATGCTTTCGAAACGCTTGGGGAAGGCCTGGACTTCCGCCAGGACGATCTCGGCCTGGATGACGGCCTGCGCATAGGCGGCCTTGTCGGTGCGGGTCGCCTTGAACAGGATATGCAGCGGCTCGTACAGATCCGGGCTGCGGAAGCGCGCCAGGTTCGAATGGTAATAGCGGCGGCAATCCGCGTCCTCGGCGAAAGGCGTCTTGACCTCCGCCTCGAGCAGCATGCGGATCAGGGCCTCCTCGTCGGTCTCCCGCAACCCGTTCTCGCTGCGCGGCTCCGCGACGAGGTCGAGCGCCTGGGCGCGCTGCGACAGTAGCTCTCGCACCACCAGGGCGCGGGTCGCGGCCTCCCATGCGATGATCGGGGAGGCGCCTTGGTGGTTCTGGACCTCGCGCGCGATATCGGCATTGGCGATGATGGAATCGTTGACCGCCACGATCCTGGGTGCGGCATTGCGAATAGTTTCGATGCGCATGATTCAATCGCTCCCCGCGGCTGGGTAGGGCTGTGCGGCAGGCACGCGGATCGGGATGAAAATTGCCTGCGGCGTCGCGATGACGGGCTTGGGGCGACCTACGACGGCGCGCGTGGTTCGGACGATCTGGTAGCCCTTGCGGCCGAGATACCAGATCGGCGCGCTCCACACGTGCACCAGTCGCGTAAAGGGGAATACCAGGAAGATCGTCATGCCGACAAAGAGGTGCAGCTTGAAGACGGGGCTGACATCGGCGACCACCACCGCGACGCCAGGGTTGAGCGTCATGATGCCCTGCGCCCAGGTCATGAACTTGAGCATCTCATGACCATCGAGATGGTTGGCCGAGATGAAGATGGTGGCCAATCCGATCGTGAGCTGCACCCAAAGCACCAGCAGGATGGCGATGTCGGCGAAGGTGGAGGTGTTGCGGATACGGGCGTCGAACAGGCGCCGGTGCGCCAGCAAGGCGATCCCGGTCCAGCAGGCGATACCCGCGATGCCGCCGACAACCATGGCCAGAAGCTGCTTGAAGCCATGGCTGATGCCGAGCGTGTCGAACACGACGACCGGCGTCAGCAGGCCGATGACGTGGCCGCCGACGATCGCGAGTATGCCGACATGCATCAGGTTGGAGCCCCAGCTCAGCTGGCGGCGCCGGAGCAGCTGGCTGGAGCCGGTGCGCCAAGTGTACTGCGCGTGATCGAACCGCAGCAGGCTGCCGACCACGAAGACGGTCAGCGCGACATAGGGATACCAGCCGAAGAGTGCGTTGTTGAGCCAGGCTTCCATGATGGATGCTCCTTAAGCGGCGGACGCGCGCTTGGGCGCGGCGTGCTCGATGTTCTTCCGTGCGTCGCGTTGGCCAGCCCGGATCTGGTGGCGCAAACGGTCGGTACCGCAGGCATCGACCGCCTCGCCGGGGCCGAAGCGGACGGCGGCCTCTTCCCAGGAGGCATCCATGGCTTCGAGGTCGTCGGGATTCTCTTCGGGGATGTCGGACATCGCGAGCATCGGGGCGTTTGCAATGTCCGCGAGTGCCGCCATGACGCTCGTGTAGCCGGTGTGGCGCGCGGCGAGCCGGTCGGTCAGCGCCCGCAGAATACCGGCAGGTTCTGCGAGCATCGCCCGCGCCTCCGG